>JAMXLK010000077.1 GCA_024281075.1 Vulcanimicrobiia bacterium
TTTCAAGACCGCCGCATTCAACCGCTCTGCCACCTCTCCAAGTGCCCGCTAACGTCGATTGTTATTGCGCCTTCCGCAAATGGGCCTGCTAACAGAGGTCGTCTAGCAGAGCCATCTGCTAACATAATCTTAGGCCCGCTCGCGCGAAAGGAGCAACTGTACGCCCTCGCCTGACCAGTGCTCTCAAAGAAGGTCGTGCAATTCAGTGGTACTAAGGCCGGCGGCCTTCAAGATCGCGGCAAGAGTCGGAGTTTTGAGGTCTCCTGTATGCATCGGGATGTTGACAAAACGGCCGTCAGGGTGACGGAAGAACGCGTGCGATCCAGTCTGACGAACCAACGAAAATCCGGCGCGCTTGAGTGCCCGCACGATCTCTCGAGCGGTCACTCGTGGCAGCTTCGGCATTGGGGACTATGCGGCGGGAATGGGGACGGCGACGATCTCGAGGCGCGCATCGTCCGCATCGGAAGGCGGAATTTCGTCGCCCTCGTCGCGGCGCACGGACAGGCTCAGTTCGATCGCATCGCGCGCCATGGCAAGCGCGTCTTCAAGGTTATCGCCCTGCGTTACGATCTCCGGAAGCGCGGGCACGGTGACCGTGAAGCCACCTCCTTCACTCGCGGCACACGGTTCCAAAACAACGGCGTAACGGAGCTCTTCCACGTTGTGGAAGGTTCGCCATGGATGTGGCCGGCCCCGCCGCATTGAGCAACGGGCCGCCGCGCGGACTACGGCTGCATTCGCGGTTGCGGTACGGTTTTCTCCCTCACGCCGTAAACGTATCAGGCCTGTCGCGCGATCACGGCGTTTGCCTCGCGAATCGCGCGGCCTTCATCACCGTCACGTTTAAGCGAGTCGTTTGCGACCCTGGCCCACAGCTCTTTTAGCTCCGGTGTCGTCGCTTTGTGCGTGTGCCTCTCGGCATCGTCAGCTGTCCACGGCATTTCAATATCATACCCGCAATAGCCGTAAGCCGATGAATCTGGCAAAATGCGCGATTCGAGCTCCCTTTCGCACCGCAAAAACGAAAAGCATAGCCGTAAGATATCGGTCCAATGTAGCTCGGCTGGTAGAGCACTTGCTTCAGCCTCCCATGCGACCATGAAGAAGCCGTTCTAACTCGTGCGCTTCGGTCTTGACGGCGTGGCTTCGCAGGATCTCGGCCTGCGCGTTTAACGTACAAAGCAAACCTTCCGGCAATCCGTAGCGCTCGCTCAAAGAGCGCGCTTCAATAATGTGCTCGCAGGCAGCAGCCCGGTCGCCAAGCCTCGCATGCGACTTCGCAATCAAACGGTGAGCATCGCCCATGCCGCGCCCGGCGCGACGCGCCGCGTATCCACACAGGGCGGCATGCGCCGCATCCAACGCCTTCCCCGCCTCGCCTAGTTGGAGAAGGGACGAAGCTACAAACGCATGCCTCGCCGGTACGTTTCGTGGCGGGCAGCTCACGCCGTCTTGCGCGCGGCTGAGGATCGCGAGCGCCGCGCGAGGCCGAGCCGCAGCCGCGTACGATCCGGCGGCTTCCACCGTCAAACTCCACCGGTCCCGTGGACGGGCGCTTTCAACGGCTACCGGCCACATCCGGCTATACCAGCGAAGCGCCGCGCTGCACTCTCCGCTGGCACCGTAGAGACCGACGAGATCTGCGCCGAGCCGGCTCGCCGTCGCCGACCATGCCGAATCGACAGCGCGCCGCAGCAACGATGAGACCTTTTCCGTCGCTGCGGCCATATGCCCGGTGAGGCATGCATTGAGATCTGCATCCATCGCCATGATTTCGAGCGCCCGCGGACGCGTCCACAGCGCAAAGGTCTCGATGACTCGAACGGCTTCAGCCGAAGCCGTACGCGCGGATGTAAAGTTTCCCGCCTCGAAGTCGAGTACGACCATGTCACCGAGCGTCTCTGAAAGCGCTGCTTGCGCGTCGATCGCGTTGGAGGATGCGACGAGGCATCGGCGCAGCCACGCGACCGCCTCTCTCAGCTTCGCAGCTGCGTCGGGATATGGCTCAGCGAGCCTGGCCTCCGTGCGAGCAAGACGCGCCGCGAAATATTCGGCATGGCCGGGCGCAAGTTCGCTGGTGTCGTTGCGAACCTGCAGGAGAGATACGACCGCATTGCGCGCTGTGCTGTCGTCGTCGAAGTCGAGCGCGAGCTCAGCTAACTCCAGAAAGAGATCCGAGCGCGTGCTTGGATCGGTGGTGCTCCAGGCGAGTTCACGCAGGACGCCGAGGCACCGCACGTTTCCGATCTGCGCCAGACCGCGCGCATAAACTCTGGCCGACAACGTGGCGTCGCACGCGTCGATAATGGAATGAGGCGGCATGGCCGGCGCTGCTGGTATCGCCGGCTGCGGCATCAACAGATTAGGCAGGTGCGTCTGCAATGCGGTCAGCGCGGCACGCCGGTCGCGAAAGAACTGCCTCGCGGAGATCCCCAATGCACGTTGAATCTCGACCGCAGCTTCTCCGGATAGATCGTAGCGCCGAACAATCTCGCGCTGTCGGCTCGGCACGCGGAAGAGCGCGATCTCGATGCTGTCGCGCAGCGCGGCATGACTGGGACCTTCGGTAAGGCGCGTACGGCCGCGCAGATCGCGCAGCGAGCGCCGCCATGCAACGAGCGGATTGTCGGGATTCGGCCGGCGGGCCATGTGACGTCTTCTACTGCGCCGTCGTCTGTATCTCATGGCACTCAAGCCGACAAAATGCTCCGGGAAGGTACATTCTGCCAACTCTCGTGAATTTTGGTAGGAAGGCCCGTTGAACATCGAAACGGACGATGCGAGGAGTGATGCCATGGATTTAACTAGACCGATCGGAGGCAAAGTTTTATGAGTTTGAAGCAATGGCGGGCGGCACTGTCTTTGACCGGCCTGATCATAGTAGCTGGGTGCGGCGGTCACCTCTTCGGATCGTCTCCGGTTACGGAGGCTCCCACGAACGTGCTCGCTCGGCCAAATCGTAGCGTTACCAAAGCGATGTCACTTCAAATAACCCGAAGCTTTTCCGATGCGAACTATTTGAAGATCTTTGACAACCTAGCGCAGCGTCCATCGGGCAAGTACTGGGGCGGGACGGAATTCGTTATTGTCGGTGGCGATGGCAACGCCACGTTTCCGGACAATCAGTTCGCTGCGGCGTTCACACCTTCGGCCAATCAAACCGCGACCGTGATCGAAGCCGCGATCATCAACTCAGGGTTTAGCTACGGAAGCACCGGCTTTACCCTCACCGTCAATCAGGACGAAAATGGCGCCCCTGGCAAAACGCTGCTCTCGGCGCAACTCCCCGGGCTGCCGTACAACGGTCTCGGGCTCTGCTGCGCTTTAGTTGTTGGGAAAATTCCGAGCGGACTGCCGCTCAGCGGCGGTCAACAATATTGGCTCGTCCTCGATGGTCAAGGCGCACAGTCAAGTGATGCGGCCGGCTGGGCCATGAACGCTACCGAACAGTTGCATCCCTTCCTCGACGCCGTCTACTGCGCGTACGGCAGTAAATGCTCGAATGGGCCGGGCTGGTATACGTTCCAAGGCACCCTCGAAGGGACCGGAGCCGCGTTTGCCGTGCTAGGCAGCAAATCATGAGTCGTTTTGTAAAGCGAGGAAACACCGATGTATAAGATCTTGATCGCCGTGCTGGCAATACTTTCGCTCGTCGGCTCGGAGTCGAACGCTCTTGCCGGCGGCGCGCTTCCGCTGGTCGTGCATGTTGCGAACAGATCCGGAACTCCGCAGCTCGTCTCGATCGGCAACCATGGTCCGTTGGTGGCGCGAAACGATGCCGACGACGCGGGACTGATCGAGATCGCGAACAACTTTACACAGTACCGGGACAGCCCGTACTGGGGCTGGTTGGGCTACTCGGTTTTCGGCCCCGGACAGCAGGCGGGCCGGGGTACTGAGTGGTGGTTGGCCACAGCCTTTACGCCGAAGTCAAACCGCATTGCCACGCGAGTCGAGGTGGCGGCGGAGTATGACTACGGAACCAACGGAGCCGTTCTCGGTCTCTATGACGATGCCGGCGGGCTGCCTGGGAAGCCGCTCCATAGTTGGCAGTTGAAGAACCTTCCCCACGCCGTGTGCTGCACGGTAACAAGCGGCTCAGATAAACGCGGCATTACTCTAACTGGCGGCAAGCAGTACTGGGTCGTTATGCGTACGAACGCGAAGCTTCAAAACGCAGTGGTAGTCTGGGCCTTAACGGAGTTTGCCGACGTGCAAAAGCACGGCTCAAGCTTCGCCCTTTATTGCTCCGGCAGCTGCGGGAGCTGGAAGAACAATGCTTGGAACCTCCAATCACCGATGCTGTACGGACTCGCTTTTTCCGTATTGGGAAGGTAACGGTGCGCAACGCGGTCTCTTAGTGCATCGTAACACCACGCACCTCCATCGCTCTTCACGCTTTACAGCCTACTCGGGATCGATATCCGGTGCGTTATCTCCGGTGCTTGGCGAAAACGGCGGTGCTTTGATTCGAGTAAAGGATCGTGGCCGCTGCTTGAAATCGAACGCATCCATCAGATCGTCCGCGCGCCGATCCGTGGCATCGAGCGCGCCCTTGGGGATCCCAAAGGTCTCCTCGGTGAACGCAAGGATGCTGCCGAACTCGTGTTGCTTCTTTGAAACGTAGCCCTTCTTTGCGTACGGCGAAATGATTACCAGCGGTACGCGAAACCCGAGTTCGTACGCATTCTTGATCGGCGGTGGGACGTGATCGTACCAGCCGCCCCAATCGTCCCAGGTAATGAAAATCGCGGTGCTCTTCCAGTACTTGCTCGTACCGATCGCGTTGACGACTGCGGCAACCCAGGCCGGTCCTCGAATCCAACTGACTCCGCCGCCGGCGTGATCCGACCATGGACCGGCGGGCGTCACCCACGAGACGCCCGCGAGCCTTCCTGCTGAAAGGTCGCCCAATATCGCTTGCGGCGGCGAGACCACGTTTGCAAAATCGCTTCCGTACCGGACGTGTCGGATTGCATCGAAAGCAAACCAGTCTCCCGCGCCGCGATGCGCTTGATAGTACCGCCACGAAACACCCTGTCCATCGAGAAAGTCCGAAAGCACCGGCCGGTCGAGACAGGGAAAAGGAGTTGGTCCCGGTGATGCGTTTCGCGGATCGATGGTTTCGACGTATGCCGTTTTTACCGCGTCGCATCCGCCGGCAATGCCTTTTCCCGTGATCCTATCGTGCGGATTCCTTGAAACGTGATAAGGAGCGATTACAGCGTCGGTTGCGGTACCACTGACGATGTAAAGGTGCGCAGGAAAGCTGTCGGCCTGATTGCTCTGAAACATATGGTCTGCTAACACATACTCTTTTGCCATCTCGTGGTACGGATAGAGCTCGGAATCTAGCCCACGGCCGAACGGACGCAGATGACGTTTCGGCGGCAGGCCCTGATCGAATCCGTCCATCTTGCCGTTGTCGTAATCTTTAAGGAAGGCGTAATGCGTATGGCCGAGGTCCCAAGGAGTTCCTAGTGAGATCGGTTTTAGCTTCACCTTGTCTCCCTCGGAATCGATCGCGTACTTCGCGATGTCTGCACCGGGAATGCCTTGGAAGAGGTAATCCGTCGTTCGATTCTCTTGAAAGATGATGACGACGTGCGAAATGGGAATGCGTCCGGCGCCGCTGAGCTGTTGCAAGATCTGCGGCGCCGGCTGCGGACTAAAAGATTGAGTTTGAGACCTGCACGATGCCGCAGCGAGCAACAGTGCTACAACGGACAAAACGG
>JAMXLK010000078.1 GCA_024281075.1 Vulcanimicrobiia bacterium
CTTTTGAAGCGCCCGGCGCCGCGTTCTGCGCCTTCGTGCCGCGCCTTTTCGATTACCATCCGCTGGCGATTCCGGTGCCGTACAACCACTCCAGCGTCGACTGCGACGAAGTGCTCTACTATGTCAGTGGCAACTTCATGAGCCGTCGCGGCGTCGAGGAAGGCTCGATTACGCTCCATGCGGCGGGAGCACCGCACGGTCCGCAGCCCGGTGCGGTCGAGCAGAGCTTAGGTAAGAAATCGACCGACGAAATCGCGGTGATGATCGATACGTTCAAACCGCTGCAGCTCGCGCAAGCGGCGCTGGAGTGCGAGGATCCGCTTTACTTTCGCTCTTGGGTGGAACAGCCGGCCGTAACCTAATCCACAATCCGGCCCCGCGCCGTGCCGAACCCAATGCGGCGCGCGTGCGGTTTCTCGCACCAACCGCGCAACGTTACCTCATCGCCGTCTTCGAGGAACGCACGCTTCTCGCCGTCTGTCAGCTCGATTGGCCGTTCGCCGTTCCACGTGAGCTCGATCAGGCTGCCCTGTGTGCCGGGGTCTGAACCGCTGATCGTTCCAGACGCAAAGAGATCGCCGGGTCGTGCGACCGCGCCGTTCGAGGTCGCGTGTGCGAGTTGCTGCGCGACGTTCCAGTACAAGTCGCGAAAGCTCGTTCGCGAGATCCGTTGTGGCGCGACGCCCCGCTCACGCATGCGCGCCGTTTGAAGTTCGACCGACAATTGCACGTCGTACCCCCAGTTTTCACCGGCACGAAGATACGCCAGCGGCGGGGGTTCTTGCCGCGGGCCTTCGACGCGAAACGGTTCGAGCGCGTCGAGCGTAACGATCCACGGCGAAATCGTGGTCGCAAACGATTTGCCTAAGAACGGACCTAGCGGCTGATACTCCCAGGCTTGAATATCGCGGGCGCTCCAATCGTTGACGAGCAGCAAACCGAAAATGTGCTCGCGCGCGTCCTGCACCGGGATCCCGTGACCGAGCTCGTTGCCGGGACCGGTGACGAAGCCCATCTCGAGTTCGATATCGAGTCGTCGGCTCGGCCCGAAGTCCGGCGCCGGCGCATCGGGCGGCTTGCGCTGACCGCACGGGCGCCGGATCGGCGTCCCGTCCACGACGATCGTGCTCGATCGCCCGTGATAACCGACCGGCAGCCACCGCCAGTTCGGCAACAGCGCGTCCGCATTGGGACGAAAGAGCCGGCCGAGATTGGTCGCGTGTTCGATCGACGAATAGAAATCGACGTAGTCGCCGATCTCCATCGGCACGTGCATCGTTGCGCGCGTACGATCGATGAGAAAGTTGTCCGCGCCCGCCTCTCGCACGTGCGAATCGCCGTCCACGCGTAACAACTCCGAGACTCTTGCGCGCACGGTCTGCCAAACGGCTCGTCCTGCCGCCAGAAATGGATTGAGAACCGGCGCCTCCAGCAGCTCGCGCTCGCAGCAATCGTCGAACCAGCCGGCTTCGGCAACGGCGCGGCAGTCGAGGATTTTCTCGCCAATTGCAACGCCGATGCGGCGGATCGATGCGTCGACGCTAAACACACCAAACGGCAGGTTCTCGATGGGAAAATCGCTGCCGTTCGGAACGGGCAGCCACGACTCGATCATCGAGGCGGTAAGATGCCAAGCGCGATCAGATCGTCGACCGGTTCGTCGAAGCTGCAGCTACCATATGCGACGAACGCTTCGCGCCGGGTGCGCTGCAGGTCCGAAAGTTCGACGCGTTGATCCCGCCACGCAAACGACGTGTCGTCGAACCGGAAAGCGGCAGGGTCTTCTTCTGCGACCACGCGCACCAACATTTCACGTTCGACTTTCGATGCCAACGCTGCGGCAGCGAGAATGTTGAGAAATCCGTGCATCGTGAAGCCCGTAGCCGCGTCGGCGTGACGCACCGGATGGTGCAATCCCGCCGTCGCCTTGAACGCAACGCCGGCGTGTACCGCAAGGGCGATAAAATCTGTAACCTCCTCCACGCTCGGAAAAGCCTCCGCCGTAACGCCGCCACACCGCAGCTTCGCTTGCAGCTGCATCCGCGCGAGCGCCTCCATAACCGCCGGCAGCATCGGCCACCACGGAGCCGCGCGCGGGATTTCAACAAAGGCCGGCAGATCCCGCAGGCCGACCGTAGCGACGCCGGCTTCGAGCTCTCCCGTTACGTCGAGAATCTCGTCGGCACTGAGCACCGCTCGCAACGGCGATATGCTGTTTGCGATCGGAATCTCCAGTGCTTCGATGTGCGAGCCGGTTTTGCGTAACGCCCCGATACGCTCCAGGACGTCGGCATCACCCTCGGCGATGACCGACAGCGCCGCGTCCCAATCGGCCGATTCGAAAAGCAACGTCGCCGGAACGATGAACCGGCCCAGCATCCATGCCTGCGGGCCGCCGTGGGCTGAATCGTATTCGGCGCGCGCTTGCGGCCGCGGCAGCTTCGCGGGTGGAAATAGTCCGGCGTAATCGATGAGTGCGGCGAAGGCCGCGCGGACCGAGGGGCGCAGCGCAGTCGAGGTCGTCATGACGCCTGCTTCGACAGGGCCGCTCGGGAGGCTTCGCCAAGTCGCAGGCCATGAGCACGGCGACCGAAGCGCGCAGCAATCCGCTCGCACAGATCGACTGGGATTACGTCGAATTTTACGTCGGCAACGCCAAACAGGCGGCGCATTATTATATGTCCGCTTTCGGCTTCGACCAAGTGGCATACGCCGGCCCAGAAACCGGCGTGCGCGACCGCGTCAGCTACCTGCTCGAGCAGAACAAGCTGCGGTTCGTCCTCACGGCGAGCCTCTCGCCGGACGATGAGATCGCGCGTCACGTCGCGCTGCACGGCGATGGAGTCAAAGACATCGCGATCTTGGTGCAAGACGCGCGAGCTGCTTTTGAAATGGCCGTAGGCGGCGGGGCGCGCGTCGTGCTCGAGCCGACGGTTTTGGAAGATGCGAACGGCCGCCTCATCAAGGCCACCATCGCGACGTATGGCGATACCGTTCACTCGTTCATCGAGCGTGACGGCTATACAGGCATCTTTGCGCCGGGATTCGTGGAGGCGCGAAAGTCGATCGCGCACGCCGCCAAGCCGGCTCTGCAGTTCATCGACCATTGCGTCGGCAACGTCGGCTGGGGCGAGATGGACGCATGGGGCGACTTTTACGGCCGCGTTTTCGGGTTCTCGCAGCTCGTCTCGTTTGACGACAAGGACATTTCGACGGAGTATACCGCGCTTCGCTCAAAAGTGATGACTGATCCGCGCCACCAGGTGAAGTTTCCGATCAACGAGCCCGCGCAGGGCAAAAAGAAATCGCAGATCGAGGAGTACCTCGACTTCTACCATGGCGCCGGCGTGCAGCACATGGCAATCCGTACCGACGATATTGCCGCAACGATTGCCGCGCTCAAGGCCAACGGCGTCGAGTTTCTTGATACGCCCGACTCGTATTACGATATGCTCCAAGAGCGCGTCGGAAAGATTGACGAAGCGCTCGAGACACTGCGCGATCTGCGCATCTTGGTCGACCGCGACGACTTGGGATACATGTTGCAAATCTTTACCAAGCCGCTGCAGGACCGTCCGACCGTCTTTTTCGAGATCATTCAACGCAAAGGCAGTCTATCGTTCGGCAAAGGCAACTTCAAGGCGCTCTTCGTGTCGATCGAGCAGGAACAAGAGAAGCGAGGGACGCTGTAGTTACCGGAACGGCGCTCGATCGCGCCCAGCTACTCGATTGGTACCGCGTCAATCGCGAGCGCACCGCGACACTCTTCGGTTTGGTGGGCGACGCCGCGCATTACGACCGGCCCATTCCCCTGCGTCATCCCTTCATCTTCTACGAAGGCCATATCCCCGCGTTTAGCTTGATTACGCTCAACCCCCGCGCGCTCGGTGAGCCGCCGGTTGATGCCGCTTTGGAGCGGCTCTTCGAACGCGGCATCGATCCGGGATCGATCGACGAGGCGAAGCGGCACGAACATCGGTGGCCGTCCCGCGACGCGGTTGCCGCGTTCGCGCAACAGTGCGACGAACGTGTGCGCGCCGCGCTTGAAACCGCGACGCTCGAAGATGCCTCCGTCCCGCGGCTCGTCCGCGGTCAAGCTGCGTACACGATCTTAGAGCACGAGCAAATGCATCAGGAGACGTTGATGTACATTCTGCATCAACTCCCCTACGAGCGGAAACGGCGACTAAACTTTCGGCACGAAGATCGAGCGGTACCGGCCGGCGAGATGCGCAGCGTGGCCGCCGGAACGGCGACGCTCGGCGCAGACCCCGATGCGATTACGTTCGGATGGGATAACGAGTTCCGGGCCACGCAACAGCAGGTCGGCGCGTTCGATATCGCCGCGTATCCGGTGACGAACGGTGACTGGCTGCGCTTCGTCGAGCAGGGCGGCCCGGTTCCGGAATTTTGGACTCGCCGCGATGGTGCGTGGCTACTGCGCTTGCAGTTCGAAGAAATTGCACTGCCGCTCTCGTGGCCGGCGTACGTCACGCATCGACAGGCTCAGGCCTACGCAGAGGCGATGGGGATGCGCCTCCCGACCGAGGCCGAGTATCATCGCGCCGCATACGGAACGCCGCGCGGCGACGAACGCGCTTTTCCATGGGGCGACGAGCAGCCGGCTCCGCGTCACGGCAACTTCGGATTCGAGCGATTCGACCCCGAGCCGGTCGACGCGCATCCCGCCGGCGCGAGCGCGTGGGGCATTTTCGACCTCGTAGGCAACGGCTGGGAGTGGACGGCAACGCCGTTCGCGCCATTACCGGGCTTCGAACCGATGGCGTCGTACCCGCAGTACTCCGCCGATTTCTTCGATGGAAAGCATTACGTGATGAAAGGCGCATCGCCGGTCACGGCGCGCGAGTTCGTCCGGCGTTCGTTCCGCAATTGGTTCTACGACGACTATCCGTACATGTACGCGAAGTTCCGCTGCGTAGCGTGATGCGGTCCGCGGCACTCTGCTGCGCTGCCGCATGCGCAATTCTCGGCATTACCGCTTGTTCGAGGCAGGTTGGCAGCACGGCCGCTCAGACTCGTTTGCGCATCACGCTTCCCATCAATCCGACGAACCTCAACCCCATACTGGCGCAGAACGCGATCGAAAGCTTCGCCGACGGGCTGGTGTTCGATTTGCTCGTGACGAACGATCAGCATCAGCGTCAGATCGCCGATCTTGCCGCGGTCGTCCCGTCGCTCGCAAACGGCGGGATCAGTAAGGACGGCCTCACCCTGACCTATCATCTGCGGCACGGCGTGAAGTGGCACGACGGCGCGCCCTTTACGAGCCGGGACGTCAAGTTTACGTGGCAAGCGATCATGAACCCGCGGAATAACGCGGTCTCCCGGCGCGGCTACGACCAGATTGCTTCCATGGATACGCCCGACGCCTATACCGTCGTCATGCACATGAAGCGGCTCTTTCCGCCGGCGATCGACACGATCTTCGGCGAGAGCGACACGCCGTATCGCATCATTCCGGCACATCTGTTGGCCTCGTATCCCGACATCAACCACGTGCCGTTCAATTCGGCACCGGTCGGCACCGGGCCTTATGCGATTGTGCGCTGGCTGCGCGGCGACCGAATTCTTTTGCGCGCGAATCCCGGCTACTTCCGCGGGACGCCGGCTCTGAAAGAATTGACGCTCGCGATCATTCCCGACGATCAGACGACGCACGCTCAGTTGCGGTCGCACGAAGCCGATCTTGGAATCGAGATTACGGCCGCGAATTACCGCGACCTCGCCGGCGCGCCCGGCGTAACACGGCAGCTCGCTCTCGCGCCGGCCTATACGGCGGTCATGTTCAATACGCGACGGCCACCGCTCGATGACGCGCGTGTGCGGCGCGCACTCGTATTAGGCATGGATCGCGCCACGCTCGTACGCGACAACACGTACGGAACCGGAACGCTGGCGGTCGCCGATCTTTCGCCGTACTACTGGGCGTTCGACTCTTCGCTCCATCCCGAACCGTACGACCCGGCGCAAGCGAAGGCGCTGCTCGATTCTGCCGGCTGGCACGCCGGCCCCGGCGGCGTTCGTTTCCGAAACGGGAGCCGGCTCTCGCCGCTGCTCGTCTACGGTACCGGCAGCTCGACGGTGCGCGCGATCGCAGCCCAGATCCAACAGATGTACCGCGGATTGGGCATCGATCTCCAACTCAAGGGCTTCGATTATTCGATGCTGTACGCGGCCGCCCAGAGCGGCGGCATTATTAACGGCGGAAAGTTCGATCTCGCGATGTATGCGTGGATCTCCGGCGCGGATCCCGACAACTCGTCGCAGTGGACCTGCGCAATGATTCCTCCGGCAGGAAACAATGTCTCACGATATTGTTCGCCCGAAATGGAGGCCGCCCAGCGATTGGCGCTATCGACGTTTGACCGCTCGGTTCGCTCCCGGGCGTACTCACAGATTCAGACGCTTCTTCTGCGCGACGCGCCCGCCGCATTCATTTATTATCAATCCCTGCGATACGCACACGCAAGCGACTTGCAGAACTTCGCGCCCAACGGCATCAGCGAAGCCTGGAATGCCCAGCAGTGGCGACGCTAGACAAGGAGAACGACTTGACGACCACCATCGCAACGGCGAAAAAAGTGCCGGTAACCGTCGCGTACGGCGACGGCATTGGGCCGGAAATCATGGACGCGACGCTGCGAATCCTCGACGCCGCGGGCGCAGGCTTGGAGCTCGAGCCAATCGAGATCGGTGAATCAGTTTACAACAAAGGCCTCAGCAATGGCATCGAACCGGCTTCGTGGGAATCGCTGCGCCGCACCAAAGTCTTCTTGAAGGCGCCGATCACCACGCCGCAAGGCGGCGGCTTTAAAAGCCTCAACGTCACCGTTCGCAAGACGCTCGGCATGTATGCAAACGTTCGACCGTGTGCATCGCTGCATCCCTACGTCGCGACGAAGCATCCGAATATGGACATCGTCATCGTGCGCGAGAACGAGGAAGACGTGTACGGCGGCATCGAGCACCGGCAGACGAATCAAGTCGCCCAGTGCCTCAAGCTAATCTCGCGCCCGGGAAGCAAACGCATCATCCGGTATGCCTTTGAATACGCGCATGCGAACAAACGCAAAAAAGTCACGTGCTTCACCAAAGACAATATCATGAAGATCACGGACGGCTTATTTCACCGGACCTTCAACGAGATTGCGGCTGAGTATCCCGATATCGAGAACGAGCATTGGATCGTCGATATCGGCGCCGCTAAGATGGCCGATACGCCGGAAGCGTTCGACGTCATCGTCATGCCGAATCTTTACGGCGACGTGCTCTCCGACGTCGCCGCCCAGATTACCGGCTCGGTGGGGCTGGCAGGCTCCGCGAACATCGGCGACCATTGCTCGATGTTCGAAGCGATTCACGGCTCGGCGCCGCGGCGTGCCGGCCAGAACCTGGCCAACCCGTCGGGTCTGCTGCACGGCGCGATTTTGATGCTCGTGCATATCGGCCAAGCCGAGGTCGCGGAGCGCGTTCACAATGCCTGGCTGCGCACCATCGAGGACGGCATCCATACGTACGACATCTATAAAGACGGAACGTCGCGCCAGAAGGTCGGGACCAAGGAGTTCGGCGATGCGGTTATCGCGCGGCTCGGGCAAAAACCAACGCATCTCAAAGCCGTCGAGTACGACAAAGAATCCCAAATGAACTTGGCAATCCGCCCCGCGGGCAAACCGCCGATGAAGCTGCGCGCCGGCGTCGACCTCTTCATCGACCGGCGCGACGGAAATCCCGATCAGATCGCCGCGGTCATGGAGCAGTTCAACATACCCGGTGTGAAGATCACGACGATCAGCAACCGCGGCACGAAAGTTTGGCCGAACGGCAATCCCGACACGTATTGGAGCGATCATTGGTGCTGCCGCTTCGAGTCCAACGGCGAGCTTTTCACCGCCGACCACGTCATTAAACTGCTCGCCGCAGCGGAACAAGCGGGCTTCGACGTGATCAAAACGGAGGGACTCTACACCTTCAACGGCGAGCGCGGCTATTCGCTCGCCCAGGGAGAGTAACCCACGCCCCTTCGCCCTTCGACTCCGCTCAGGGTGACACGCTCAGGATGACAGAGGCAAATGCGAATAGTTAGTCTGTTGCCGAGTGCGACGGAGATTCTCTTTGGAATCGGAGCCGGCAGCGAGGTCGTCGGCGTCACGCACGAATGCGATTATCCCAGCGAAGCGCTCGCGCTGCCGAAGCTGACCTCGGCATCGGGGCCGGAGCTTGATTCGCCTCGCGAGATCGACCGGCACGTGCGCTCTTCCCTGCACGCGGGGTCGAGTCTCTACCATCTCAATACGGAACTGCTCGACGCTTTGCAGCCCGATTTGATCGTGACGCAAGAGCTCTGTGCGGTCTGCGCGGTTTCCTACGACATCGTCGCCACGGCTGCAAAGCAATTGCGATCCGACCCTCGCATTCTGTCGCTCGAACCTGCATCGCTACATGATGTCTTTGCAACGATCGAATTCTTAGGCGCGATCACCAAGCATGAGCAACAAGCGCGAGAACTGGTCCAGTCGCTGCAAGTAAGAGTACGCAACGTCGTGCGCGTTGAGGCGCGGCCAATGCGGACGCTCGTGCTGGAGTGGACCGATCCGCCGATGAGTGCCGGGCATTGGATTCCTGAGCTCATCGAAATCGCCGGCGGAACGCCGGTGTTAGCGAGTCCGAGCGCCAACTCGCAGCGGCTGGAGTGGGATCAGATCGCCGCGGCCGATCCTGATGCGGTGATCGTGGCGCCGTGCGGCTTCGATCTTCCCAAGACGCAACGCGCGATCCGGGAACTCGACGGGCTCGACGCTTGGCGCTCGCTGCGCGCGAATCGCGACGGCCACGTGTTGGCGATGGACGGTAACGCGTACCTGAGCCGCCCCGGTCCGCGGCTGGTCGATGCAACCGAAATTATCGCGCAGTGGTATACTACCGTTGCGGAGTATGCTGGGTGATCGGGGCGCCGTCGTTCGGCGCTCAGGAAAGTCCGGGCTTCATAGGGCAAGGTGCAGGATAACGTCCTGTCGAGGTGACTCGAAGGAAAGTGCCACAGAAACATACCGCCGGTGCTTCGGCGCCGCGCAAGGGTGAAATTGTGAGGTAAGAGCTCACGGAGCACTGCGGTGACGCAGGCTCGGGTAAACCCCACCTGAAGCAAGACCGCTCGAACGAACGGATGGCCCGTCCAACGAGCTATGTCGCATCGAGGTGTTCGGTAACGAATGCCCCAGAGAGATGGTCATCGCCCACGTATGTGGGTACAGAATCCGGCTTATAGGTGTGCTCCGCCTTTGAAGCTCGGGGTATGCCGCCCTCACTTAATTCTATGTTTAATCGTTCGGGCGGCATACCCGCTCGCTTTTTCAGCGCCTCGCAACCTGGTGGGGTTAGCATGCGTTGTAGCGAAGGAATGGAACCGATGATTAGTCAGCACTTTACGCCTGAGATGACCGTCGACGAGGCCTTTAAAATGCACGCCGGCGCTCGGCGGGTTTTCGCGCGATTCCATCTGGGCGGTTGCTCGAACTGCGCGATCAGCGAGACGCATACCATCGGCGCAATCAGCGACGATTACGGGATTCCATTGCCGATGCTGCTCGACAGCCTCAACGCGCTCTTCGATCAAGGGACGCTTTCGGTCGGCGATCGCGTTCGCATTCCCGAGGAAATCCGCACGCGAATTCCTCAGCTCGCCAACGTGCCTGAGATCGGCGAAATCACCGGCGCCGACAGCGGCGCCTACACGGCCGACTTCGGCGACGTTCGCCTCCAGGGATTGGCCGAAGACTTTATCGCCGTCGAAGCCGCAGCCAGCTAGAGCGCTTTCCTCGCGGTAAAGCCCTCTTCGATGCCGTGGTAGTAGGCCACGTGCGGTTCGCCAAGCTTCCAGCAGAGATAGATCGGCTCGTCGTCCAGCATCGCCGGAAAGTCAACGAGCCCTAGGTCGATATCCTTAACGACGCATCCGAGCGACTCGATCCGATAGATCAATCGCCCGATTTCGTGCTTGAGCTCGCCGAAGCGTGGCGCAGGCAGCGCCGAGCGGGCTGAGGCTATGCGCGGCCTGCGCGGCTCGGGCCGGTGCAGTGCAGGGTCCGACTCGAGCAGCTTAATGGCAAGCTCGCGCCGCCGTTGGAGGAGCTCGTTAATGAGCGGTTCCAGCTTCGGGATGAGGGCGTTGGCGCGTTCAGGCGAAAAGAGCTTCATAGTATGGGTTCGCTGCGCATCGTCTTCGTGACGGGCCTCTCCGGTGCGGGCTTGAGCCAAGCAATAAAATCATTCGAAGATTTGGGCTTCTACTGTATCGAACACCTGCCGCCGGTCGTTCTTGACGCCGTTATACCCGCACTCGAACGCTCTTCCGAACGCGACGTCGCCATCGCGCTCGATCTTCGCAGCGGCGACGAGCTCGGCGATCCCGCCGGCGCGATCGACCGCGTGGCCCGTGCGCACGAAACGCACGTTCTCTTTTTAGACGCCGCCGACGATCTGCTCGTCCGGCGTTTCAGCGAGACGCGGCGACGACATCCGCATTCGGCGGCGGGCTCGCTGCACGAGGCTATTGAAGCCGACCGCCGGATGCTCGCTCCGTTGCGTGAACGGGCGGACGTCGTCATCGATACCACGAGCCTTACGTCCGGTGCACTCAAGGAACGCATCGCCGCGGCATTTCTGCGCGATCGGCCCGTTCGCTTGACGACGACGTTCGTTTCCTTCGGCTTCAAGTTCGGCGTGCCGACCGACGTCGATCTGCTTTTCGATGTCCGGTTCTTGCGGAATCCTAACTACGTGCCGGAACTCGCTCCGCAGACGGGTGAGGATGCAGCGGTCGGCGCATTTATTGCAAGTGATGCGTCGTTCGCTCCCTTTTTTGCGAAAGTAACCGATCTGCTGGAATACCTGCTCCCTCGCTATCTCGCCGAAGGGAAGACTCAGCTCACCATCGGCATCGGCTGCACCGGCGGCCGGCATCGTTCGGTCTACGTCGGCCGCCGTCTGAGGCAGCATTTCGCGGAAGACCCCCGGCTCGATGTGGCATTCGAAGCGCGCGACGTCGCGCGAGCCGCCTGATGCGCGAGCGTTTTGCCCGGTCGCTGCACTGGTTGTTGCCCGGCATGGGCATCAAGCGATGGATTCTACTTTGCGTGCTCGGCATCGTCGTGCTGCTCGACGCCGCCACGCGCTGGCTGATCGCCGAAGGCACCGGAATCCACATCAATGAGATCCTCGACAATATCGTCGACGACTATTTTCCGCCGGCGTATCTAACGTGGATTCTCGCGATCGTCGGTTTGGCGCTGCTCATCACCGGCGTTCGGATGTGGCTGCGCGCGGTGGTGCGTAGCGCGCGCTCGCGCACTCCAAAAGGATTTCGCGAGGCGCTCGCGGGCCGGCGGCTCCAGCAAGGATACAAGGTCGTGGCGATCGGCGGCGGCACCGGATTGTCGACGTTACTGCGCGGGCTCAAGCGGCGCACCAGCAATCTCACCGCCGTCGTAACGGTGAGCGACGACGGCGGCTCGTCGGGACGGTTGCAAAAGGAACTGGGCGTCTTGCCGCCGGGCGACATTCGCAACTGTTTGGTCGCGCTTGCCGATGACGAAGCGCTGGTAACGGACCTCTTCCGCTATCGCTTCACGGAGGGCGAGGGCCTCAGCGGACATTCGTTCGGCAATCTCTTCCTTGCCGCCATGGCCGGCATCACTGGCAACTTCGATCACGCAATCAAAGAGTCGAGCCGGGTGCTTAACATCGTCGGACGCGTTCTACCGGCGACGCTGGGAATCGTGCATCTCTGCGCCGAGCTCGACGACGGAACGATTCTTGAAGGCGAATCCACTATTTCGCAGGCAAAGCGGCGGATCAAGCGCGTCTTCTTCGATACGCCGGCGGCCGCGCCGCCCGACGAGGTCATCGCGGCGATTCGCGACGCGGATGCGATCGTGCTTGGGCCAGGCTCGCTTTTCACGTCGGTCGCTCCCAATTTTTTAGTGAGCCGCATCGCGCGCGAAGTCGCGTACGCGCACGCCGTTAAAATCTACGTTTGCAACGTCATGACGCAGCCGGGTGAAACGGACGGCATGACGGCGGCCGATCACGTCGAGGCGCTGCTGGCAAACGCCGGCGAACGCGTGGTCGATTACGTGATCGTCAATGACGAGCGGCCTTCAAGACTGCTTGGCGCGTACGCACAAGAGGGTCAGGTTCCGGTCGAACCCGACCTGGAGCGTATTGCAGCGCTCGGAATCGAGCCGGTACACGCCGCGGTGATGGGTGAGACCGAAACCGTTCGTCACGATCCGGAAAAACTGGCGGCGATCGTGCTGGGAATCGTCGATCGAACCGTCGCCGAGCGGGCGACGCTCGTAAAGCTGCGGCCTAGTGCGGCGGCTGCTGGACGAGCGTGAGGTTCAGCGCAAGCGGCTTGCCGGGTTCTACGTTCGCCGACGCCGCGAGGGTCTGATAACCCTTCGCCGTTATGGCGTAATCCGCGATGCCGCTCGGGACTTTGTCGATCGAAAACTTTCCGGCGGAATCCGTAGTCGCCGTCAGAATCGTGTCGATCGTAACTTGTGCGCCAGCAACGGGCGCGTTCGTCGTGCCGTCCACGACGACTCCGCTCACGCTTGCGTATCCCGATGCCGGCGGCAAGGAATCGTTGTTGCATCCCGCCGTTCCAAGGACCAGCAATGCAAATGCGAGATAAACTCCGCCGGCATATCGTTTCATAGGCGAACTTCTTCGCCGCGCCGAAGCCGCCGCTCCTATGGCAACCCGCGCCCCGTCGGCCGAAACGACCGGCTTGGTCTACTGCGAAAACGCGCTGGAGGCGATCGGTCACACCCCGCTCGTAAAGCTCAACAAGGTAGTTGACGGCGCGGCCTGCCTCGTGCTCGCAAAAGTCGAGTACGTCAACCCCGGCGGCAGCGTCAAGGATCGTCCGGCGGTCGCCATGCTCGATGCGGCCGAACGCCACGGGATGCTCAAGCCGGGCGGTACCATCGTGGAGCCTACGAGCGGCAACACCGGGACCGGTTTGGCGATGGCCGCGGCAATTCGAGGCTATCGCTGCATCCTCGTGATGCCCGACAAAATGTCGCGCGAAAAGATCGATCTTTTGCGCGCCTACGGTGCCGAGGTCGTCATTACGCCGACGAACGTCCCGCCCGACTCGCCCGAATCGTACTACGGCGTCGCCAACCGGCTCGCAGCCGAAATACCGGGTGCGTTTCAGCCGAATCAGTTTCACAACCATTCGAATCCGGAAGCGCACTACCACACGACGGGTCCCGAAATATGGGAGGCTACGGGCGGCTCGATCACTCATTTTGTCGCCGGAATCGGAACCGGCGGCACGATCTCGGGGACCGCACGCTTTTTGAAAGAGAAGAATCCTGCGATTCACGTCGTCGGAGCCGATCCCGAAGGGTCCATCTACTCGGGCGACATTCCGCGCTCGTATGCCGTCGAAGGCATCGGCATGAGCTACTTGCCCGAAACCGTCGATCTCCGGGTTATCGACGAAATGGTCCGCGTTTCCGATCGCGACTCGTTTCTCATGGCGCGCCGCATCACGCACGAAGAAGGTTTGCTCGTCGGCGGGTCTTCGGGGACCGCTGCGGTCGCTGCCGTGAAGCTCGCAAAGCGGCTGCCGCCGGACGCAATCGTCGTCGTGATCCTGCCCGACTCGGGCCGCGGTTACATGTCGAAGATATTCAACGACGACTGGATGATCGCAAACGGCTTTCTCGCCGATTCCAAGCGACGTGCGACCGTCGGCGACGTGTTGCGCAGCAAGACGCCGCTGCCGCCGCTCATCACGGTGCAGCAAAACGACACGGTGAAGACGGCACTCGATCTTCTTCGCAAGTACGAGATTTCGCAAATTCCGGTAATGCAGGAGCGCGAGCAGGTTGGCAGCGTCAACGACATCGGCGTCATGCAGAGCGTCTTCGACCATGCCGACATCATTCATCAACCCGTCAGCGAGGTGATGGGGCGACCGTTCCCGGCCTTGGAGCAATCGGAGGAGATCGAGCGGGCGTACAAACTGCTGACGCTCGCTAATCCCGCGATCGTCGTTACCGATGACGGCGAGCCCATCGGCGTACTAACGCGCCAAGACATCATCAGCTTCCTCTCCACCAGCTCCGACGTCGTTCGTCCGTCCACATGACCCTTCGACTTCGCGCCCTCCGGGCGCTGCGCTCAGGATGACACGATACGAGATATGAGATTTCAGACGAAGGCCATACACGCCGGACAAGAGCCGGATCCGGCAACCGGCGCCACGATCGTGCCGATCTATCAAACGTCGACGTACACGCAAACGGCCGTCGGCGAACATAAGGGATTCGATTACAGTCGAACGATCAATCCGACGCGACTCGCACTCGAACGCCAGCTCGCCGCGCTCGAAGGAGCGCGCTACGGCAGCGCGTTCTCGAGCGGAATGGCGGCGACGTCCGCCGTGCTGTCGCTGCTCTCCGCAGGCGACCACGTCGTCGTCGGCGACGACCTTTACGGCGGCACGTATCGACTCTTTTCGCGCGTCTTCGAACGTTTCGGCTTGGAGTTCACCTATGTCGACATGACGGATCACGACGCCGTACGCGCTGCAGTTCGACCGGCAACGAAGCTTTTCTGGCTCGAAACGCCGAGCAACCCGTTGCTCAAGCTCGTCGACATTGCCGCGATTGCCGAAATCGCTGACGGTCGCACCGTGGCAGTCGATAATACGTTTGCGACGCCGTACTTTCAGCAGCCCCTCGCGCTCGGTGCGCATATCGTCGTCCACTCGACTACGAAATATATAGGCGGACATAGCGACGTCGTCGGCGGCGTCGCCATCACTGACGATGCGGCGCTCCACGAGCAGATTCGGTTCCAGCAGAATGCGGCGGGCGGCGTGCCCGGTCCGCAGGATGCGTGGCTGACGATGCGCGGGGCGAAGACGCTTGCGCTGCGAATGCGCGAACACGCGCGCAACGCGCAGATCATTGCCGAATTTCTTGCGGCGCGCGACGACGTCGCGCGCGTATATTATCCGGGCCTGCCGGATCATCCGCAGCACGAGCTGGCAAAGCGCCAAATGAGCGGCTTCGGCGGGATGTTGTCGTTTGAGCTCGCCGGTCCGCCGCTGCGTGCTCACGAGTTTGCCGCGCGGCTACGCTATTTCAGCCTAGCGGAGAGCTTGGGCGGCGTGGAATCGCTCATCTGTCATCCCGGCCGGATGACGCACGGTTCGATTCCCGCATCGGTGCGCGAGCGCCGCGGAATTACCGACGGTTTGCTGCGGCTCTCGGTTGGAATTGAAGATCCGCAAGATCTCTTAGCGGATTTGAGCGGTGCGCTCGAAGCTAGGGCTGGTATAAGGGATAGCGAACTGACGTCACCTGTTTGAGCATCTCGCGGGCCTCGTCGGCCGACACGTCGCCGATGCGCGACGTTTCTGAGAGCACGATGCCGCGCTCACCATCGGCCCACACGATGGCGTATTCCTTGCGCGCGTCGAATCCGGCGCCATAGGCGACCTCCACGAAGTACGCCGGCATTCCGTTGAGCAGACTGATCGGAGTCTTGTTGCGAATGAGGACACCGTCTCCGCCGCCGCCGCTGTGCGTTTGGCTCTCGAACTGGGCCTCCCACTGTTCCGGCGGACCGCTGTACGCTTCCATGGCGAGCGTAATCGTGTGCGCGTCTTCCTTACCCGGATTGATCACCCAGGCGGCAACCGGCTGCAAGTCTTGCGAGAGCCCGGCGAGCCCAAGGTCCTGACGATTGAGCAGCACCGCCTTATCGGGTGCGGTGAACGTCATGCCCGGGTCGGTGTACACGTGCGGATCGGCCGGCTGCGCGGCGGCCGGCTGCGCGATTTGCGCGAGCAGAAAAACGAGTGCTGCGAAAATCATTTCTTATCCAAGACGGTTGCGAGAGCGGGAAGCGAACTTGCGTACCTGTAGCCGACGTTGCGATGGTCGTCGTCGAATTCCTCGTGCGTGACCGGCAACCCTAGCTCGCGGATTCGGGCCGTGACCACGCGCGCGCCGATATCCAGATTATATTCGTCGCGGCGCCCGCAATCGAGGTACCGCAGTCGCAGTCGCGCCAGCTCTGCGCGGTGCGACGCGACGCGCTCGGCTGGGTCGAAGGCGAGCCATCGTGCGAACACGTCGTCGCGCAGCTCCCCGGTGGCACGATCGAAGGGAAGCTCGACATCGAAAGCGGTCGCACTGTGCGGCGAGTAGGCGGCCGCATACGCCAGCATTTCCATCGTCGTATATTCGGCGCCGCTTCGCTTATTTTTGCGCTCGAAGCCTTCGACAAACGCGCCGATGTTGAAGTCGTGCGCTTCGAGCATACGGTGGACCGTCGCGAACGCCGGCGGGTGCGCGTATCGAAAATACGAGTCCCCGCTGTGCGACGCAAACGCTGCAAAAGCGCCCGGATGTTCCAAAACCAAATGCATGGCGCCAAAACCGCCGGAGGATTTTCCGAGGACTGCCCG
>JAMXLK010000079.1 GCA_024281075.1 Vulcanimicrobiia bacterium
GTTTTGCATTGCGCGTCTGAAGCATGAAGAGCTTGCCGCGCTCCACCGTAAACTCCAGATCTTGAACGTCGCGGTAATGGCGTTCGAGCCTCGTTGCAATCTCGGCGAACTGCTCGTAAACCTTCGGCTGGCGTTTTGCAAGATCGGCGATCTTTTCGGGCGTTCGAATGCCGGCGACGACGTCTTCGCCTTGCGCGTTGGTCAAATATTCGCCGAACAGCGCGTGCTCGCCCGTGTTGGGGTTACGGGTAAAGGCCACGCCGGTTCCCGAATCGTCGCCCATGTTGCCGAAAACCATCTCCATGATGTTGACGGCGGTGCCCCAATCGTCGGGAATCTTGTTGTAACGGCGGTAATCCACCGCGCGCTTTGAGTTCCAGGAGTCGAACACCGCCTCGATCGAGCCCTTGAGCTGCCCGTGCACGTCTTGCGGGAAATCGTTGCCGCTTCGCTCGCGCACGATCACCTTGAACTCCTCCACCAGCCGTCTCCAGCTGGCCGCATCGATTTCGGCGTCCATCGCAATGCCGAGCGACGTTTTCGTCGCCTCGATCCGTTCTTCGAAGTGCTCCTTTTCGATGCCGAGCACGACGTTGGAGTACATCATGACGAATCGCCGGTACGCATCCCAAGCGAAACGTTCGTTTGAGGTGAGGCGCGCAAGACTCTCGACGGTCTCGTCGTTCAGCCCGAGATTCAGAATCGTGTCCATCATACCGGGCATCGAAATGCGGGCGCCGCTGCGAACCGAGACGAGCAACGGGTTCGCCACATTGCCGAAGCCTTTGCCCGTGCGCGTTTCGAGCTCGCGCATCGCCGCGTCTATTTGCTCTTGCAAACCGTCCGGAAAGACGCCGCCCGTCTCATAGAACCGCAAACACGCCGCGGTCGTAATCGTGAAGCCGGACGGAACCGGCAAGCCCGCGGACGTCATCTCCGCAAGCCCTGCGCCCTTGCCGCCGAGCATATTACGCATCGAGTTCGGATCCGATGCGTTACGCAACGCTTCGCCTTCGTCGAAGAAGTACACATACTTCGTTTTTCGTTCGGCCTGAACCGTCATCGCTCCAACCTCTCTCGCAGATACGCGCCGAGGGTATCGGCGGCGGTGCGTTCTTGTCGCATCGTATCGCGATCGCGCACCGTCACGCTGCCGTCGTCGAGCGTCTCGTAATCGACGGTGACGCAGAACGGCGTCCCAATCTCGTCCTGCCGCCGGTAGAGCTGCCCGATATTACCTTCGTCGTACTGCGTGCGAAACACCGGACGCAGCGCCGCTTCGATCGCGCGGGCGCGAACGACGAGCTCCGGCTTGTTGCGAGCGAGCGAGAAGACCGCGACTTGAACCGGGGCGAGCAGCGGATGGAACCTCAGCACCGTTCGCTCCGTCTCCTTGCCGTTGGGATCTACGCTGCGCTCGCGCTCGTATGCGTCGATCAAAAACGTCAAGACCGTCCGATCCATACCGGCCGAGCTCTCGATCAACAGCGGCGTGTAGTGCGACTTCGTCGCTTCGTCGAAAAACTGCAGATCTTTTCCGGAGAGTTTGACGTGCGCATCCAGGTCGTACGTACCGCGATGTGCGATCGACTCCAGTTCGCCCCAGCCCCACGGGAAGAGGTATTCCACGTCGATCCCGGCCCGAGCGTAATGTGGACGCTCGGCCTCGGTGAGCTCGTAGAATCGCAACCGTTCCGAGGCGATCCCGTATTGCGCGTACCACGCCTTGCGGCGCTCGACCCACTCACGAAACGCGTCCATGTCCTTGCCGTCGTCGGGAACGAAATATTCGAGCTCGGCTTGTTCGAACTCGCGCAACCGGAACGTGAAGTTTCCGGGTGTGATCTCGTTGCGGAACGATTTACCGATCTGAGCGACGCCGAAGGGCGGCCGCTTTCGCGCGGTCTGATAGATATTCTTGAAGTTCACGAAGATGCCCTGAGCCGTCTCCGGCCGCAGGTATGCCATCGCCGACGTATCCTCCATCGGGCCGATCCACGTTCGCATCATCAGATTGAAGTTTCGGGGATCGGTAAACGAGTTTTTGCTGCCGCAGTCCGGACACTGTGAACGGTCTGACAAGTGGTCGGCACGGAAGCGGTGCTTGCAGACTTTGCAATCGATCATGACGTCATGGAATGCGTCGACATGCCCTGAGGCTTTCCAGACGAGCGGATGCATAACGATCGACGAGTCGAACGCGACGACGTCGTCGCGCAGCTCGACCGTATCGCGCCACCAGGCATCCTTGACGTTACGCTTGAGCACGGCGCCCAGCGGCCCATAATCCCAAAAGCCGTTGATGCCGCCGTAAATCTCGCTGGACTGGAAGATAAACCCGCGGCGCTTTGCCAGCGCGGTGATTTCCTCCATGGTGACGCGCTGCGCCGACGTTGCCGCTTCCATCGAGCCTAGGTTATGGCGCTTGGTCGAAAACACCCGCCGAGTAACGGCGTCCGCGCCACGTCACGCCGCGTCCGCCGTGCCACGCAACGAGCGACGTCGCAAATATTACGAGCGTCATCGCCAGCCCGAGCGGCACCGCGAGGCCCGAGGCCGGCCGAAAGCGCATAGCGCGCATGGCAAACTCACCGGCGGCGAGCACGGCGCCCATTGCGAGAGCGAGCGCGGCCGCGGGCCACCACGCCGCACGCGCGATCAACACGATCAACAGCAGCGGCGAAAGCGGCGAGACGCACGCGATGAGCGTAACGCCCGCTACTGCGCGCGCCGTGTGCCCGCGCGCGCCCACTGCAAAATTCTTTACGAATCCTTGCCAAAGCTCGCCGAACGAACGGTACATCCGCGTCCGCACCAGCGCGTTCGAGCCGGCCAAAACGGTGCGGAAGCGGCCATCGCGCTTGAAGAGCCGCGCCAACTCGAGATCCTCGGCAATCTCGGCGCGCACGGCGGCGTGACCGCCGATCGCATCGTACGCCGCCCGGCTCACGAGCACGTACTGACCGTTGAAGATCGCGGTGTCGGGCTTACGCGGATCGTTGACGTCGTCGAGCGCGCCGACGCCGAGTAGGATCACGAAGAGAATTGTGGGCAGAAAGAGCCGCTCGGCCAGCCCTACGGTTTCCTGATCGGTGAGCAAACTCACGACGTCGTAGCCGCCATCGATCGCGTACTGCTGCGCCGACGCGGCGGCGAGCGAATCGTGGACGGTGTCGGCGTCGGTAAAGAGCAGCCATGCCGCACGGGTGTGCCGAACGCCTTGGGTTAACGCCCAGGACTTTCCGATCCAACCCGCTGGAATCGGCTGCCCCGCGACCACGCGCAAACCCCTCTCTTCGGCGGCAATACGATCGAGGATCGTGCGCGTTGCATCGGTCGACTGATCGTCCACCACGATCACTTCGCAATCGGGGTGGCGCGTGACCAAAAGCGAGCGAACGCAGCGCTCGATGCGATCGGCTTCGTTGCGTGCGGGAACGATGATTGAAAGGCTCGGAAGTGACGGATCCGGTTCCCTCGTTTCGATGCTCGTACGCGAGCGGCGAATGATGTCAAACTCCCGCAGTGCGAAGAGCAGATTCGCGAGAACGAGTATAGCGGTTAGCACTGCTTGCGCAAAAACTCGGTCACCGCGCGTTTGCCGGCGCGCGCGAGCCACGCCTCTTCTATGACCGCTTTGAGCTCTTTTGCCGTAATCTTATCGAGCCGGATCAGCACGGCCGGGTATCCGTCGAAGTGCGGCGTCGTAAAGTAAATTTTCGAATTGCTGCGCAGCAGCGCTTCCTTCATCTCCAGATCGTGCGTGCGCGCACCCAGGATTGCTCCTTTCGGCGCGGCATCGCCGAGCGCGGCCAGATCCGAGTTCAGCAGCGGACGCTCCCAAACGAAGAACTTCTTGTTGACGATCCACGCGCGCCAGCCACGGCCGGTCATTTCCCGGCTCGTCCCGGGTAAGGACATCGCGTATTTTTCAACATCGCGCCATGCTGCCACACGCGCTCTCTTCGCGCGAGGGTAGGTTCGCTCATCGTTCGAACCACGTGCATCGACAAGGAGCATACTAGCATGTTGAAGCTCGACTTTCTGAAGCGGCTCGGCTTCCTCGCATTGACCGGGCCTTTGGCGGCACTTCAAAGCCCGGCAAAGGCCGACGCGGCACAGAACGATGATCCCCTCGTCGGTCTGTGGGAAGGCGACGTTCGCGCCGGAGGCACGTCCTATCGGTACGTCTACGCGATTTCGCGCGGCGCTTACGTTGCGACTGGCAGCGTCGACGAAAATTTTATGGGCTTCAAGTACGGCCCGACGATGGGCACCTATACGCGCAGCGGCAACGGCTCCTACCGCTACCGCGAACGCGGTTACGTGTTCGATCTGAAGGGCCGTAACGTCGGCAGCTTCAGCAGCGCCGGAACGTTTCGGCTGAGCGCCGACGGAAATACGTTCACCTCACCGGGCACCTTCACCCAATACGACGCGCAGTCAAAAAAAACGTCGAGTGAGCCTTACTCCGTCACGGCAAAGCGCATCACGCCATGAACTATAAAGGACTGCCGAACCACCAATGATGTCCTTCGATATCACGCGCGCCGTAGTCGTACATTCCGTACGGCTGGGCTGCCGGCTTGCTGTCGATGTCCGCTCCACCTGCTCGAGCACGTTCAAAGTGAGCATCGACGTCGTCCACTTGCACGTACGTGCCTCCGCTTACACCCGGCAGTGCACGGGGAGAAAACAGCTCGTGGCTGGGGGACACGCGATGCAGCCAAATCACGGCATCACCTGCCCGGACCTCCGCGTGCACGGCAATGCCTTGGTCATTTCGTTCGATGCCGCCCGACGAAAATCCGAAAGCCTCGACTAGAAAGTCATGCGCCTCCGGTATGTTCTCGTACACCAGAAGAGTTATCAGTCGATTGATGGCCGGCACGTCCTTCTCCTTATGTTCCAAGTTGCAGTAATGCGGCGCCTCGCTTCCTTGCATGCATTTTGCCCCGTCCTTCGACTCCGTTCGCTTCGCTCACTTCGCTCAGGATGACACATTGCGCGTTCGCTCAAGATGCAACGGAACCAAAGCCCGTTGCGAAGTCGCTTGAGATGTGGTATCGTCGCCAACGTATCAGGTCGTCGACACATCGAAACGCACGAGGCGCCGCAGTAATGCGGCGCCTCGTTACTCTTAGTGGCGCTTCACGATGACACGGTAGCGTGATGCGCCTTCGGCTGTGTCTCTGCCTGTAATTGGCCGCAGGCGGCGGCGATGTCGCGCCCCATATTCTGTCGCACGGTAACCGGCACTCCCGCCGCATCCAGAATGGCGGCGAAATCCCAAATGCGCGCGTTATCGGTTGCGGCATACGGGCCGTCCGGCGTCGTGTTATATGGGATGAGGTTCACGTGGTAGAGCCGCCCAGTCATAAGCGCGGCCAGTTCGCGCGCGCACTCGTCGGCATCGTTGATGCCGGCAAGCATGACGTACTCAAAGAAAACCTTGCGATTCGTCTTTTGAACGTGGCGTTCGCAGGCGGCCATCAGCTCGGCGAGCGGAAAGCGGCGGTTGACCGGCATCAGCCTAGACCGCAGCTCGTCGTTGGGCGCATGGAGCGAGATCGCGAGATTCACCTGCACGCGTTCGTCGGAAAAGCGGTCGATCTTATCGACGAGGCCCACGGTCGAAATCGTAATGTGCCGGTGGCCGAGCCCGAAGCCGGTCGGATCGTTCAATAGTGCGACGGCATCCATCACCGCCTCGTAGTTATGAAACGGCTCGCCCATCCCCATGAACACGACGTTCGTAATGCGCTTCTTCCGGCCGGCAAGCGTCCGTGCGAAAAAAAGCGCTTGTTCGAAGATTTCGGCGGCAGTCAGATTGCGATTGAACCCGCCTTGCCCCGTCGCACAGAAGGCGCACGCGAAGGCACAACCGGCTTGGGACGAGATGCAGACGGTCGTCCTATCGCCGTAATGCTCCATCAGCACGGCCTCGACTTCTTTGCCGTCGCGCAGCCGGAAGAGTCCCTTTGTCGTCTGCTCGTCCCGCGATCGTTGCAGAGCGATCGACTCGAGCGACGAAAACGCGATCCCGCGAACCGTCAGCGCCGATCGCAGCTCCTTGGGAAGCGTCGTTACGTCTGCGGGGCTGCTCAGCAGCTCTTTAGTCGCGGCATGGTAGAGCTGGCGCAACCGGTACGGCTTGAGATCGTATTCGGCAACGAACTCGGCGACGTCGCCAAAACGTGCGCGCGTTACGACGTCGCGCAACCAAACGTCGATGGGATTCAAAAGAGACTCGCTTGCGTAATCTCGATTGCCGGTTCCGGAACCGGCGGCTCGTCGAGTTTGGCCCGCACCGCTTTAAGATCGGCCCAGACGAGACGCTTCACGGCGCCGATCTCGCCGCCGGTTTGCCGGAGAATGTACGCCGGATGAAACGTCACCATCAGCGGCGTATCGCGCGGCCCAATATACCACTGCCCCCGCATGCGCGTGATCTGAAAATCGCGTCCCAAGAACGACTTCGCGGCGGGAGCGCCCAGCGCAAGAATTATCTGCGGCGCGATGATTTCGATCTGTTCGTCCAGGAACGGCCGGCAGTTTTCCATCTCGTCGGCATCGGGAGCGCGATTACGCGGACCATTCGGACCCTGCAGCGTCGGCCGGCATTTGACCGTATTGCAAATGTAGACGTCGCCGCGCGGAAGACCGATGGCCGCGAGCATCCGATCGAGCAGCTGGCCCGCCTTGCCGACAAATGGCCGGCCGAGTTGATCTTCGGTTTCGCCCGGTCCCTCGCCGACAACCATCAGCCGCGCGCACGGATCTCCCTCGCCGTAAACGTTGTTGCGCCGTTCGTAACCGATCGTGCACTTTCGGCACGCGGCAGCGGCAATCGAGGCTTGCGCGAGAAGCTCTGCCCGGCGCGCTCGCTCGTCGCGATCCACGTTCAGCGCCGGTCCTTACTGACCGCGACTGCGCGTCCGAATGCGACGACCTGGCACGAACCGTCGCTGCCCTCGGAGACGAAGAACTGCAAGCCGATGACGGCGTTGGCACCCATGGCATCGGCTCTGCGTCTTAGCCCGTCGAGCGCTTCGTTCCGAAGCTGCTCGGCGTCGCTCAAGAACTCGGTGCTCGACAAGCCGATGAGCATGCCGAGGCTTCGAAACGTCGAGCGCAAGCGGTTGCGAGGGCGCGACGCGCTGCCCGAAACGTGTCCGTAACTGCGCACCAAACGATAGCCGTCGACCTCGTCGAACGTGACGACGTCGTCCCGTGCGATCATCGCGCGGCGGCGAGCCTCGCACGTACCGGAAAGCAGGCGAGTACGAATTGCTGGGCGGAATGAGCGGGCATGCCGGAGGTTTCACCGTCGGTGCTGATCATCCGCCTCGATGCAATCGGGGATGCGCTTGCGCTTACGCCGCTGCTCGCGGCGTTCCGGCGCCACGCGTTTTCAGTCGACGTCGTGCTGCAGCCCGAAAATGCCGACGTCTTCTCCACCCTCGCGGCCCGCGAAATCGTTATCGCACGTTTCGCGCTGCGCTCGAGCGCTCGTTCGAATCTGGCGGCGATCGAGAAGCTCGGAGAAGGGCTGCAACGACGCGCGTATTCGCACGTTCTCGTCGCGACCGAAGATCCGGGCGGGTACCGGCTCGCCGCCGCAGTCGGCGCGCCGGTGCGCGTCGGATTCGTCAACGCCGGCGGCAAGCCGTTGAAAAATTTCTGGACTGCGCGATTGCTCACGCACACGATTGCGCGAAGCGCGGGGCTCGACCTCAGCGCTCCGCACGAGTGCCAAGTGCTCTTCGAGCTCGGAGCGCCGCTGCTGCGCGGAGAAGGGCCGACGCGGGATCTCGCGGACCTTCGCCCGCTCGTGCTGGAACGCGAGCCGGAACCGGACGACCGCATCGCAATTCAGATCACCGACAAATGGGAGCGGCTCGGCGTTGACATCGCCGACGTCGTCGACTTGATTCGCCGAGCCGGCGAGTATGGCGATCTGCATCTCTTATCGTCTCAACGCGAAGCGCCGTACGCCCAACGAATCGCGGATGCGACCGGCCACGCCGTCAGCTTCTTCGCCGAGTTGGCTCCGTGGAAAAGCGCGATCGCTGCCGCGACTGCCGTCGTGACGCCGGATTCGGGCGCGCTGCACGTCGCGGGGATGACGGGTACTCCGGTTGTCGCAATCTTCGCGCCGCAGCGGCAATACGCGCTGCAGGTTGCGCGTTGGGCACCGTGGGCGGCGCCGCATCGCATCGTTCAATCGCTCGACGGGTGGCCCGCACGCGCTACCGAAGCGCTGGCGCAGCTTGTCGCGGCGTAAGCATCATCGGCAGCTGCCGATACGCCGGTAGAGTTCGATTGCGCCGTCCCTGCGCACTAGAACGTACCGGCCGTCAGTGACGAGACGCGAAACCACGGGGCCGTACTCCTGCAGACGCGGTGAGTCGGGGAAATCGCGGTCTAACAAAACAAAGCATGCGTCGGTGATCTGCTCGGCCGTTTCCGGCAGAAGCCGCGCTGCGGAATCGTAAAGCGCCAAGTGCGTGTACGCTTCTTCTTGGGTCGCGACGCTCGCGTCGCGCGGCAGCATTCCCAAGAAACGATCCAGAGCCGCATCGCGCGGCTGCGGGGCGCGCAAATTGAGGCCCGGATGGAGCGGATCTGCAACCGCGAGTTCGACGACACAGAGTGCTGCGCAGACAATAAGCGCCGTGCGCCGGCGTGGAGCCGCTAAGTTTCCCGCGGCGCACGCAAATGGCGCCAAGACGTAACCAATCCACGCGCCGGCGTAGTGCGTTCCGAGCGTGAAGGTGGTAGGCATCCGCGAGAGCAGCACCTCGGCCAGCGGCGCGGCGGCGAGCCACATCAGATTCGATCGAAACGGCAGAAAGAGCAGCGGCACGAAGATGAGCAGCAAGAACCCGCCTCGCGCTGCAAGCTCGAGTGCCGGCGATTGCTGCAACGGGGCACCCCATGCGTAAAATCGCCAAGGCTGCCAGGATAACCCGGCGGCGGCGGCATGCGGGCGGATGAATCCGAAAAACGCGATCAGCACCGCCACGCTCAACAAGCCGACGACCGCCGCCAAACGGCCGCGGGCCGTACCGCGATAGCGCCACGCGCCCAGCATTCCGGCGATCGCCAGAAAGACGGCTTGGTCTTCCTTAATAGAGAGGGTCACAACGGCAGCGACGGCCGCCGCCACGATCAAACCCGCATCGAACGCATAGAGCGTCCACGCGACCGCGGCGGGCGCGAAGCCGTTTTCGTGAAAGTCGCCGAAAATCAAGCCGGCGAGCGGCGGATAGAGCCAGGCGACGACCGCCGCCAGCCTCGCTGCCGTAACGTCGGAGCGCGCCCGGACGAGCGCGTAGATTGGCGGCGCTGTCAGCGCTCCCGCGATCGCTTGCAGCGCGACCAGCGTCAGCGGGGAGCGAACGAGTGCAACGACGACGCCGACCGGATAGAGAATCGGCGAGAAATGAAACGCCCAATGGCTTCCCTCGATCGGATTGCAAAAACAACCGAACGCGCTGCTTGCCGTTTGCGCGAAGATTCCGAAATCGACGAGATTGCGATGCGCGTCGTATTTGATAGACCCTAGCCACGTGAAGAGCGCCGCGTAAACGAGGCACCCGAACCAAAGAAACCGGTCGCGCACGCGCTACGGAACGGCGTGAACGCGAATCGGTCTATCGAAACCCTTGAGTGAGACCTCGCCCAGATCTCGGAATGCCAAGCATTTTCCGATACAGAGTTCGGCGACGGCGTTAGAGACGAGCGTCTGCTGCGGATCCGCATGCGAACAGAGGCGGGCCGCTAAATGCACCGTTGAGCCGAACAGGTCATGGTTGGCTTCGACGGGCTCGCCTGCGGCGGCGCCGATCCGGATCATGAGCGACCCATCGCTGCATGCCTCCGCAATGCTCGCATGAATTTGAATTGCACAGCGCACCGCAGCGGCGGCCGAGACGAACGCAGCCATGATGCCATCGCCGGTGTGCTTGACTTCGCGCCCGCCTGTGGCAGCCAGCGCATTGCGGACCGCCGCGTCGTGCTGCTGAAAGAGGCCGACGCAGGCATCGTCCCCCAATCGTCCCATTAGGGACGTTGAATCCACGATGTCGGTAAACAGCACCGTTCGTGTGCCGCAATCACGCTCGCCGAGCTTCGTACCGGGCGTCAGCGCCGCTCCACCGGGATCGACCTCGCAGCCGCCCAGAAAATTCTCGGCAAGCTCCGGCGCCACTTCGATGATCTTTTGCGCGACCATCCCATGCGCTATGCGATGTACCGTAACTGCGGCCTCAGCATCGGGCGCGGTACATAAACAATAGATTTTACCTTGAGCTTCGTTGAGCCAATACTTGTGATACTCGACGCCGTACTCGCCTTGCACTCTGACGTCGGCCATGTGCACGGATGCCACTGCTTCGGGGGTCGCGCCCGGCGAATCGTGAATGTCCATGAACATCGGCATCGCCTAGGTTCTTTCGATAGAAATCTGCGGCGGACGCGCGAGCGTTTGATAGACGACGCAATAGCGCTCGGTGAGGCGCAGCAGCGTATCGAGCCGCTCTTGCGGCTCGTCGGTATCCAATTCAAAACGGACACGGATTTGCGAGAACCCCACTGGCGCGGATTTTTCGACGCCGAGCGTTCCACGAAAATCGAGATCGCCTTCGACTTTCACGGCGCCCGTGCGCAACTCCATCTCCAGCGCGGTCGCAACCGCGGCGAGCGTCACGCCGGCGCACGCGGCCAAGGCCTCCAAGAGCATATCGCCTGAACACGCAGCCGTTCCGTCGCCGCCCGTCATCGGGTGCAAGCCGGCTGCCACTAATGCTTTGGCGGTCGAGACGTTACACGTGACGCCTTCGCCGACTCGCCCCTCGGCTCGCAGCGTTATGCACGCGCTCTCCGGCGAAGAGCGATAGCGCTCCTTGAGCGGGGCTTGCAGTGCGCGAAGCTCATCGGTTTTCATACGCAAGGTTACGCCCGCTTCGGCGCCGACGAAAGCGGCTCCCGTTGCTGCAAATACGGCCAAACGAACGTATCGATGGCGCCGTCGAGCACTTCCGAAACGTTTCCCGTTTCGACGCCGGTGCGGTGGTCCTTGATGAGTTGGTACGGCTGCAGCACGTAGGAGCGAATCTGCGATCCCCATTCGTTCGCTTGCCGCTCGCCGCGCAGATCCGAAAGCTTCCGATCCCGTTCCTCTGCCGCGCGCACCGCGAGTCTCGCGCGCAGAATGTTGAGCGCGACCTCGCGGTTCTGCGCTTGCGACCGTTCTTGCTGCGAAGCGACGACGATGCCCGTCGGCACGTGAACGACGCGCACCGCCGATTCCGTCTTATTAACGTACTGGCCGCCCGCGCCGCCCGATTTGAACGTTTCGATTCGCAAATCATCGGGCTTGATCTCGACGTCGAGATGCTCGCCCGCCTCGACCTCGGGAATCACGTCGACCGCCGCAAAAGACGTGTGCCGGCGGTGCGCCGCGTCGAACGGCGAGAGTCGCACGAGCCGGTGCACGCCGCGCTCGCTCTGGAGCAAACCGTACGCGTTTCGTCCACGCACGAAAAACGTTATCGACTTCAGTCCGGCCTCTTCCGCGGCCGATTCGTCGACGATCTGAGTGCTGAATCCCTTTGCTTCCGCCCAGCGCAAGTACATGCGCGCGAGCATCGCCGCCCAATCGGCAGCATCGACTCCGCCTGCACCGGCAAAGATGCTGACGATGGCATTGCGCGCGTCGAACTCGCCGCTGAAGCTCGCCGCCATCTCGAGGCCTTCCAACGATGCTGCCGCGGTGTCGATCGCGCGTTGCGCTTCAGCCTCGGCGGCCGAGTCGCCGGGAAAGAGCTCGAGCAGTTCGCGCGCCTCTTTGATGCCGCGAGCGACGGCGTCGGAAGACGCCGTCTCGTCACGCAGCTCGGCGAGCTCCTTCATCACGCGTTGGGCCGCTTCGGGATCGCTCCAAAAGTCTTGCGAGCGGGAACGCTCGTCGAGTTCGGCTATGCGGCGGCGTTTGCGTGAGTCGTCAAAGACGCTCCTTGAGGGCCGACAAGCGTTCCTCCAGGCGCGAGAGCTGCGTTAGTTGCGATTCGCTCATCGCGCGTCGACTTTTTCGGCGACGCCGCGACTCCCTTGTCGGCGCGCTCGTTCGTCGTGATACGAAGCGCAGCTATTACGACGGAGGTAGACCATGTACGTTCAGCCGCTCGACGGCTCGATCAACGCCAACTCTCTGGCATCGCTTGCGAACACCGGAACCGAAGGCTCCGTGTTCGCGGGCGCCATGCCCGCCGCCGCGGGCGACGATATCTCGCGCTTCGTGCCGCCGTGGTCGAACGAAAGCGGCGAAGGCGCATACGGTAATGCATACTCCAACCCGAGTTCTTTGCAGGGCGTCTTCGGATCGCTCATGGGGATGCTGCAACAGCTCATGGGCGTGCTGCAGTCACTCATGGGAAGCGGCTGCAACGCTCCCTACGGCCTAACCGGCGGCCCGCAGTACGCGTCGGCCAACTGTCCGCCGAACGGGCCGGGAAGCTGTCCGCCCTATCGCAACGAGCGCTACTTTCAAAATGCGACGGGCTCGAGCGACGGCGATCCGCACTTGTCGTTTAACGGCGCCCGCTGGAACAATATGACGTCCCAGCCTGATTTGCTCAACTCCAACTCCTTTGCGGGCGGCTTTCAAATCTCGACGCAAGCCACGCCGCAGAACGGGAAAGGCGTTTCTTGGAACCAATCGGCAACGGTCTCGCTGAACGACGGCTCGACGAAGATCAGCATGAATAACGATGGACATGCGACGATTGAAAACAACGGCCAATCCGTTGCGATCCAAAAAGGCCAGACGCTGCAGCTCGGCAACGGTGAATCGGTCACGTACGAACAAAACGGCTCGCTCCGGGTCAACGCCGTAAACCAGAATGGCGGGCGCATTGAAACGACGCTCACGCCCGATGGCAAGGGCGTGAACGTGGACGTCAGCGCGCACGACGTCGATCTCGGCGGGACGTTGGTCAACGGTTGGGAAGAACGGCGCGAAGGCCGGGAACCCGCCGGACCATGGGGCGCGCCGTGGCCGATTCGTGATCCGATTGGGGGACCCAACTGGCCGCCGCCCGCGCCCTATCCACACCTTCCCAATCCACGCATTCCGACTCCGCTCGGCAACTAGGAGCCTAAAGCACGAGCGCGCGGCAACGAGGCCGCGCGCTCTTCTTGTATTGAAACGCCGTGATGCTATTTCTTAACGAGCGGTATTGACGCGATGCCGCGCGGATCGGGGATGCCGCTGATGGTTGAGAACGGCGACGTCGCGCCTTTTTTATAGCCGCTGACGACACCGTTTTGGTTCGATTGGAAGAAGTAGTCTGACTTCGTGACGCCGTTGAGCGTTGGACCGTTCTGTTCGATTCCAGCAGTAATCGTGTAGGCCGGCGTTGTGCTGCCGTAGTTATAGACCTGCACGTTCGAGCCGCCGAAATTGGAGACGAACATCATGTCTTTCTTGCCGAACGTGATCATGATGGGGCCGTTCGTTCCGGAGAGGCCGGCATTTTGCGGCGTCGTGGAGCCCGCCGGGATCTCAAAGACCGTTGACGTATCGCAGGCAACCCAAACGTTGTCGGCGGCGTCGGTATCCATGCCTAAAGCCTGACCGTATGCGCTGAACGAGATCGTTTCGTACGGCGTGCTTTGGCCGGCGTGATACGCGACGACGGTATTCGTGTCGAGATTGCTGGCAAAGACGTTGCCTTGCGAGTCGACCGCGATGCCATATGGCCCGGCGACGCCATTGGTAATCGTCATACTGGGCGTCGTCGCACCTTTCGGGTAGATCGTGATCGAGCCATAATTATTATTGCCGCCTAGTAAATTGGCGGCATAGAGGGTGCCGCTCTTATCCACGGCCAGGCCGAAGACGTAGTCGATTCCGCTGGTTATCGAGCCTTCGGGACTGGGGTTCGCTTTTTTGGGATTGTAGAGCAGTATTTGATTATTTTGAGGATCGGCGACGAAGAGCACTTGCGCTTTCTTCGGCACCCGATGTACGAGCGGCCACGGACGCGGAACGAGCGGTACGGCGTACGGACCCTCGACGGCGGCGCCGTGTACGTAACGGAACCCGCCTGTCTGATGCGTTGAGGGCATCATTGACGACGTCTGTCCCGGGCTCAGGTTCCCTTGGTTGCCGGAACAAGCCGCAAAGAAAACGACGGCCGCGGCTCCGATCAGCACGCGGCGCGATGGCATTTCGAGCATGATGGACCTCCGAGGCGATGAGTTGGGCCCAGCAGTTTCCGTTTCCGCGAGCGTGCGCCCTGTCAGAGAGGCCGCTAGAGCAGGGAGGTGGGCAGGCAACGCGAATGTGGGGGCTTTCCCTGCTAGCTAACCCCCCTTAGCTACTCTTATTAAAGAGGTTGACCTTTGATGCATATGCACATGCGCGTCGCCGCAGTTTTAGGCTGTGTGGCGGCGCTCGCAATGGTCGGCTGCTCGACGAATAGCGGCATGGCGCCGCTCGGCAGCGCGACGCAATCGCAAAGCGCAAGTCACTCCGTCTCTGGCCCCGGGTGGCATTCGGAGAACGGCGTGCTGTACCACACTCCCCACTATATGGTGACGCGTCAGAACGCGAACCACGGCATGCGCGGCAACATCGCTCTCTCCTATGGCGGCGGCCCCGTCCTCGTCACTCCGCACGTATATTTGATCCTCTGGGGCTTCAAGAAGTACGGCGATCCCGACAAGGTCGGCAAGCTTCTCAAAAAGTACGTCAAAGCCGAGGGCGGCAGCTCGTTCGACAACACGGTTACGCAGTATTACATGACGTCGAACAGCACGACCACCTACATCACGAACCCGTCCAAGCAGTTGGGCGGCGTTTGGGATGACGAAACCAACACCGTCCCGACGCATCCGACCGACTCTCAAATCGCGACCGAAGCCCTCAACGGTGTTTCGCATTTCGGCTACGATGCCGGCGGCTCGTACGTCGTTGCCACGCCCACCGGTCACAGCACGATTGGCTTCGGCACGTCGTGGTGCGCGTACCACAGCAACACGTTCTCCAACAGCCAGTACGTCGCTTACACGAACCTGCCGTACATGCCGGATGCCGGCGGAAACTGCGGCGCCAACATTATCTCGCCGCCTGGCGACGAGAGCGGAACCGACGAAGGCGTGACCATCGTCGAAGGCCACGAGTATGCGGAGTCGGAGACCGACCCGACGCCCTTCAGCGGCTGGAACAGCTCATTCGGCGAGATCGGCGATCTCTGCGCCTGGTACGACATTCAGAACGATCCGTTCGGCAAAAAGTCGTACACGATGCAGCCGATGTGGAGCAACGCGAGCGGGTCCTGCGTCCACGGGATGTAAGGTCTAGCGCAAGCTAGCTCGCTTTTCGTAAGCGATCCGAAGGAGTCGCCGCACCGCGGCGGCTCCTTCTTCATATAAGCGCTCCGCTAAGCCCTATGCGAAGGGAGCGACTTAAGTCGCGATGAAGCAGCGGGGCAGTTCCCCGATTTCCCCCCTCGCTACTAAAGAGGTTTCCCGATCATGCACAGACCCTCGCGATTTACAGCAGCGGTTCTAAGCGCTTTTGCGGCGTTCGCCGTGGCCGGCTGCGCGACGAATGGCGGCGTCACTCCGGTGACGCCGCAGCAGCAGCCGCAGGCTCGAGTTCCTTCCGGCCCTGGATGGGTCGAAAAGGATGGCGTGCTCTACCACGTACCGCATTACATGGTGACCCGCAACTCGGCAGTCAAACCGCTCACGATCTCCCTCAACTACTACGGCGGCCCCGTTCAGACGACGCCGGCGGTCTACATCATCTTCTGGGGATACCAAACGTACGGCGACCGTAACGGCGTGCAAAGTCTGTTGACGACCTACATGAGCAACATGGGCGGGAGCGGACATAACAATATCTACACGCAGTATTATCAGACGTCCGGCGGTACGACGACCTACATCACGAATCCGTCGAACCAGGTTCTCGGAACGTGGAACGATCAGACGAATAAGGTGCCGCTGCATCCTACCGATTCGCAAGTAGCGGCCGAAGCGCTGCGAGGCGTTACTCACTTTGGCTACAACGGCAACGCTTCGTACATCGTTGCGACGCCGCACGGACGCAGCACGAGCGGCTTCCGCACGCAATGGTGCGCCTATCACAGCAACACGTTCACGAACGGCAAGTTAGTATCGTACACCAACCTGCCGTATATACCCGACGCCGGCGCATCCTGCGGCTCGAACATCATTTCGCCGCCTGGGGACGAAAGCGGCGCCGATGAAGGCGTGACGATCGTCGGCGGACACGAACAAGGCGAATCCGTCACCGACCCGCAGCCGAACACCGGCTGGGACAATACGTCCTACGGCGAAATCGGCGACATTTGCGCGTGGACGAATATCCAGAACGACCCGTTCGGAAGCTACTCGTACACGAGCCAGCCGATGTTCAGCAACGCAACGCATTCCTGCGTGCATTCCTACTAACGTCGCGTTCTTCTCGTCATACTAAGAAGGCCGCTCCGCACGGAGCGGCCTTCTTCTCACTAACGCCTTCCTAACTGAAGAGCGATTGACCGACGCGCTGCCTGGGAAGAATGGCGCGGAGGTATGATACATGGCTGAAGAACGAAAAATCGTAGAAGTCCAGGGCGACTCGGCGGGGCCGGTCGCATGGCTCATCGGACTCATCGTCGTCGTCGCCGCGGTGCTCGTGGTTCTGTTTTACTGGCATCCGTGGAATATGAACTCGACCACCAATAGCACGACCACGATCACGCAACCGGGCAACGGCACGACGAAGAGCAACTCGTCGTCGAGCACGAACTCCTCGCCGTAAACCCGACTCTTATCCCCATTTTGCGGAGCTCGTTTGCCGTCGTCGCCTTACTGGCCGAACTGGCGGCAACGAGTGCGCCTGCGGACCGCTATTTCGGCAAACTCAAGATGAGCGCATTGAGAATCCGCTACGAAACGATGCAGATCGAGCGGCGATACTGGGCTCACGAGCTGCGGCCCGATGAGGCGCTGCATTTGCTCCTCCTCACCGAAGATGCATTTCACGCGTGGGGCTCAGCGTACCCGCAGGATCGTTGGCTCGCTTCCACGGGCTATAACATGGCGCAAGTCTACGAGCAGCTGCCCGGCGCGACCGCGCACGATCGCGCCGTAGCGTTGTTGGTCTATGTTACGTCGCACTTCCCGAAGACCGCGTACGCGCAAAAAAGCCGCGATCAACTGCATCGTGGCGTTGCCGTGAAACCGATTCCAGCCTGGGCCGTCCGACCGTCGGCGACGCCGTCGCACCAGGCCTCGATAGCGCCATCAGTCACGCCGTCGGCAGCGCCGTCCGCGAGCGCTACTCCGTATCCACCGGTTCGTCCGACGACGGCTCGTTGATCAAGCGCGAAGCTGGATACTTCGCCGGAATGTGCGTGAATGGCCGCGGCGGCTGGGTGAAGTCGAAGCTATCCGACAAGCTGTTGGCGCGCTCGTCGGTATATCCATCGACCGCCTTGCCGATGTACGGCAGACCGAAGGTCTCTTCGATGAACTTCAAGATGCTGCCGTACTCGTAAAGCGTATGTGATACGTATCCGCCGGGGCCTTTGCCCTTTCTGGCGTACGGCGAGATGATGAGGCACGGCACGCGGATTCCCAAACCACGATAATCGAGCTGTTGCGGCGATGCATTATCGTACCATCCGCCCCAGTCGTCCCACAAAATGACGATCGCCGTGGTGGACCAATACGAACTCTCCCCGATCGCGTTGACCACCGATGCGACCCAGGACGGTCCGCGATCGCTATGGGCTTCGGGATGATCCGAGTCAGCTTTGGAGGGCGAGACCCAACTCACCGCCGCCAGCGTGCCGTCACCGGCATCGGTCAAGACCGTCGTCTCCGGCGCAATGACATTATTCTGCCAATCCGGTCCGTGGCGGACGTAATCGATCGCTTCGAACGGCGACCACATTCCGGCATATTTGTGCACGTGCGCGTAATATTTCCATGACACGCCGGCGCCGTCGAGGACCTGCGCGATCGTATTAAACTGATTGAAGCATGGAAACGGTCCTTGATCGGTATGCACGACGCGGTCGGACGTTAAGTAAGAGCTGACCGTTCCGCGTGGTGAGTCGCAATCTTCGTACCGGCCGTTGGGAAAATCGACTTCGGCGCGCGCCGGACTATGCTTGAGGTCGTCGTTGCCGGCAACCAGCATAAGATGCGCGGTGAAACTGCCGCCGAACTCCGTCGGAAACATTGCGTCGGCGAGCACCCATTGCGTGGCCATCGTCCAATACGGCGCGATTTCATGGCGGTCGACGTAGGCGTAGGCTTCGTAGGGTCCGTGCAAACCATAGGCAGAGAAGCCGTCCATGCGCCCGTTATCCCAGTCGGTCATCGAGGATTCCCAATCGTGCCGCAGATTCGGGCCGCGAAACGAAATTCGCCGAAGCGGCACCTGCGTGTCGCCCGAAGGGCACCCCGATGAGACGGCGCGCACGGTTCGGTGAGTGTTGCCGGCGCTCGCCGCGCAGCCGAACGTCGGCGCGTTGGCGCCTGGAAAGCCCGCGAAGAAATTGTCGAAGCTACGGTTTTCCTGGACGATCACCACCACGTGCTTGATGTACTGGCTGGAGGAATTTCGCGCCGCCGCGGAAGGCGGGAGCGCGGAAGAGCTCCCGTCGGGAGTGCGAAGGGATCCACATCCGGCAATGCAAAGCGCGGCGAGCGCCACAATGACGAGCAGTCGCAACATTCCGCTCCTTTCTCGAAGCGAAATAAGATTTCGTGCCGTACGAGCAGGCCGCCCAGGAAGCTTACCGAGCAAGCCGAATTGCTGGAATTAGGAGGGTTGATATGACTAGGCTTGTTGCACTTTTTGCGCTTGCCGCGCTTGTTATTGTCCCATCCGTTGCCCGGCCGAATTCGATGGCGGCCACCATGGTGGGAGTAGGGCCGCACGGTTACGATTGGCTTCTCGGAACGTGGGCCTGCAAGAACTCCCTGCCGTCGGCAATGGGTGGACCCGCCGCGACCACGCTCACCGTCTCTCGCGCAACGAACGGCTCCCTAGCCGTACACGTCAACGGCGCGAACTTCGACGCCGCCGGTTACGTCACGTACAATCCAAAGACCAAGACGTGGTGGAACCCGTCGGCCTTGGCGACGGGCGATACGAGCAGCGAATCCTCGCAGCAGACGGGGAAGAAAACCGTGTGGAGCGGGCCGTTCTACGAAGCGGCCAGCGGTAAGAGCATGGCGATTCGCGATACCTATACGCTCGTGAGTCCGACGATCTATCACGACCTCTCCGAAGCGCAGGTCGGCGGCGCGTGGAAGACGGTCGGCAATATTACGTGCATTAAGTCCTAAACTTCCGCCAGGATTACCGGCACACGATGTGCTACCTCGAACTGGCCGAGCGTCCGCTCGTCCGGGACGCCGATGCCACGCTTCATTAATGCCACGCTACATAACAGGAGAGCTACATGCGTTTTTTGACCATTTCGCTCGCAATAGCCGTCGCGATCGCATTCCCGGCTTGCGCGAGCAAATCGTCGTCGAACACGTCAACGACCACGAGTGACACGAACGCAGCCGCCACATCGGCGGCGCCCGCCGATAATGCTACGGCCCAGCCGGCGAGCGGCGATATTCCATCCTATCCGGGCGCAACGACACAAGCGTCGGGAAGCGGTTCCAATATGGGGACGACAGCGTCGGGCACCGTTATGACGACCGACGACTCATTCGACAAAGTGTACGGTTGGTACCAACAGCATATGCCCTCTGGATCCGAGAAATCGCATATGACCGCACCGGTTCAAAGCGCCGTCTTCATCCTCGGTGATCCGAGCAGCGGTCAGAAGTCGGTGACGATCACCGTGCAGGGCAGCAAAACGATGATTTCCATCGCCAACGTCAAGAGTTAGGCACTGATGAAAACCGAGCGGCGAGGTTTCGCCGCTCGGGTAGGGTGGGGTAGAAGCGGTGCATGAGCACCGCCGACCCTACCCTCTACTACGTCATTGGCGCAATCGTCGTCATCGCAATCGTGATCGTCGCGATTGTGGTGGCGCGCCGTGCGAAGTCGCAGCGCCTGCGCCAGCGCTTTGGGCCTGAATACGACCGGGTCGCACGCGCACGGGGTGACCGTGCCGAGGCCGAGCGCGAGCTTGCACGACGGGAAGACCGCGTCAAGAAATTCCGCCTCCAGGACCTTCCACCCGGCGCGCGCGATCGCTATGCGGAGGAATGGCGCGCGGTTCAAGCGCGCTTCGTCGACCAACCTAAAGAGGCATTAGTCCAAGCCGACGCGCTGATCACCAACGTGATGCGCGACCGCGGCTATCCCATGGCCGATTTCGAACAGCGAGCCGCCGATCTTTCGCCGGATCATTCGGGCGTCGTCGGCGATTATCGAACCGCTCATGAAATATCATTGCGCAGCGAGCGCGGCGGCGCCGCAACGGAAGACCTGCGCCAAGCCATGCTGCACTATCGCGAACTTTTCGAAGAGCTCGTCGAAAACAAGGAAAGGGCTAGATCATGAACCCACGCGACGATTCCGCATTTCTTCCCGCCGAACGCATGGACGACTTGCGGGAGCGCTGGGCAGACATTCAGGCAGAGTTCGTCGACGATCCCCGCGCCTCGGTGAAAGAGGCTCACGCAATGGTCGCGGAGATCGTCAACGACTTAACCGAACGGTTCACCAACGAGCGCGCCAGCCTCGAGAGCCAGTGGAATCGCGACGAGCAGCCCGACACCGAGGAACTGCGCATCGCCCTTCAACGCTACCGCGCCTTCTTCAATCGCCTGCTTGGGACGACCGAAGTATCGCCGCAGCGGTCTGCCGCGCCGTCGAACTAACGCTCCAGCGCCTGAACGTTGTTGTCGTTGTCGTCGTTGAAGTAAATCTTGGTATCGGACGCGCCGGTGCCGGTTGCAACGATGCCGAACAGCGCCCCGGCCGCACCTTTGTCGACGTTGCGCACGTCGAGCAGTTTGCCGGAAGGCGACAACTCGATCAATAGGTTCTTGCCGTTCGGATCGAGCGTGTTACCGACCACGAGATTGCCGGTCGGGAGCAGTGCGGTACTGATCGGGCCGTTTAGCGGATCGCCCGAATAGACGATGCGTGCATCGCCCGCCGCGGGGCCCGAGAACTTCATGCCGTTGTCGATAGCTTTGATGCCGTGTTGCGGAACCGACGAAACGTTCTTGAAGGCGACGATACTGTTGTTATCTCCGTCCGCGAAGTACAGGGTATCGATGGACGCATCGTAGGCAAGTCCGGATGGCGCCAGCGCCGTCCCGGGCTTTCCGTGGTTGACGGGGAAACCGGTCGCGATGACGTCGTAAGTAAATCCCGAACCCAGGTTGATGCGTACGATGCTGCCGTTGCCGGCGTTGGTCTCGTAAAACGCGGGCGAGCCGGATGGCGGCTGTGCGAATACTTGGCCCCACGGTTGACTGAACGGCTTGCCCTTAATGTTGTCGATCAGCTTTCCGTTCGCGTCGATCACGGGATTGTCGTTGGCAACCATGACCGAGGCCCAAACGATGTCGGAGCCGTCGAGCGCGAGTGCGTCGCACCCGTGCAGCGCCTGGATTCCCGACACGTGCTTGGGTTTGGAGCCAGGCGCGGGATGAAGCGCGATGACGGATCGACCCGTCCCCTGCACGTTCGACTTCCCGTTGAAGTTGCAGACGACCAAATCGCCGGCGGTGAAATCACCGGTCGTCGATGGCGCGATGGTTAACCCGTAGGGATTTTGGGCGCCGTTGACGGGATCGACCGTCGATCCAATAACGACTTGTTTTTTTAACTGCTTCAGAACGGACACGTCGGGCGACAGCGCGTCACCGAGCGGCGCATCCGGCGCGCTGACGGCTTTGAATCCCATCGGCGACATAGTAGAACCCGCGGCACTGCAGCCGCCGATTGCAAACGTCGCCGCGATTGCCGCGGCGACGCTGCGAAGCGCGTTAGATGGTCTGACGAACATCGAGATCTCCTCTATTTTTGGTTGAATGCGATGCAGTAGCCGTTGGGGGAGATCGAGCCGTCGACTACCTGACAACTTCCGTTAGACTGAGCGTCTTGACCCGGAATGAAGAACTTGCACTCCGAGCAGTGCATGTTGCCGTTGGGCGTCGTTTGATAGTGCATCGAGGCTTGTGATGCCTTGGAACTATCGGCCCTAGCCCTGCCTGTCAGCGCTGAGGCCAGCGCAGGCAGAATAACCACGCCGCCGATGAACGATCGCCGGCTCAACGATTTCGATACGAGCATGTCGCAATTGGCCTCCATCAGCATGATTGGATCCATGGTACGAGTCAGTCGTGAAGAAAGCCTGAAACGCAATTAGAGCCCGTCGATTAATTCGAAAAATGTCGACAGTTCGATATTGCCGCCCGAAACGACCGCGACGATCGGGGCTTCTCCAATCGTGCCATCGAGCGCCGCGGCCACGGCAAGCGCACCGGCCCCTTCGGCGATGACTCGGGTTTTCTCGGCGAGTAAGCGCAGGGCGCGCTTCGTTTCGTCGAGGCCGACGACGATGGAGCCGTCGACGATCGGGCGCAGCCGCTCCCACATCTGCGGAAAGCAGTTTTTACCGCCCGCGCCGTCGACGAATGACGACTGCCATTGCGTAAATACCGACGGCTTGCCGGTTGCAAAAGAGAGTGCAAGCGGCGCCGCGGTCTCCGGCTCCGCGCCGAAGATATGCACGTTCTCTTTGCGCGATCGTACGCCTAACGCAACGCCCGTTAGGAGCCCGCCGCCGCCGACCGGAGCAATCACCGTCGCGACCTCAGGCAAATCTTCGACGATCTCCAAGCCGATCGTCGCATTTCCGGCGATGAAGTCGTCATTGTCAAACGGAGAGATGAACGTTCCCTCGATGCCCGGAAATGCGTGGCGTTCCATCGCTTCCCACCATGCATCGTAGGAGACTTCGATTAGTTGCGCACCGAGCGCGCGCATGCGCTGCAACTTCGTTGGGGGTGCCGTATCGGGCGCAACCACCGTGCACGGTACGCCCTCGAGACGCGCAGCATAAGCGAGGCCTTGGCCCGCGTTGCCGGCACTCGCCGTCCACACGCCGAGCGAACGACGCTCGGAAGGCAGCATTGCAACGGCGTTGAGAGCGCCGCGCAGTTTAAAGGAATTGATCGGCTGTAGATTCTCGAGCTTGAGAAAGATCGGCGAACCGCCACTCTCCAGCTTAACTAATGGCGTCCGAACTACTATTCCGGCAATTCGTTTCCGAGCCGCTTCGATCGCATCCACGCCGATAGAAATCGCGTGCCGGTCCTTCCTCGTACCCGTGCAGCTCGGACCGGCACGCGTTACTTTCTTAGAGCGTGTTCGTTATCGGTAGACTTACAGCATTACCCTGGCCGCCGCGTCCTTTGAATTTGGCCGTGCACGATCCGGCTGTGGAGCCGGCCGCGACCGAGTAGTGCCGATTGTTGATCTTCGTTAGCGTAGCGACACCGCTAGACGCGCAATCGTCGCTCTCGGTGATTTGGTAGTGATTTCCTTGGCGGCCGACCGTAACTTCGGTCGGACCCGGATTGCTGGAGTCGAACGTGATGGGGCACGGACTCACCGCCATGCTACCTTCCTGGCAGCGTGGAGTCTTGTCGTTGTTTTGTAGACGTTGTGTTGCGCCGGTGCCCGAATTTGCAGGTAGACTGCTCACGGAGGGCGACTGCGCAGTGCTGCAGCCCGCGAGAAGAAACGACACGCCGAGAAACGCCGCAACGGCGTAGAGTGAACCGAACTTCATTAATATGCTCCTCGTGTAGACGGTTATCGGGTCGCTTTCCCGCTATTGGCGCAGGAAGCGTCATCTCGGAGGAGCCCACGTTTTCCCCGAGTGGAGGCCCCGTACGCGAAGGGCCTACAAACTCCTGTTGCCAGAATGGCTTGGTCGTTTACGAGCGCGGGCGCGGCTGCCAAAGTCGCGCCCGCTGCGTTGCTCCAACTATGGTCCGAGGGCTATGCCGATCGGCAGCGCGAGGTACGGCCCGCTAACGACTTGTTTCGGCGTTTGTTTTCCTTTGAGCGCATCGAAGACAAAGATCGAGGGCGGTCCGTCGACGCTCGACCCGCTCGTCGAGTAGAGCACCGAACCGGCGAGCGCGACGCCGACCGGGTTCTTTAAGGGCGGGTTACTCGAGGAGATCGTGCGATCCGGCTTGCTCTTGCCATTCGCGTTCGGTGAATATGCCAGGATGTTGTTGTCGCCGGCGTTGGCCGCGTACAGCTCCCCGTTCGATTTGCTGACGGCCATGCCGGTTGGAGAGCTTTGCTGGCCGGTTCCGACAATCGCTCGATCGAGCGTCGGATTCGTTACCGGCGTGGTGAACTCGCTGATTTCGTTCGAATCCGAAACGTAGAGATTGCCCGCGGAGTCGACCGCGACGCCGTTGACGTCCGGATGCCCGTCGGGCAATGCGATGCGCTGCAAGGTTTGCGCGTTACCCTTTGCGCCCGGCGCGTATACGGCAACGTAGCCATTTGTGAAACCGCCTACGAACTCGTGGCCCGCACGATCGACGGCGACGCAACTCGGCACGAACGGCAGCGATAACTCGCGCTTGGGTTGATCGTGCCCTGTGGCGCCTTTCGCATAGACGAAGAGCGATTCAGCATCCTGATCGGTTACGAACAGGCTTCCGCGGGAGCCGATCGCGATCGGGCCCGGATTATACGAAAGCACCAGCGACGAGCCCGCCGGCGATTGCAGCGTACCGTCTGCGTTGCGTACGTAACGAAATACGGATTTGCCGTACCAGTCGCTGAGGTAGACTGCGGTTGTTCCGGCGTCGGGTTTAAACTGCTGCAACAGCGATGGGTTTTGCAGCGAAGGGGTCGACGTATTCGGCAGCGAGCCGCCGCCGCTGCAACTCGCGAGTGCGGCGGCAGCGGTAACAAAAGACAACGTTAACGGGAGCGATCCTCGGTAAAACATCGTGCGCCTCCAATCCGATTAGCTCCGTCGCTGTTTTTACTCACTCGATGTAACCCTTGGGACCCCGCGCTTGGTCGGCCGCCGCACGTACGATGAACTCGACGCGCGGCGACGAACATTCTCATACGACGTTAATCGTCTAGGAGGCTCCAAACTGGCTTGGAGCCGCTAAGGCAGCCTAAAGCGACCACATCTACTTTGAAAGGTGTAACGGAATGAATTCGACTGGTCCCATGAAATCCGCCGGTGCTCTGCTTGCAATGGCGATACTGTCAGCGTGCGGCGGTGCCCTTCGACAGGCTCAGGGTGACATAGGTGTGGCGCCGTCAACTGCCGGCGTCAATAGCGCATACAGATACGTCGGCAAGACGCTCTTCGTGAACGATCGGCCGGTAACGGCAGCGCGTCTGAGCCCGATGCCGCGCTACGCGACATTCGTTCCCGATCACCATGCCAAGAAGCAATATGAGTACGTCTTCAACAACTATGGAACGTATGCCAGCATCTTCAACTATCCGAAGAGCACGCAGCAGATCGGTTCCATCTACGGCGACGGCGGTCAAGGGTGCACGAACGTGCTCTATGGCTACGGGAAGAAGATCATGTGGAACGTCGGCGGCCAAAACGCGATCACGGAGTACAAGGTTCCCAGTACGCCGATAAAGACGCTCTCCGTCTCCTTCAGCTTTCCATCGAGCTGCGCCATGAACACCAGCGGCGACCTCGCAGTCGGCATCTTGTATAATTCGGGAACCGGCGGCGGCGACGTCGTGATCTTTAAGAAGGGGAGCGGCTCCGGCAACGCTTACAGCACGCCGTTAGTCGAAGAGTACTTCAACGGCTACGACAACCAAGGGAACCTCTTCGCCGACGGTTGGAACAGCGGTTACACCTTCCAGCTCGTCGAGCTCCCGCACGGCAGCACGACGTTCAAAAAGATTACCACGAGCAATACAGTGCAGTTCCCCGGCTCCGTGCAGTGGGACGGCACGTACCTAGACGTCTTCGATCAGATCGCGAACGCAGAGTATCAGTATACCGTCAGTGGAACGACGGCGACCCTGAAGAACACGATACAGCTCCAGGGTTCCAGCGATTGCGCGCAGACGTGGATCGTCAAGGGCCTCCTCTATTGCGGCGACGCGGGCAACAACAACGGCGAAGTCTTCAAATACCCGGCCGGCGGCTCACCGATTGCCACCTTTACGGGTAATTTCGACTTCCCGCTCGGCGTCACCGCAGCACAAAAGTAATTCTGCTGGAGCGGCGTTCCTACTGTTCGAGTTCTTGGAGCGTGTTCGTCCCGGTATCGGTATAGAACAGCACCGTATCGCTATCGCTGGTGCCCGACGCCTGCAGTCCGAAGATGTGAGCGGTTTTACTCGAGTCGATTGTTTTGGTCGCAAGTACTTTCCCACTCGGCGTCAACTCTACCAGCGTATTGCCGCCCTTAGTATTCGCAACGATGAGGTTTCCGTTCGGTAAGAGCGCCGAAGCTACCGGCGCATTGAGCGGCGAGCCGCTATAGACCAGCGTCGCGCACGTGGCCTTTGGGTGCGCGCACTTGAATTTCTTTCCACCGGGCTGTACGACGATCTCGTTCTTCGCAAGTAGATTGCTCGCGTTCGAAACCGCGACGACCGTGTTGTCGACCCCATCAACGATATACAGCGTGTCGTTGCAGAGATTACCGGTTCTCGTGCCGTTGTATTGAATACCGGACGGACCCAAAATGCTCCAACCCGAGCCTTTATTGACCGCGAAGCCCGATATCACTTGGGTCATCTTCGCTTTTCCGCTGGTCACGGGGAGGAACGACAACTTAACAATTGCGCCGTTCTTTGAATTCGCAACGTAAATGTCTTCAGGAGCGTAAGCCAGCCCGCAGAATGCATCGGCATCGTTGAATGGAGCTGCGATCGGAGCGCGATAAGTCTGCTTGAGCACGCCCATCGGCGTAAACTCCGCAACGAGCCCGCTGGTCAGCCCGGCTCCGTAGACCTGATTTGTCGCGGTGATTGCATCGCCGTCGCAGCCCGCTAGCTTCGTGCTTTGCACAAAGGTCGCCGGATTCGAGTGCGGGTTTGGATCGAGCACTTCAATCGTAGTGCCCTTGCCGGCAGCGCCCGAGGAGTCGGCGAAGTTACAAACGAGCAACTGGCCCTTTTTGAGGCCGAAGGTCGATTTGACCAACGCGATTGCGCGCGGACCCATGTCGCCATTGTTGGGATCGAGCGTCGAACCGATTTCGACGTTCTTCTTCAGTTTTTTCAAAATCGAGGTCGTATCGTCGGGAAGAATGGAACTCGCGCCCGGCGCAACGACTTGCGAGGTGTAAGTCGGAATCGCGGTATTTCCACCGCACGCCGACGTTGCAAAAAGCGCTCCTGCAGCGAGCAGCAGCACGCGATGGTAAGAAATTGTCATCCGAAGATCTCGCTCCTAATTCAGTGAGGACGAATCCGGCTCGAAGTGCTTCGTTCGTCGTCCAGAGCGAGCGGCCGCCCGTTGTACCTTTCGAGAGGTTGGCGACACCGGCCCGGTCAAGACGCTCTCCGAATCAGTCGGTGAGCCGGCGGTTCACCGATTGCTACCCGTATAAGGCGGCTTCGACCTGCCGCTACTCAAAAAGGAGCAAGGTTTTGAATACGACTGGTTTCGCGAAATGCGCGGGTGCTTTGCTTGCACTCGCGACATTTTCGGCGTGCGGTGCCGCCTCAACGGTCGCGCCGTCATCCCCTGCGCTCGGCAGCTCATATGCATACGTCGGCAGAACGCTCTTTGTGAACGGCAAGCCGGTAACGGCAGCGCGGCCGCCGAGCGGCACGCTGCCCCGTTACGCAACGATCCTTCCGGATCGCCATTCGAAGGCGAAGTATGAGTATGTCTTCAGCTACTACGGCACGTACGCTAGCATTTTCAACTATCCAAAGAGCGTGCAGCAGATTGGCTCGATCTATGGCGACGGCGGCCAAGGGTGCACGAACGCCCTCTACGGCTACGGCAAAAAGATCATGTGGAACGTCGGCGGTCAAAACGCGATTACGGAGTACAAGGTTCCCAGCACGCCGATTAAGACGCTCTCCGTCAACTACTATTTTCCGTCCAGCTGCGCAATGAATACCAGCGGCGACCTTGCAGTCGGGATCTTATATGCGTCCGGCGCGGGCGGCGGCGACGTCGTGATCTTCAAGAACGGGAGCGGCTCGGGCAGGAGCTACACCACGCCGTTGGACGAAGAGTTCTTCGACGGTTACGATAACAAAGGGAATCTCTTTGCGGATGGTTTCACCGGCAATCGCTCGGGCTTCGCGCTCGTGGAGCTGCCCAAAGGCAGCAGCAAATTCGTGAAGATCAACACGAGCAACTCGGTGCAGTTCCCCGGCTCCGTGCAGTGGGACGGCACCTATCTGACCGTGTTCGATCAGGTCGCCAACGCGATGTATCAGTACACGGTCAGTGGAACGACGGCGACATTGAAAAACACCATACAGTTCCAGGGCTCAAGCGACTGCGCTCAAACCTGGATCGTTAAGGGCCTTGTCTATTGCGGCGACGCCGGTAACAACAACGGCGAGGTCTTCAAGTACCCCGCCGGCGGTTCACCGGTTGCCACCTTTACCGGCAACTTCGACTTTCCGCTGGGCGTGACGGCAGCGCAGAAATAATGCGCGTTCGGCTCGCGGCGGCGCTCGGCGCCGCCGCGCGCTGACCGTAGCTACTCGTCGAAATTCAGAAGTCGCGGTCCCGGGCCTTTCGCACTAAGCCGGTCGTCGGGATTTCGAAGCCAGCATTTGTCCAGCGATAAGCAGCCGCAACCGATACACTCACCCAGCTGATCGCGCAGCGCGGTAAGACGCGCAATCCGATCGTCGAGAGTGCGTTTCCAGCGGTTCGATAGGGCCGCCCAATTCCTGGCGGATATTGCACGGTCGGATGGCAGTGTATCGAGCACGCGGCGGATCTCCGTAAGCGGAATCCCGGCGCGCTGGCCGATTTTTATCACCGCGATCCGACGCAGCTCCGGTCGCGCAAAGCGTCGCTGGTTGCCGTCGCTGCGACTGCTGCGGATCAAGCCTTTCGATTCCCAGAAGTGAATCGTCGAAATCGGGAGTCCGCTTCGCTCGGCGACCTCGCCGACGGTAAGATAATCCATTGCTCTTGACCTCAACTATGCTTGAGGTTGTAAACTCGTGCCCGTTATGGAATGGTTTCAACCTGGACACGTAGCCATCGTCACCGGCGGCTCCCGCGGATTGGGCAAGGCGTTGGCTCGGGAGCTGCTCGGGAAAGGGCTCACCGTCATCGTCGACGGCCGCAGTCCCGACGCGCTCGAACGCGCGCGACGCGAGCTCTCGGAGATCGGTGACCTGATCGCGGTGCACGGCGACGTCGCCGATGCAGCCCACGTTCACGCGCTCCTGAAGGCAGCCGAAGGCGCCGGGCGGCTCGACTTACTCGTTAACAATGCGTCGACGCTCGGTAAAGTGCCGCTGCCGGCGATCGACGAGCTCGAACGCGAGACCTTTCGTACGCTCTTCGACGTCAACGTCTTTGCGCCGATTCACCTCATGCAGCACGCGCTTAAACTTATGGCGGGGTCAGATCTCAGCACGATCGTGAACGTCACGTCCGACGCGGGCGTGGAAGCGTATCCAACCTGGGGAGGATACGGCGCGACGAAGGCGGCGCTCGAACACGTCTCCCGCGTGCTCGCCGCCGAACTCGAAGGCAGTTCGACGCGAGTGCTAGTCTTCGACCCGGGTGATATGAACACGGAAATGCACCGAGACGCGATCCCGGATGCCGATCCGGCGGAACTCAGGGATCCCGCGGATTCCGCTCGAGCGCTGCTGCGAGCGGTCGAGGCGATGAAGGACGGATTCGAACGCGTGCGCGCTTCCGATATCGAAGCGGCCGCATGAGCGCGGCGCCCGTTGTTTCGCACGGATTGGTGGAGGCGACCGAGCCTCCGGAATACCACGGCATCGCGCGTGACGGCGTGCGAATGCTCGTCACCGATCGGCACGCGCGTTCGCACTCCCAGGCACACTTCCGCGACTTGCCGTCGCTTTTGCGACCCGGCGATCTGATCGTCGTCAACGATTCGGCGACGCTCCCGGCGGCAATTCTCGCCAGGCGCAGCAGCGGCGTTGCCGTTGCGTTGCACGTCAGCACTAAAATTGAGGAGCGGCTTTGGCTGTGCGAACCGCGCGGGTCGGTCGATGCCGGAGAGATGCTCACGCTTCCCGACGGCGCAAGGGCGACGGCGATCGCGCCGATCGAACCGCAACGGCCCCGTCTTTGGTATTTTGCATTTCAGCTGGATGTGCCGATGTATACGTACCTTGCGCGGTTCGGAGCGCCGATTACCTACGCATATCTCGATCGGAGTTTTCCCTTGCGTGACTATCAGACGCTCTTCGCTCGCGAGATCGGCTCCTCCGAGATGCCGTCCGCCGCGCGGCCGTTTACGCAGAGAGTCGTCGCGCAGTTGCGTCATCAAGGAGTCGACTTCGCAACGATTACCTTGCACTGCGGCGTGGCAAGTTTCGAGACGCCGGAACGGCCCGGTATTGAACGCTTCAGGGTCCCGCATGAAGCCGCAGATCGCGTGAACGCGGCCCGCCGCGATGGGCGCCGTGTGCTGGCGGTCGGGACGACCGTCGTTCGAGCGCTCGAGAGCGCTGCAACGCGCGACGGCGTCATCGCTTCTCAAGGCTGGACGGATCTCTTTATCGATGAGACCCACAGGCCGAAGGCCGTTGACGCCCTCCTTTCGGGCTTCCACGCTGCAACGGCGACGCATCTGACGATGCTGCGCGCATTTATGGACGCAGAACTCCTAGAATCCGCATACGATGCGGCGGCTGACTATGGATACGCCTACCATGAGTTCGGCGACGTCCACTTAATCGAGTGACCGCGCCCGTCAGACCGGCATATCCGGGAAACCGGACGCCCGCGAAGAACTAAGCGATCGATGTCTACCTTGCCGTACAGAGCGCCGCGACTATTGCGCGCAATACCGATTGCATTCGTGATCTTTCTCATCGCGCGGACCTGCTGTTTTGCCGACGATGCCGCGACCTTGGACTCGTGGAAAGACTCCTTTCACACCGTCTGGCAAGCCGACAGCTGTGAGGGCGAGTGGCAGACTTGGAACAAATATTGGGGGCAGGTGCACGCGTTCTACTTTGGCGCGCGCGGATATGCCGGCTGGTTCGCTAACAGTCAAAAGCTCCTCGCACGCGTAACCGACCCCACCGCGAACGCTGCGGTGGCCGCTCAGCTCGCGTCACTCGGGCGACGGATCGGCGAAGAGTGGGCCAAACAGGATGCTTGCCGCAAGGTTCGCACCAGCGATACGTTCATGGAGCGAGCCACCGAAGGTGGCAAACCGGCGCTGCTCGATTGGCAGAACCAACTCGACAAAGCTGCCGCCGCCGACTCCGGCGACGGAGCTTCTATCGAGGCTGCCATCAAAGCGATCAACGCTCAGCTGGACACGATCGGCGCCGCGCCGGTCTGAGTGAAGCGCTACTGGCGCAATGCAGGCGTAGCCGCGATCACGCGCTTGCCGATGAGGCTTCCGCTGTTGTACTTCGTCGTCCAAGTGCCGTGGAAGCTCATCCCGTCCGATGCAAAACTGATCGTGAAAACACCCGTGCCGCGTGCGTCCCGCCAATTGCCGCTCAGCGAATGCGAACTGCTCGAAATCGTACCTTCCAAATGCCCGTTCTTGTAAGACCCGCTCACCGAGCGGCCTTGCTGTTCGAGGCTCAGCGTGTCGCCGGGGAAGGCTCCGCCGCTCGAAGCGATGTGCCAGAGTCCGCGCACGTCGAGCACGCCGCTCGTACTACTCATGCTCGGTGGGGCGTTTCTGACGCTTCCGGTGACGGTGCCGGCAGGCTCGCTCCCGGGGGTCAGGCCCCACGTGCCCTGAAAACTTCTGCTGTCGTCGGCGAACTGCAATTTGAGCCAGCCGTTACTATTCGGCCCTTTCCATGTGCCGTCGAAGGCATTGGACGTCGTCATCGTCCCGTTGAGTTGCGTTCCCGGCCCAAAGTTGCCGACGACGTCTAATCCCAACTGACGCAACGAAATGTGACGGGCCGCAAATGCGTCGCTGCCGTTAACCGTCGTGTGGTAGGTTCCCGTGACGTTGGGAAAAGCCGCGCGCGATCCGTCAAAATGCCCGCTGGGTCTACTGCCCGGACGGCCCCAGTCGCCGGAAAATCGATTTCCATCAGGTGCGAAAACGATCGTCATCCAACCGTTACCTCGGGCGTCGCTCCACGTGCCGTTGACCTGCAAGCTACCCGGCTCGAACTTTCCCGCAATCGTCCCGCCCCCGCCATAGGTACCGGTAATATTCGAACCATCTTGCCGCAGCCTGAAAGTGCCCGTCGCAAGCGGCTCCCCCGTAGCCGCGACCGACCAGTTACCGGTCACATTCACGGTGTTTTGCGCCTGCGCACCGGCACTCGCCGGGATCAGAACCATCGCAATGCTCAGAAAAGCGACGAAACTCTTCATCATAGACAATCCTCCACAAGACAGCCGTGGAAATACCATTTCTTCCCCAATTGGGGCAGGGGCAAACGAGCGCGTGCCGGGTCTGATAGTATGGGGTTGGGGGAAATCTCCGGGAGGTCACGCGTGCTTTGGTTGTACGATCTGCCAACTTGGCTCATGGGCCTGTTCATTGTGGTTAGCTTCACCGCTCTCTCCGTCGCCGGCCTGTACGTAACGCGGCGCTTGGTAATCACAATAACCGGGCCGCGCCCGGGCCATAATGAAGGCGTGGATGCGTACATCGCCGCGGCGGCGGTCTTCTACGGAATCGTCGCCGGCCTCATCGCCGTTGCAGCGTGGGAGCAATATTCGAATTATGACGATAAAGTCACGCAGGAAGCCGGCACCGTTGCAGTATTGTACCGGGACGTAGCGACCTATCGTGAGCCTTACGGGTCACGTCTGAGGGAAGAGTTGCGAGCCTATACTCGAGCCGTCATTGACGGATGGCCGCAGTTGCAACACGGTATCGTTCCACCTCAATCCGCCCGTCTACTGAACACGTTTCAAGAAACGTTCTACTCCTTTGATCCAAAGAACGAACGCGAACGGATCATCCATGCCGCCGCTATTGACGAATTCGAACGCATGATTGAGTTTCGGCGCTTACGCTTGCACGACAAAGACGCGGGGTTGCCGGCGGCCTTGTGGGCAGTGGTAATCCTTGGCGGAATCTTGACGGTTTTTCTTACCTATTTCCTTGCATTGGAGCGATTCAGAGTGCATGTCGCGATGACGATCGTTTCCGGCGTTTTAGTCTCGCTCCTCATTTTTATGATCGCGGCCGTCGACCACCCGTTCCGCGGGGGAGTCAGCATCGGGCCCGACTCGTTCCAAATCGTTTACGATCAGCTCGAGTCGCAACGGATCACAATACAGCGCCCCTGACGAACGCATGACGATCCTCAGGTGGTTGATGGCGGCCGTTCTCGTTCCGCTAGCAGCCTGCGCCCGCGCTGGCGCGCCCGTCTCTTCGCCGCCGGCTCACGCCGCAAGCACGGTCGTCGATCGAAGCGTCACTCCGTGCACGGTAAGTTACGACGGGGTGATTTGGTATCGAATCCCCGCCGGCGATTTTCCGGCCATTGACGTGCGCTTCGCAACGTGCGACTTCAACGTTTTAGGTCGAAATCTGTCTCCGGGTCGTCCGCACTGGTCGATACCATCCGGTCCGACGCAGACGCGATTCATTTTTACCTCTCTCGACGAGGTAATTTCGATGAAGGGCGTGCGAAACATCGAGCGAACGGCAGCCGCGCACCACGTGCCGGTCTCTTGGATGGTCGGCGATATCCGTCATATGGCTTACGCCGCCGACTATAATGCGTTTCACGCTGCCAACGGCGACGATGCCCAGGCTCAGTTCTGGAGCAATCTGCACGCGGCGATGTCCGCGAAGCTTCCGTGGTACGTTCCGAGCGTCAGCATTCTTACAGCCGGCGTAGAACGCGACGTGCGGCGCGCGCTCTCATTTGGCGAGCACGCGTTCTGGGGAATTACATGGAACAGTCGCGGCGTCGACGGAACGTCCGACTACGGCGCGCCGTGGGGCACCTATTGTGCCGACGTCCATTCTTACAAGCGGCCGCAGCCCGACGGCGGTTGCAACTTCCTCGCCTTTGAATGGACGGCGCGCGATCTGACGCGTGCCTACCTTACCGGGCGCGAAGCGGCCTTCTCTACCGATCCCGACGATCTGCTGCAACGCGGCGGGTTTACTCCAAAAAGCGCCGCTGCATACGTGCGAAAACTCGTCGACGCGTATGCGGCAGCCGGCCAGACGCAGCCGATTGTCATGACCGTTCAGGAAGAGCCGATCGACGCCGTTATTCCCGCCAATGCAGTGGTGATGGATGCTTTGTTCGATGAAGTGGTGCGCGACGGAATGCATCTTGAAACACTCGGTCAGGCGGCTCGCGACGCTCGCGCGTTCTCAGCTGCGCCGCGGGCGGTTGCATTCCCGTATATATCCGGAGGCAGGGAGTTCGCGTCCAGTCTGCTCCACTGGGATACTCTTTATCCCGCGACGATCGACTATCATGACTCGCGCGTCGGCATGACGTTCCTTTCAGGACACACGTTGCCAAGCCGGCTGTTTCGATACGCAGATTATCCAATCTCGCGTTTTCGTCGCCCGATACCCGAAGTGCCGAGCCGGGAACTGCCGCTGCTTTTGGACGCGAGCATTAAGGACGGGTCGCTGACGTTGAAGTTCTCGGCGCCGCGGGCGCTACGCTTCGGCGCGGCAATCTGGAGCGATCCGTCGCAAACCAAGCTCGTCGGGCCCGGGGCTATCCGCGCCGGGCGTGCCGCTACCGTTTTGGTCTTTGATCTTAAACGCGGCACCAACTCCGTGCGCTACCGCTGTAGCGGCTGTCACGGCACGACGTTTACCTATTCGCTGTAGGCGGGATCACATGACGTGATCGCAGCCACGCGATCGTGTCCTCGGGATAAGTCGTGCCCTTAAGGGTGTGACCGGCCCCGGGGTAAAATCGCATCGTAAACTGGTGATTGCCGGCATGTCTTAAGTATGCGGACAATCGTTTGGACGAATCGGGAACATCCACCCTGATATCGGCCGTACCATACAGTGCAAGGGTCGGCGTACGTAATTCGTTGAGCGTCGAGGTTGGATCGTAGGCCAGCGAGCGGCGCAGCCCCGCTTGGAGCGCTTCGGGCGGCGGCATCGGCATGTCGATCATGAGGGAATGTTTGAACCACGGCTGGGCCTTCGCTTTGGTATAGATAGCGCCGGCATCTTGCCACGAAACGGTGCCGTCGAGCGCGCCTAACAGTGCGCGAACCATCGCGAGCGCCTCGGCGACGTGCTCTGGGGATTCGTGGTAGCGATGCATCTGCTGCGCGACTTCGAATTCGGAATTGACGCGCACCGATTCCGCGGCGGCGCTTTTGAGAATTACGAACGCGAGCTTTCGGTGCACCGCGACCAGCGGCGCGGTCCAACCCCCATTGCTGAATCCCCATATCCCAAGGCGCGCGCGATCGATGTGCGGATGGTGTTCGTACGAATCGATGATCGCGTACACGTCTTGTGCACGATCTTGCGGACCACTCAGGAACCAGTTGCCCACCGACTCGCCGGTACCGCGCTGATCGTAGCTGATGACGTTGATTCCGTTTGCCACGAAGAGCGGTACGATATACCCCATTTCCCGTGTCTCCGCGTCATTGCCGTGCACGAGAATAATCGTTGGACGTGCGTCAGAACCGGCGTAGTAAAGCGACACGCCGAGACGTCCTTGAGGAGCGTCGACGATGCGTCGCTCTTCCTGCATCCCATGCGTGAGCTGCAGCTGGTCTCGGCAAGCCGGATAAAATTCGTTCACCGACGGGTCGGGCAATTCGTGTTCGATCCCGACGTAGACGGGATGTGCGTGACAGAGATACTGCCCTGGTGCGAAGAGCAGCATCAGCACAAAAACCAGGTTCATGCCCCAGCTACCGTTATTTCTTAGCCGAGGTTTCGAAGCAGACCGCGGGATGTTTTTGGTTGCTCTCTAAGCATGTCAGAGTGGATGATGCAAAAAGACTGGCAGCCGCGCTGAACCTGCTCGTGAAAGAGCGGCAGTTTTCAAATTCGAAAGCGCGCGCCGCTGCGCGCCAAGATCCCGCCGTAAACTGGCCCGCAACCGCGCAGCTCAATGAGGACTTCAACCCCGAGGTTGACGGCATGGAATCGTTCGCAATGAACGATGGGAGCATCTGTGCCTGGCAGCCGGGCCAGTTCCGCTACGCGGCTCAGCGCTCCCGATTGTAAGACGCGGCGATTTTACTGCCAGCTAAAGGTTATAACGCCGTTCCCGGTGGCGTTTTTCCAGCCGCGAAAGTCACGACGCATGGTAGCACCGGGCTCAATGTACGAAGAGCCGCCGCCGCCTCCACCGCCGTCACCGTTCACGCCCGAATCGACGCTTCCGCCGCCGCCGCCGCCGCCACCGCCATAGTAGCCGCCACCGGCGCCACCGCCGCCGCCACCATAGCCGCCGCCGCCTGATCCGCCGGCGCCGCCGAGCCCCAGCGATCCATTCGCGCCGGGCGTTCCATAGGAGCCGCTACCTCCCGCAGCGCCGCCGGCGCCGCCGTTGTGTTGAGTGCCGCCGCCACCACCGTCATAAGGGCTGCTGCCCGTGCCGCCGGCGCCACCAGTCCGGCCGCCCCCGCTCCCGCCGCTGCCCGGCGAGTAGTAGCGGTAAAATCCGCCACCTTCTCCACCTCCGCCGCCGGCGACGAGAATGCGATCTTGCAACTGGTTTCCGCCCTCGCGCACGTCCGAAGCGCCGCCGCCACCAGCGCCCGATGTCGAACCGTAGTCCAAACCACCCGCACCGCCGCCGTTGAAGCCTCCGGCAGTGTAGCTTCCTTGACCACCGACATAGACTGCCAGCGTCTCTCCGGAAGTGACGGGAATAGTCGCCTGCACCCGTCCTCCGAGGCCGCCGGTTTGGCCGCCGCCGCTCGCGCTGACGACGTCGACCCTCAGCGACGTTACATTCGGCGGAACTTTAAAGTGCTGGACTTTGCCGGTATAGGTGAACGTCTGATGATGCGCGAGCGGCTTGGCCAAACTATTGGAACTCGGCAGCGTGCCGGTCGACGTCCCTCCGCCGCAGGCCGCTAGAAACGCAAATCCAGCGGCCATCCAAACCGTCGCCACGATTCGGCCGCAAAAATGTAAAGCCATGGGATGCTCCTCCGCGCGCTCGAGCGCGCTTCAAAAGCGTACCACTCTTTATGGCGGCGTTCAATCATGACGTAAGCGGCTAAAATATACTATTTCTTCGCTGCCACCACACCGAGCGGGAAGTCGAAGTTCCCTGAGAACGTCGCAATCGGCGAACCGCCGGCCGGGTATTTGAATACCTCGCCGTCGTCGTTTCCGGCATCGCCGCAGTAGAGTAAGCCCTTCACGATCCAGGTCTGCGCGCAGTCACTGGAACCCGTGAGCTGGACGGTGTTCTTCAAGGTCGCCGTCGTTCCGCTGACCGTATACTGATAGACCGCGTTGGCTAACTGATCGAATACGGTGAGATACGTGCCGTCCCACTGCACCGAGCCGGGAAACTCCGGAGAGTTGCTCGTTTTGATCGTAACGAATTTGCTGCTGCCCTTGGGGAGCTCGACGAGCGCGAAGTAATAACTGCTGGTAAAACCGTCCGCGAAGAGATTCCCGTTAGAATCGTAGCCGTCGAAGTACTCTTTGTTCAAGGGCGTGTTGTACACGGTGCCGGAGCCGGAAGCATTTTTGAAAATGACGACTTGACCGCCGGGACCATACGAGTTACCCAAGAGGACGCCCACTGCAAGATCGCCGCTGGTATTCATGGCGCAGCTGGACGTGAACGTGTAGGCGACCGATAGCGTCTTGAGCACCTGATTGCTCGGAACCTTGTATTCGGTAATCAGATCGTTCGTACGTCCGGCGTTCCAGATAATCTTTTTGCCGTAGCCGTACAAAGCGTTGGTGCAACCTTGGCCGCCGGCGCCATAGAGTTGGCCGATCATCTTCGTGCTCTTAGGATAGTTGAAGATGCTGGCGTACGTGCCGTAGTAGTTAATGACGTACTCGTAATCTTTCGATCTCGATTTTTTATCCGGCACGAGCTGGGTGTAACGCGGCATGGGGTTCACCCTCGCCGCCGTTACCGGCCTCCCGTTCACAATCAGCGTTCTACCAACGTAGGAAACACTGGGCGTAGCAGCTGACGGCGCGCCCGGAATGTCACCCTGAGCCTGTCGAAGGGCGCACGCCGAGATTCCGGCGAGTGCAACGACGGCACCGGCACACTTAAGTAAACCAGGGGTATTCATAAACCTTGCTCCTTTGAAGTAGGTGTCAGGCGTCGCGCTCGGCTTCTTACGATGTGACCCTTTGTTACCAATCAGCACGCCGAATAGCAACACTCGTGTCCTTCGCTTTTCGACGGTAGCAGAGACGTGCCTCCGCTGCGCCAAGCTCGTAAATACTTTCTCCGCTGGGATAGCTGACGGCGGCGGCGAACGTCGTTTGCGGTCGCTTGTTCAGCTCTCTGGAGGCATCGGACATGGGAAAGTTCGCACGTTACGCTCTTATCAGCGCCGCGGCTGCGCTTTTTGGCGGCTGCGCCGCGTCGCAATCGTCGATCGCTCCTAAGGCGGCCGCCTACCAATCGAACGCGGCCTCCCAATCTCCGATTCAACACGTCATTTTGATGGTTCAAGAGAACCGCACTTTCAACGACCTTTTTGCAACATATCCCGGCACCGACGGCACAACGACCGGCGTCATCAAGAAAAGCGACAAGTGCCACGTTACGAAAACGCACACTATTGCGCTTAAAGAGGTGCCGCTCGTCGTCCGCAAAGATTTGAATCATCGTTACCAGGCGTACCGGAGAGCATACGATAACGGCAACATGGACGACTTCGACGACGTCAACTTTGGCCACGGCGTTCCTGAATGCACGTACCCCTATCAGTATACGAACCCGGCCGACATTGCGCCCTACTGGAGCCTCGCACAACGATACGCGCTCGCCGAGCATATGTTTACGACGCACGGCAGTACCAGCTTTGCGGCGCATCAGGATCTCATTCGCGGCAGCAGTCAAATCAGCGCCAACGCCGCGCTTATCAACGACCCGTCCGGAATACCGTGGGGATGCGACGCGCCTCCCGGAAAAACCAAAACGTCGCTCATAACTAAAGACGGCCGTTACGAACCGGGACAAGGCCCGTTCCCCTGTTCGAACCAGTTCCCATCATCGTATAACTACGACACGCTTCGTGATCTACTCGACGCTCACGGCGTCTCTTGGAAATATTACGTTCTCCCGCTAAGGACGAACTTCGGCGGCCTCATGACCGCCTTCGACGTGGTTGCCGCTGTGCGATATGGACCCGAGTGGAAGACGAACATCGTCACGCCGCAAACGAAAATTTTTGACGATATCCACAACGGAACGCTTCCAGCGATGTCATGGGTAATTCCCGAGAGGCACGACTCGGACCATCCCGGCGGAAGCATCGATAACGGGCCATCCTGGGTGGCAAGCGTCGTGAACGCAGTCGGGCAGAGCCCGTACTGGTCGTCGACGGCAATCATCGTCGTGTGGGACGATTGGGGCGGATTGTACGATAATATGCCTCCAGCGCAGCATGGTTTCGGCGGACTGGGATTTCGCGTGCCGGCACTGATCGTGTCCCCGTACGCCAAAGCCGGCTACGTATCCCAGACTCACTACGAGTTCGGCAGCATACTCAAATACGTCGAGCATAACTGGAATCTTGGTTCGCTGGGCACAACCGACAAAACGTCCGCGAGCATCATCGATTGCTTCGACTATTCGCAGCGGCCGATCCAATTCCGAAAAATTGACGCAAAGTACTCCGAGCACTATTTCACGAGCCGCCAGCCTTCCGGATTACCGATCGACGACGATATGTAAGCTCGTGCGGCGAGCCTACGGCGATAAAGAAAAGACGATTCCCGCGTCCTTCGTACCGCCGGCGGTTGTCGTGCCATAGAGCGTGCCGTTTACATCGGTGACGCCGCCATACGGGTATTTGCCGTCCCTCGGCGCGCCGAAGCTGTGGAGCACGCTTTCAGTGCCGGAGGGCGTGATCGAAAATACCGTTCCGCATCCATGGACGTTGCCGTATCGGACGCCGCATGAAACCGAACCACCGTTGGAGGTCGCACCGTAGAGCGTGCCGTTGACCTCAATAAGGCCACCGTATGGATATATGCCGTCGCCGATGCCGCCGAAGCTGTGGATGATGGTCTCCGAACCGGAGGGCGTGATCGAGAAAACCGTTCCACGGTTGTGAGTCCCCCCGCGCTTCGTCGTGCCGTACAGCGTGCCGTTGACGTTCAGCAGGGCTTCCTGCGTTGGGTATTCGCCGTCTCCCGCGCCCCCTTTGAAGCTATACAGAATGCTTTCGGCGCCGGAAGGCGTGATCGTAAAGACCGTTCCGCAACCGCCGCGTGAGCTGCAGTTCGCGCCACCGTAGAACGTCGTGCCGTAGAGCGTGCCGTTGACATTGAGGAGTTGCGCTTTCGGGTTTGCGCCGTCTGGTGCGCCGGCGAAGCTGTGCAGCACGGTTTCCTTACCATGGGTCGTGATTGCAAAGACCGTTCCATTGCCGCTGGTTCCACCGTTCGCGGTCGTACCGTAGAGCGTGCCATTGACGTTGACGAGGCCATATTCCGGCCCGACGCCGTCGGAACCACCTGCGAAGCTGTGAAGCACCGTTTCCGCCCCCGCGAGCGTGACCTTGAAGACCGTTCCGCAATAGCACGACGCTACTCCGCCATGGACGGTCGTGCCGTAGAGCGCACCCTTCACGTCGGTGACGCCCGATCGCGGGTTTTTACCGTCTCCCGACCCGACTTCGAAGCTATGGACCACGCTTTCGCTGCCGGACGTCGTGATCGAGAAGAGCGTACCGCCGAAACAACGGTCATGGCACGGGCCGCCGCCGTATTCCGTCGTGCCGTAAAGCTTGCCCTTGAGGTAAATAAGAGGCCCCGCGTGCGGATCCCGGCCGTCGTATCTGCCTTTGAAACTGTAGAGCACGCTGTACCCCGTGCGCGCGTGCGTCTGCCGTGCAGCCGGCACGATGCTCGACGGCGCGCTTTCGCCTCCGCACCCTGCCACAATCACGGACAGAATTACTGCAAGAACGCTTTTCATACTCCGTAGCATTCTCTTAGAATCGAGGAAATGCTTCCCGGGCAGCCCAATACCGTTCTGGGAGGAAAACATGTCTGCGCAGCGGTTCTTCGTCGTCGCATTCCTGGGCCTCATCATAACCGCCGGATGTTCTTCTTCCGGTGGTACGCCGGTTGTTTTGAATCGCACGCTGCCGCAGAGCCGATCGGCGAGCCAATACATTAGCCACGTCGTCGTCATCATCCAAGAGAACCGCAGCTTTGAAAATTTCTTCACCGGTTATCCCGGTGCGAATGCGCCGAGGTCGGGCTGTGCGATTCCGGAAAAACCATTGCCTCGTGCGGTCGCGCGCCGCATCTCGAACTCGGGTTGTCCCGTTGGAGACATCTCGGTTGCGCTGAAACCGATCACCTTCGATTCGGTCGACTTGGGGCACGATTGGCAATCGTCTCAGATCTCTTGGGATAACGGCAAAATGGATGGCTTCTCGAAGTTTTGCTGCAAGGGTGGACCATATCCGGCGTATTCGTACGTCAAGCGGTCTCTGATTAAACCGTACTGGGCCCTCGCGCAGCAGTACGTGCTCGCCGACGAAATGTTTCCGACGGAGTGGGGCGGGAGTTTCACCGGACACCTGACGCTGGTCGCCGGGACCGACGATATCAATCAATCGCCGTCCGAGGCTGAGATCAATACGCCGACAAGTGCGCCCTTCGATTGCAATTCACCGCCGGGCACAAAGAGCTCGTACGTAACGTCCAAACTGAAAGTGGAGATCGATAAAGGCCCGTTTCCGTGTTTTGACCAGTGGAACTCGATAGCGCAGGTTCTCGACGCGGCCGGCATTTCGTGGAAGTACTACGCGACCGAAAAGCGCGGCATCTGGGAGCCCTTTGGGGCGATGAGGTACGTACGGTACGGCCCCGATTGGAACAACATCGTCACTCCGCACACCAAAATACTAACCGACCCGGGCAAAGGGAGGTTGGCATCGGTAAGCTTTGTTACTCCGAACATGAAAGACTCCGATCACCCGCCTCTCAAGAAGACCCAGGGAAGCGGCCTGGGCCCGTCATGGGTGGCATCGGTGGTCAATGCGATCGGAGAGAGTTCGTACTGGAACTCTTCGGCGATCATCGTCGTGTGGGACGATTGGGGCGGATGGTACGATAATGCGAAGCCGCCGCAACTGGATTATCGCGGGCTCGGTTTCCGCGTTCCCTGCCTCATCATCTCGCCGTACGCCAAGAGCGGTTACGTCGATAGCACGCAATACGAATTCGCCAGCATTCTGAAGTTTATCGAAGGGGTCTACGGGACCGGAAGCATCGGGCCGGTGTCGCAAGGTTACACCGACAACCGCGCGACGAATTTGGATGCTGCTTTCGACTTCAATCAACCGCCGCGGACCTTCACTCCAATTGCTTCGAAATATCCGGCCTCGTATTTTCTGCACGAGCCGCCGTCGAACGACCCGGTGGACACGCAATAAGCCGCATTGCCAAAAATATGTGCGGCGTTTCTGCTGCTCGCGTTCCTTACCGCTTGCGGAAGCGGCTCAACACTGCTGACGACGCCCGCCCGGCAATCATCTCGGCCGCTGGATTCGGCGAGGGACACGGGCAAGATCAAGCACGTCGTGCTCGTCATTCAGGAGAACCGCTCGTTCGACGACCTTTTCGCGACCTTTCCGGGCGCCGACGGCACGAGGCAGGGCTTGATGAAGTTGCCGAGTGGCGACGACATCGTCGTTCCATTACAGCCGAAGAGCCTCGTTGAGCCCTGCGATTTCGGTCACGGATACAAGGGCTATCTCAAGGAGTACGACGGCGGCGCAATGGACGGGTTCAATACCCAAAACGGCGGCCCGGGTTGTCCGGGTCCAAGCGGCATCAAAACGTACCAGTACGTCAATCCGCGAGAAATTGCGCCTTATTGGAGCATCGCTCAGCAGTACGTGCTGGGCGACCATATGTTCTCGACGCAAGGCAGCGGAAGTTTTACCGGCCATCAGGATTTAATCGCCGGCGCGACGATCTTTGACAAGGCGCGGACAAAGAGTCTCGTAGATTTTCCGTCGAGTAACCCATGGGGTTGCAACGGGAAGGACGGCACGAAAACCTCGTTTCTGCAAGCCGAACAAACCGGGCTGACGTACCACTACCACAAGGGGCCGTTCCCGTGCATGCGTTACGAGACGCTGCGCGATCTGCTCGACGCTAAGGGCATCTCCTGGATGTACTATTCGCCCCCTTCAGTGCATGCCACGGGCGCTCTCTGGAACGCCTTCGATGCGATTAAAGCGGTGCGCGAAGGCCCGGAGTGGCACACCAACGTCGCTCTTCCGCGCGATTTTTTCTACGACATACGCAAGCAGCGGCTCCCGGCCATGTCGTGGATCGTTCCGGATCTGCCTAACTCCGATCATCCCGGCCCGAAGTCCGATACTGGGCCGTCCTGGGTCGCAAACATCGTTAATGCAGTCGGACAAAGCCAATACTGGAACTCGACGGCGGTCATCGTCGTTTGGGACGACTGGGGTGGATTTTACGACCACGTCGCGCCGCCGTTCCAAGACCAATGGGGCGGCTTGGGCTTCCGAGTGCCGATGCTGGTCGTAGCGCCGTACGCCAAACTTGGGAGCGGATCGCACGGAGGCTACGTCTCGCATACCCAGTATGAGTTCGGAAGCATTCTGAAGTTCATCGAAACGGTATTCGACTTGGGGAATTTGGGAACGACCGACGTCCGGGCCACCAGCATGATCGACTGCTTCGACTTCTCGCAACCGCCGCGCAAGTTCACGACGATTCCGTCGAAGTACTCGCGCAGCTACTTCTTGCACCAGCCGCCATCAGATCTGCCGGTAGACACGGAATGACGGCCGCCGGCCGGTTGCCCGCAGGATAGGCTGACAAGGTGCAGGACGCACGCCTGCTGCTACAGTCGCTTCTACAGTCTTTGTCGTGCGTTGTGGCCCGGCATCGTGCGGGGTATCATCCGTAGCGCAAGGGGTATCATTCCCACGTTGCTCTCAGCTTCACACTAGGAGAAAACATTGTCTACATTGAGTTTTCTAGGCCGGCCTGTCGTCGCCGGCATGGCGCTGCTCACGGCAGCAGCGATCCTGGGCGGTTGCAGCGGCTCGCAGTCCGGCGTTACGCCTCAGACCTCGACGCAGGTTCCGCAAGCGCGCTCTCCGATCGTGCCCAACAAAAATTGCACCTCCCAAGGTCATATCAAGGTGTCGCCTTGCTCCGTCACGCTGACGGTCTCGGCACCCACGGCGACCGTAACGGTCAAGACCAACAAACATAACTCGGTTTCCGAACAAGACAATTGCGGCGGAGCGTCCGGCATCGCGACCGTCACTCAAAATCCGACGGATCCCTCCCAGTACATCGTCGCAGCCGGCGCAACGACAGGATCCTGCTCGGCGACGTTCACGGCTACGAACAAGCACGGTAAAGTGAAGGGTACGGCTACCCTCAGCATCACGAACTCCGTGTAAATCTCTCTCGAATCTCGTCGACCGCCCGCTTCGCGCTGAGCCAAATGCGAAGCGGGCTTTGTTTTTAGACTACTGTGAAACGATCACCGTCCCTTTCATGAACGTATGAATCATGCAGTGGTACGGAAACTTTCCTACACGCTTAAACGTGTGGCTAAAACTGTGGCCGGGCGCTAGATCGCCGGAATTGAAAGAGCCACCATTTGCCGTGACCGTGTGAGTGACGTTCTGGTGGTTCGTCCACTTCACGGTTGTCCCAACCTCGATTTTTACTGTGGCAGGGTGAAAGGCGAATCCGGAAATGCTCACGCCTACCGTGGTAGCGGGTTGAACGATGGCTGGCGTTACCGAGCTTATGTTTCCGGTACTGCCCATCTTCCCACACGCGCCGACTGCGGCGATGCCGATGATTGCAAGCGCCGCTAAAGGCGATCCCGGCCCTCGAAAACGTATCATAAAAATCTCCTATTTCGTATCTTATGACTGGATTTTGGGATACCGGAAATTCGTGAAAAAAGAATAAAACGGACCCAGGGCTGAACAAAGCAGACGCTAGCACGAAAGCTGCCCGGAATCGCCGGGTTGCGACTCGAAAAGATTGCTTAAGTGAAAAACCCCGGATAAGGAGCCTTCAGCGTGAAGCGAAACCTCGTATTGCCGGTGACGTCGCTGCTCGCGATCCTTCTTGCGTCATTTCACCTTGTTGATGACATCGTATACGGCTCGGAAAAAGGCGTGGTGTCAAATCTTCTCATCGTAGCGATTCTTGCTGTTTGGCTCTATGGTACGCTGATGCTGCCCGCAGGTCGCGTGGGGCATATTATTATGCTCATCGGATCGGTACTCGGGTTGACCATTTTTTGGGTCCACCTAAACGGCACCGGGGGCCTGGCAGGCATCGAGATCGCCAAATTGAGCGGCGCCTTTTTCTTCGTTTGGACGCTTCTCGCACTCGCGGTCGTTTCGCTTTTGTCGCTCGCGCTTTCAGCACATGGTTTATGGAGTTTGCTGCGCTCAAAGGCGCTATAATGCGCGGCACCTCAACATCCACCGGCTAAACGAGGAAGTTTTTTATGCGTCTTACTTATCTTGCTGTCGTTGCTTTTTCGATGGCGATCGCCATCAGTGCGATGCCTGCAGCCCGTTCTTCCCAAGACACGCCGAAAACCGTCAAGGCGCCGGATCTCTCCGGCCTGCATGATTTCGACTTCTTTGTCGGCACGTGGAGCACGCACAGCCGCAAGTTGAAGGAGCGTTGTGCCGGCAGTAACGATTGGGAACAATTCGATGGCACGATCCGCAATTACAGACTGATGAACGGCCGCGCGAACGTCGACGATACCGAGTTCGACATGCCGGAGGGCATTTATCGTGGTGTGGCGCCGCGGGCATACGATCCCCAAACGGGGCTCTGGGCAATCTGGTGGATTGATGGCCGCAATCCGGCCGGTCCCGTCGATCCACCGGTCAAGGGCCGCTTCGTTCATGGCGTTGGGACTTTTTACGCCGACGACACGCTGCGCGGCAAGCCGATCAAGGTACGTTTTGTCTGGTCGCATATAACCGCGACGACCGCGCATTGGGAACAGGCTTTCTCGTGCGACGATGGCAAGACGTGGGAAGTGAACTGGATCCAGGTGATACACAAAATCAAATGAAGATAACCACAACGGAACGCTGAACCGTGTACGCGTTGACGCTGTAGCTCACGAATGAGCGGATTTGCTCCTCCCGTTCTTTTCATCGGCGCGGCTGCACTATTCGCCGGCTGCGGCGAAACGCAGGCGTCGATCGGCGCGCCGGCGGCGTTGACTCAAATCGGCGCGATCACTACGCACGCCGAGCGCGGCGGACCGTGGATACTGCCGGAAGCGAAGAACGGCCCTTTGATGTACGTCGCCACCGGCGACAACGTATACGTTCTTTCTTATCCGCACGGCAAGCTCGTCGGCAGCCTGAACGTTAGCGGCAGTAACTTGTGTTCCGACAAGAACGGGGACGTGTTTGTCCCGACGGGCGGCTATGTCATATTGGAATACGCGCACGGTGGCACATACCCGATTCAGACGCTCCATGGCGGAGACATTCCCTTAGGCTGCGCCGTCGATCCGACCACCGGCAACTTAGCCGTAACGCAAGAGGCATCGGGAGCCGGTAACGTCGTGATATTCCCGAACGCACAAGAACCCCCAACGGGCTACGGAGATCCAGACATTTATACCTTTGGTCTTTGCGGCTATGATGATCACGGAAATCTCTTCGTCGATGGCAACGGAACGGGAAACTACATCGCAGAACTGCCCAAGGGAAGCAGCACGTTCATAAAGTATGCGTTGGACAAAACTTTCGACACATTCGGCGCGATCCAATGGGACGGTCGTCATATTACGTTCGCGAACCCAACGACCTCGGACGTTTATCGCCTAAAGTTCGGCAAAACATCGTACAAAGTCATCGGTACCACGTCGTTGAACGGTTGGCAGACTAACTACACAGGGCATTGGCCATACATACAGACTTGGTTGCAGGGCGGCACGTTTATCGCTCAATCGAGCAGTCTCGCGCAGCTTGGCCTATGGCACTATCCGGCAGGCGGAAACGCTAAGAGAGTGACTGCGCCGTTCAAAAGCGGCAACGTGAACATTTACGGCGTCACCGTCAGCGTCGCGCCAAGCCGTTAAACAGCGGCGGATCTGCGACGCCGCATCGCGGCACGCACGAATGAAAACGATACCGCTCGAACGCGTTCCCGGTGCGGCGCCAGCTCAGCTTTTCTTGCAGGTTAAGCGCCCGATGCGAGTTTGACCATCTTCATGAAATGGGACTGCGACCGTGAACACGTTCTTTGCGAACGTTGTGTGCATCGCTCCGTACACGTTGCTCGCCGGATATTCATGCTTCCAGGTTGCGTTCAAGGGGTCGGAGTCGCCGGTCGTGCTGATGACATAACCACCTTTTTGTTCCACCTCAATCACAACGTAAGCATGTTGATTGGGATCCCATCGGAGGTATTCCGTCGATGGGTCGTCTTTTTGCTCCCGCCAGACAACCCAGCCTCCCTCGACTTTCACAACCGCCGTGTAGGGCTGATCGCCAGGTCCCGTATCGGAACACGTGTACCTGCCGACCAGTTGTTCCAGCATCTTGCTTCGCGCCTGATTCGTCGTCTGCGCTATTGCGACGCTGACCAGACCAACGAGAAATGCAAAGAAAGCAACAGTCACCCGTAACAGCCACGTCCCACTCATGGTCATTCCTCCTGATCTGATGAAATGGCTTACGAAGCTACCGCAATGCTGTTACTTTCTTGGAAATACCTCTCGCGCGTGTAGATTCGCCGCGCGCGAGGCCGCATTGCGCCAGCGAATTAGCGGTAGCCTCGCAGCACTAGGTGGTCGAATCCAGGCGTGTAGGGCTACACGAGGCGCCTTGTCGAAGATAAAATTTGAGTGCGACGGGGATGCACAGCTGACCGTCGATGCGTTCACGCTTAAGGGGCACAGCACATGAGAACTTCAAACTTTGGGCGCTACGCGCTTGCCATTTGCGTGGCAATGCTCGCAGGGTGCGGCGGTGGGGTCCAATCACAACTAGCGCCGTCGGGCGGCGCCGCGCAGAGCGTGGTGACGGCCACTTCACCGACAGGCTATATCGGCATTCTGGGGGGAGGGCCGGTTTACAAGCACATCCTGAAAAATATCAGGGAACTCAAGCATTCAGGGTTCAATGAACTGATCGTCTGGAGCGTTGAGGTCAATAGCACGGGCGATTTGAACCTAAATGGCGAATTTCCGCTGACATCGCAGGGCGCCTATATCGGGAATGAAACATACCCGTATTTTCCCGCGGATCTACAAACGATCAAGCGGGGCACGGTCAAGCGCGTCACTCTTAGCATCGGGTCGTCCAACTACGGCGACTGGGAGAATATCAAAGCGCTGGTCGATTCCCAGGGAACCGGACCGCACAGCATTCTCTACAAGGATTTCGCCGCGCTGAAGGCGGCGCTGCCGCTCGACGCGATCGATTTCGATGACGAGAACGGCTATGATTCGTCTTCAACGATCAAATTCGCGGTGATGCTCGGTAAGCTCGGCTATAAGGTCACCATGGACCCTTATACCAACTCCAATTACTGGACGTCGGTGGTGTCGCAAATCAACAAAAAGCGCGCCGGCACGGTGGATGCCATTCATTTGCAGACCTACGCTGGGGGGGAAGGCAACAGTCCCTGCTCGGGCTGGAACTTTGGCAGCGTGCCGGTTTATCCCGGCGTATCGGACCAACACTCCGCGCCACCCTATCTGACGCCGGCGCAGGTAAAGACAGCAATGAAGAACTGGCATACGCAATGCGGCATCACCGGCGGCTGGCTGTGGATTTTCGATCAGATCGCCGGCACCAACCTGGTACGGAAATACGCCCACGCGATCACCAGCGGCGTCGGCGAAGCGGCACGGTAGTGGCCTTGCGGACCGGCGATTTCTGAATTTTAGCGAACTACGTCAGTAACGGCAGCATCTCCACGCGGAAGGCGCGGCGCGCAAGGCACTCGCAGCGCAGAGCGCAACGGGCAATGATCCGCGCCGCAGCGCTGCCGCCAAAACTACCATTGACCGTGCGTTAGAGTCCGTCGCTTCCGGTCGCTCCACAATCTCCATTACACCAGGTGTCTACTCGATCGCCATAATAACCTCGCACTGCATGGCGCACTTTCGCGCGGCTGCGTTTGAGGGGATCACTCGGATTGTTCCAGTCAGCCTCGAACCCAAACCAAACCGGATGGGGTCATACATGAGGACCCATATCTCATTCCCGGCGACTACGTCATGATCGATTTACCGCAAGACACAATGTCGGTTACCGCAGTGATGGACGATCGCAGGCAGTGGGCCGTGGAGGTGCAAGGTCGACACGCTTTTGTGGAAAGACGGCTTCGAACAGATCGGCGGCTTTTAGCCCGAGCAGCAAACGCAAACGCGGCTACGCATCCGAGGCGCGTGTAAAGCGCGGTGACCGCGTCGTCCGCGGATTCAAAGAGCTGCAGGAGAAGCTCGGCCGGAACGATCCATGCCCGTGCGGCTCCCGACGGCGGTTTCAAGCGGTGCTGTATGCTTACGGGCCAATATGATGGCGTCGAGCGAGACTACTTCTTTCCGCGAGTGACCTACCAACGACGCGATTCTTCAGCAATTCTTCATGTATCTCGGATACGTTTCGACTTTCTAGGGCTGGAGGTGTCGAATGTTGGACCGCGCAAACCTGGTTACGCTTACGTTTCTAAGCATCGCTGCGCTCGCTTTCGTAAGGTGCGCCCCCACGCAAACCGGACCGCCAGTCACACCGAGTGCTCAATCGCAAATTCCGAGCCGCACAACCGTCCACGCGGCAGCAACGACGTCCACGCAATACTCGATTAAGGATCTTGGTGCTGTAGCGGGCTATTCCGAAAGCCAGGTCGGGCAAGGTACGATCACCGCCGGCGAGGGACTCAACAATCTCGGCCAAGCGGCCGGCTCGTCGTGGAATCCAGGCGCCGACCCTACCGCAACACTCTTCGACAACGGCACGGCGACTAATATCAACACGATCAAAGCCACCGCCTCGATGGCTACTGCGATCAACGATTCGGGGCAAGTCGTCGGGCAGGAGACGCGGTCAAATGACAAGTGTGGCTGTTGGCACGCGTTTCTCTATAGTAACGGTGCGATGACCAATATCGAGAACACTGCTATTTTCCCCAACGGCAGCGAGGCGTACGGGATCAACAAGTCCGGGCAAGTAGTCGGAGTGGGATTCCTCGATCCTAACGACGTCTCGTACCACGCGTTTCTCTATAGCGGCGGGCAGATGACCGATCTGAATCCGTTTAATGCATCGCAATCACTTGCCGTATCGATCAATGACTCAGGACAGATTATCGGCTCGTCGTCGGCCACTAATTCGACGCCCGCCGCGGCAACGTGGCTGTACTCCAACGGCACGTTCACGAACCTTTCCACGACAAATAGCGGCGCCTATATCAACAACAATGGACAGATAGCCGGCCATAGCACGAGCACGAAGCACGCCGTGTTGTATAGCAACGGAACGTGGACCGATCTCGGCACGCTTCCCGGTACCACCAGCTCGGTGGCTAATAGTGTTAACCTCTCCGGGCACGTGGTCGGCTCCGCAACCTTTCCGGCGACCTATCATCCATTTAAATCGCCCCGGCCTGTCGCGATCGTCTTTACCAGCAGCGGACCGGTCGACCTAAACACGCTGATTCCAACGAATTCTGGATTCACGCTAACCTCCGCTCAAGCGATCAACAATTCCGGGCAGATTGCATGCGACGCGAAGACCAGTACCGGCACGCCGCACGCGGTTCTCCTCACGCCGATGTAAAGCGCGGCGTGGCCCGAAGATCAGGCCGGCGAGGAGGCGTTGAAGGTTTAGCCCCCCGCGCTCGCGAGGCCGCATCGCGTTAGGGGCTTAGCGGCGTAGAGTCTCGCAGCTGCGCAGCCCAGCGCTGATCGTAACGCGTTAAACGCCTCGCATTAATGCCTCGCAGCGCCTCGCAGCTTAAATCATTGCGCGAGGAGCTCAGCCGCCATGGGGGGCGGCATTTCAGATGGGCCTAACTCCTATGCCCTGAAGCAGCGCCGCGGGATAGGAGTTGGACCCCTAAAATTGTGCACCCCCTCGGAGCCCGGCTGAGCTGCAAGGTTTCGCAGAGCGCACGATCCGAGCTGCCGACGCGTTAAGCGCCGCGATCTAAGCGCCGAGCCTCCAGAACTAAGTGCGAGGCAATGCGAGGCGCTGCGAGCGTAACTGCGAGGCTGCAATACGGCGCGCGATCGGCGCCGGGCTGCGCAGCTGCGAGGCTTCTAGGCTGCTAATCCCCTAACGCGATGCGGCCTCGCGAGCGTGG
>JAMXLK010000080.1 GCA_024281075.1 Vulcanimicrobiia bacterium
TCCTGCAGTCCCATGTTGGTTGCGAGCTGCCGCGCGGCTTCGTCGGCGGCTTCGCTCCACTCGACCGGCAGCGTGAACGAAAGCTGCACTTTTCCGTCGTTTTGCGCGTCGCCGTACGGCTTGACGATTTTAGACATTCCTTATCGGCAAGCGCTCGTAGAGCGCGCAGTCCTGAGCGAGGCGCGTAGCGCCGAGTCGAAGGGATTGAAGTAATCTGAAGCACGGGCGAAGACGCCTTCGAAACCGCGCCCGCCGTCGGGAGCGCGCGAGACGTCGGCAAAGGTCGCCGCCTCAATCGCTTTCATGAGCCCCATTGCCGCGACGCGCTCGAGGAGCGTCTCGCACTCGCTCAAGACCGCCTGGGCGCGCTGCTCGATGGCGCCGCCGGGACGCAGCACGATCTCGTCACCCAAGTGGCGGGCGGTGTTCATGATATAGCGGGCATTTTCGAGTGAAAGCGCGCGGTCGCCCAAGAACGGCGTATGGATCGCTTCGGTGAGCATGCCGCAGAGATGAATCGTCTGCCCCGTCATCACCGACGTAAGATTGAACATCGCGTCGATGAGATGCCCCTTGAAGATGTCGCCCGTCATATGCTTGGTCGGCGGCATGTACTTCAACGGCGCTTCCGTAAAGATTTCGCGAGCGAGCTGCGCCTGCGCGACCTGATAGAGAAAGCCGTCTTCGCGATCCGGATCGATCTCGTATGCGTCGCCCAAACCGATCTGGTGGTCCGGCAGGCCCGCGCGGTGGGCGAACTCTTCGTTGATGAACTGCGACGCCAAGACCGCGGGCGCCTGATCGACCGCATCGGCCGTCGTTAAATAGTTGTCTTCGCCCGTGTTAATGATGATGCCCGAATAAGCGTTCAGCATCCGGCTGAAATGTTGGTCCACGAACGTGCGCTTCATATTGATGTCGCGGAAGAGAATACCGTACATCGAATCGTTGAGCAGCATGTCCAGACGCTCGAATGCCGCCATCACGGCAATCTCCGGCATGCATAGTCCGCTCGCATAGTTCGTCAGCATCACGTAGCGGCCGAGCCGTTCGCTCACCTCGTCCAGCGCGGCGCGCATGATCGCAAAATTCGCTTGCGTCGCGTACGTGCCGCCGAAGCCTTCGGTCGTCGGTCCAAACGGCACGAAATCGAGCAGCGATTGGCCGGTCGACCGAATGACGGCGACGACTTGCGCGCCCGCTTCGGCGGCTGCGACGCCCGCCGTTCGATCTTCGTAAATGTTTCCGCTTGCGACGATCACGTACAGCAGCGGAGGCGGAAGCTGAGGACAACGCGCGAGCCGCGAAGCGCGATCTTCTCGTTGCGCGGCGATCCGGGCGAGACCGGATTCGACGTACGGGCGAAGGGCGCCGCGGGCGGCGGCAGCTGGAGTTTCCGCGAACTGCGCGAGCGCGATGCGACCCTCCGTCAGCGCGCGCGCGAGCCCGGCGGGATCGAGGCCGGTCTCGGCGAGCGCCCGTCCGAACGGCATGGCGGCGCCGCCGGCCAGCGTTTCTTGCGAAATAGCGTCAACGACGGCATTGGGAAACGGAACGTCCTCGGCGGTCACGCCGTCGACGCCAAGCAGACGCAGCACGGCGCGCTCGACCGACACCGTCGAATGTGCCGCGATGAACGCTTCGACCGGATCGGCAATCGCGGCCGCGAGCTGCCGGCAGCGATCGACGCGAGCCCGATCGATTTTAAGTTCCATTGCTCCGTCTCATGGCGACTGCCTATCTTAAGCGAAGCCTGACGGAATCTCTTTAGAGGCTCCGGAGGTACGCCGCGATGCCGGCCTGCCAGGACGGCATCGCAATCCCCAACGCGTCGAGTTTTGCGTTGCGCAACGCTGAAAAACGCGGTCGCGCTGCCCGCTGCTTCCACTGCGCCGCCGGGATCGGCTGGATCGCGATTTCGACTCCGCCCTGACGTGCGGCCTCGCACGCAAAATCGTACCAGCTGACCGGTCCGGTATTAACGGCGTGATAGAGCCCAAATGACTTCGTCCCGATCAGGCGCCGGAGCGCTGCGGCAACGTCACCCGCGAAGGTCGGCGAAGCAACGACGTCCTCGACGACGCGCAGCGGCGGTTCGCCGCTCGAGGTTTGCAGTACGCGTTCAATTAACGAAGAGCGCCGGCGGCTGCTGGCGGCGCCGTAAAGCCCGCACGTCCGAACGACGTAGGCTTCCATATGCAGAGATTCGACGAGATATTCGCCGGCAAGTTTTGATGCGCCGTAAAACGAGATGGGATGCGGCGGAGAACTCTCGCCGTACGGTTCGTGCGCGGCTCCGTCGAAGACGTAATCGGTGCTGACGGTTGCAAAGACGATCCCACGATCGCGCGCCGACCGCGCGGCTTCTCCGACGGCGGCCGCATTGATGGCGAAGGCCTCCTGTGGCTCGTCTTCGCAGCGGTCGACGTCGTGAAATGCCGCGGCGTTGACGAAAACATCGGGCCGAACGGCGTCCAGCGCGTCACGCACGGCACGCGCGTCGGCAAGATCGAGCTCCTGATGCGGTGGCGCGGCGATCTCACAATCGCTCCACTGCTGCCTAATCGCGGTGCCGAGCCGCCCCGAGCCTCCAATTAGAAGAACGCGGGTCACACGGTCGAGCGCCGGCCGCTCGTATTCTGTTGCGCCACGAGCGCGATGCTCACCGCGAGCGTGCCGACCGCATTTCCGATGACCAGAATCTCGACGACCGTCCGGAGATTCGGATGAATTGCGACGATGGCCGCGAGCGTGCCCAGCGTGCAGGTCAAAAGCGGAACGGTGAAGGCCAACCGGTGCGTCGCAATTCCGTAATAGCTCAAGGCGTTCGTGAGCGCCAGCAGCACCATCGCGAGACCGTACGTCCCCAGCAACGGCAGCGCCGCGTCGAAAGCGTGCCCGACCAGCGCGTGCAGTACGAATAGACCGAAATACTCGAAGACGAAGAGCCCGAACGCGGCGACGATTGCGAACATGAGCAGGCTGCCCGCCAAAACTTCGCGCGTTTGCGCGCCGCGCGCATGCCGATCGGCCGCCTGCGGCAGCAGCACGGTTGGAATAAAGCCGACGAGATAGAGCAGCATCTTGCCGCCCAGCGCCGCCGCGGCGTACAGACCGGCCTGGTGCGGGTCGAAGTAGTGCTTCACCAACACCACGTCGGCGGAGCCGATGAGCGCGAGCGAGATCGTCGCAGCGGCGGAACCGGCGCCGGCATTGAGAATGCGGCGCCAATCGTAGCGGAGGCTGCGCGATTGTGCCACGGAGTAGCGTTTACGCAACCGCATTCCCAGGTAGAAGAGCGCGCAAAGCGGGCCGATGAAAAATCCGATGATGCCTCCGCCGAGCTTGAGTCCGACAGCCAGCAGCACGCCGATGCCGACAACCTTTGCGATACCTTCGATCGAGTTGGAGAGCGCGAAGCCGATGAAATCTTGGGTGCCCTGTGCAACCGCTCGCAACGCACTCAGATACAGCGCAGCCCCGGCGATGAGGCCGACGAACTGAGCGGACCAAACCGGTACGTGCAAGAACCACGAGAACGGAATCGCGGCGAACGCGGCGACGACCATGTACAATAATCCGAGTCGCGCGAATCCCTCGGCAACGTTCTCGGTCAAACCGCGGAGATGCCCGTCGTCGTGCAACGCGCGAAATTCGGCGGACAACTGCGCGACGACCGGACCGACGAAGGCGGCCGGAAGAGCCGCAATCATTGCGGCATTGATCAATGCGTACAGACCACCGTAAACGACGACGCCCAACTCGCGGCTGGCAACGGCATGTGCGATAAAGTTGCACAGGTTCAGAACCATACTGCCGGTGAAGACCAGCAGGCTCTGTTTGAGCATCGCGCTCGCGCGCAGACGCTCGAGCCCGCGCCGGAGCACCAAAGTGCCAGGCGGACTCATACTGCCGTTCATCGTATGCCACTTCTCATGGAGGTTGAGGAATTACCTCTCACCGGCGCACTGCTGCTGACGCCGCAGATCTTCGCCGACGAGCGCGGCTACTTCACCGAAACCTATTCGCGCGAACGCTATCATGCGTGCGGCATCACCGACAGCTTCGTTCAGGATAATATCTCGCTTTCGCATCGCGACGTGCTGCGAGGCCTCCACGGCGACCGGCGCATGGCCAAGCTGGTCAGCGTTCTTCGCGGCAGCGTGTTTGACGTCATCGTCGACGCAAGACGTGCGAGTCCCACGTACGGTCGCTGGTGGGGAGCGACGCTAACCGCAGCCGCCGGCCGGCAGGTGTACGTTCCTCGGGGCTTCCTGCACGGCTACCTCGCCCTCGAAGATGAGACCATTTTTGCTTACAAGCAGAGCGTCGCGTACGACCCCGCGGTGGAAATTGCCGTTGCCTGGAACGATGCCGACGTGGGTGTCGCATGGCCGCTGGAAGACCGGCATCCAATTCTGTCACGTCGCGATGCGACAAACCCAACGCTTGCATCGCTTCGGCCGGCGTAACAAACCGCGCCGCCCTAGGTAGAAGTCGCCAGAGGAACCGAATCGAGGGAGAATGGCATTCCATGATCAGAGCGACGAAGCTCTGGTGCATCGAGTGCGCTCCGGGGAAAGAGAGGTCTTCGGCGTGCTCGTGGATCGCTATAAGCGGGGGATCGCAAACTTCATCGGCGCGACGGTGCGAAACTCGTCGGAGACCGCCGATTTATCCCAGGAGACGTTCCTGCGGGCGTACGCGCATCTCGGCACGTTCAACCCGCAGCTCGGCAAATTTTCAACTTGGATTTATCAAATCGCACGAAACGTGATTCGAACGCATCTGGCTAAATCGTCCCGCGCTCCGCAAATGCAGGAGCTCGGCGAAGATCAAACGCTCGAGAGCACGCTTGCGGACTCGTCGCCGCAAGCCGATCCGGCGCGCGGCGTCTTGCGCGAAGAGGCCGAGCGCGAATTGCGGGCTGCGCTCGCGGAGCTTCCCGAGCGCATGCGTACCGTACTGGCGCTGCGCTATTTCGACAGCATGGAGTATCAAACGATCGCAAGCACGCTCGGATTATCGCTCGGAAACGTCAAGACGCTGATTCATCGCGGCAAGATCGCTCTGACGAAAAAGATGCACGAGCGCGAGCATCGAGCGATCGACGCGCTGCAGGTCGTCGCTCAAAGGGGAGGCTCGAATGCGCTGCTTCTCGTGTGAGCCGCTGCTCGACGGCTATCTCGAAGGTGCCTTGCGATCGCGCGAAGGCCGGTTAGTCGCGGAGCATCTTCGCGAATGTGCCGGGTGCACGCGGCTGCTCGACGAGCTGCGCGTCGTCGATGCCCTCTTGACCACGGCCCGCGCACCAAGCGTTCCGCGCGACATCACGGCCGCCGTTGTTTCGGTCACGGCGACTTCACGGCCGCACGCACGGCGGCGCGTGCGTCTGGGCGTGGCGCTTCTCCTTTATTTGCTCTCGGCGTGGGCGCTCGCCGCGGTGGCGGTCGCGCGATTACCCGATTTGGCGCAACTGGGTTCGGTTTCGGTCGTTTTCGCCCAGCGCGATCTCGCGGCACTCGGCGCGGCATCGCGCGCACTCGCGCCCGCGACGCCGCTGGCAGCCGCCGTGGTTACCGGCGTTCTATTGATTGACGTCCTTCTGCTCGCTGCGACGTTCTACGCATACCGCCGGCTGCGCCCATTGCTGGCGTTCTACCTCGGGCGAGGGTCGCGTTCGTGAAGCGCCGCCTGATGATGCTCATCGTTTGCGTTGCCGTGGCACTCGGCATCTCGTCCACGCCGGCTCGCGCGGAGTCACAAGCCGTCTATCACGGCGGCACCTATTTCGGATCGGTCGTCGTCGAGCCCGGGCAGGTCGTCGATGGCGATCTCACGGTCATATTCGGCGACGCAACCATTGCCGGTGTCGTCCAAGGCGACGTCAACGTGGTCGGTGGCAACTACGACCCCCGTCCCGGCGGCATCGTCACCGGTCAAATCAATCAGATTGGCGGCGCGGTTACCCAAGCCGTCGTCCCGTGGGCGCCCGCCGAGTCGACGTACAATCCTTTCGTTCCCGATCACCGCCTGCTTTGGCGGCTCTCTTGGAATCTGCTGGCGCTGCTCGTCTTTTTGATCTTTCCGCTGCGCACGCGGATGGTGCTCGACCGGCTCGAGCGGCATCCCGGCCTGAGCGTCGCTGCCGGCGTTCTCGGGAGCGTCGCGGTGATTCCCCTAGCCGTGTTGCTGGCCATCACAATCCTGTTGATTCCGCTGATTCTGCTCGAGTTCGTCTTCGTGCTCGCGGGCGTCTTCCTCGGGACGGCCGCGCTCGCGCTCCTCATCGGAAGGCGGCTCTGCGAGCTGCTCAGCCCCTCGACAACGCCGACGCCATTGGTCGCGCTCCTGGCGGGTATCGCGCTGATCACCGCCGCAGAGCTCGTGCCGGTCGTCGGGACGCTGGTGCTGATCTTCGTCGGGCTGATCGGCCTCGGCGCGACGATCCTGTCGTTCGCGGGCGACGCCTTTGCAAGCCAGATTAGCGGACCCCCAATGGCCACCGGCTAAAACTAGCGGGGTATGACGGCCATCTCGCGAGCGGCGCAGTTTGCGCAGCGGACCGCGCATCTGCGCGCGTCGACGATTCGCGAGATGCTCAAGGTAACCCAACAGCCGGACGTCATTTCGTTCGGAGGCGGTCTTCCCGCGCCGGAACTCTTCCCAACCGAAGCGATCGCACAGGCGACGCAGCGCGTCATGGAACGCCTCGGTTCGGCGGCGCTTCAGTACAGCGTCACCGAGGGCATTCCAGAGATGCGAATTTGGGTCGCCGAGCGGCTCACGCGTCGCTGCGGCGGTATCTTTTCCGCCGAGGCGGTCCAGATCGTCAACGGATCGCAGCAAGGTCTCGATTTGGTCGGAAAGATTTTTCTCGATCCCGGCGATCACGTCGTGCTCGAAGATCCGTCGTATCTCGGCGCCATTCAAGCGTTCGACGCATACCAAACGCGGTACCTCACCGTCGAAACCGACGAGGACGGGCTCGTTCCGGAATCGCTCGAGGAAGTGCTCGAGCGTGCCGACCCGTTTCCGAAATTTCTTTATCTCGTTCCAAACTTTCAGAATCCGACCGGACGAACGCTCTCGGGACGGCGGCGCGAAACCGTGGTGCGCATCTGCGAGCACTTCGGATTGCCGATCGTCGAGGACGATCCGTACGGGGAGCTGCGCTTTGAAGGCACCGATCTGCCGCCGCTCCTGTCGTACCGGTCGACCGCGCCGATCATCTACTCGGGAACCGGAAGCAAAATTATGGCGCCGGGCATGCGCATTGCGTGGCTGCTCGTGCAAGACGAAGCCATTCGCGAAAAGATCGTGCTGGCCAAACAAGGCGCGGATCTTCACAGCGGAACCTTCGCGCAGTACGTTTTTCACGAATACGTCAGCGATGGCGACGCGTTCGACGCGCACGTTCGCCGAATTGCGCAGACGTACGCCCACCGGCGCGGCGTCATGGCCGAAGCGCTTGCGGAATTTATGCCGGAAGGCGTGCGATTTACGCGCCCCGCCGGCGGCATGTTCCTGTGGGTGACGGTGCCGAACGTCGATACGGCGGAGTTGCTAAAAATCTCCGCAGCGTCAAAAGTCGTCTTCGTGCCGGGCGTAAATTTCTATTCGGGACGCGACGTTCACGACGGCATGCGGCTGAACTTTTCCAACGCTACCGAAAAGAATATCCGGCTGGGCGTCGAACGGCTCGCCCACGCCATTCGGCTATACCAACGTTAGAGGAATACAAGCGTGGCATCAGGCCTAGTCGTCGGCATCTTCTCCGGCTCCGATCCAAAGGCGCTGGAGAGCGCGCTTGCCGCACAGCAGATCGATTTAAGCAAAGTTAAGGTGGTGAGTACCACCGTGGATGACGACGAAGATGAGGGCTCCCAGCTGGAGTTCGTCGACGTCATCGCCGACATGGAGGACAACTCTCGGGCCGACGACATGACCCGCGGCCTCGGCGTCTGGGACGAGACCGGAACTGGAGTTCCGGGGGTCGGTGACGGCCGCCAGGCAACGCTCGGTCAGTTCCAGCACCGCGACGATCCCACGCGGCGCTACCTCGCCGGCTACGCCATTCCGTCGGATGAAGTCGATAACTTCGGTGACGCGGTCGCCGAGGGCCGCGCGGTCGTACTCTACTCCGAGGCGGGCCCCGACGCGCAAACCGTCGCTGCCGCGTTCAAAGCCGCCGGACTTCGAAACGTCCGGGCGTACTAAGAAAGCGCGCAGAGCCGCACTGCTCGCCGGCGCATGTATTGCGTTGGCAGGATGCGGACCGACGCAAGCCTACAGCTATACGCATCTCCCATCAGGTTATCACTGGCGTGCCGTGTACGATCGAACGACCAATGCCGTCGTCTTTTACGGACAGGACCCGCTCACGCTCGAAACGGTCTACGTGGGTCCGGATAACAAATTCTTCATCTACCGGCATTCCGGTCCCATCGGCCCCAAAGATCTGACGATGCCCTGGGATCCGCACGATGCGCGATAACCGCGTGCGTCGCGTCATGATCACCGCCGCAGGGACGGTGACCGCGCAATCGCTCATCAAAGCGTTGCGCGACGACGGACGAGCCGAGTTCATCGCGGCCGGCGACATGAATCCGCTCTGCGCGACGCGGGCGTTCGTCGACGAATTCGTTCTGCTTCCGCAGGCCGGCGCGCCGGACTTTGCATCCCGATGTTTAGAGGCCGCGCGACGCATGCGGATCGATCTGATCGTTCCGCTGATCGTCGAAAGCGAGTTTCTCCCGCTCGACGACGCGCGAGAACGCTTTGAATCGATTGGCTGCCGGCTGCTCGTGCCGCCGCGCGACATCGTGGAGCGTGCCGGCGATAAGCTCGAGTTCGCGACGTACTTGCACGAAATCGGCATTCCGGGTCCGGTCACCGTCGCATACCGCGCGGATGCGGCCGTCGAACGATTTCCGGTCTACCTCAAGCCGCGCCGCGGCTCGGGTTCCGTGGGAACGACGCGAATCGAAAGTCTGCATTCGCTCCACGAAGCGGCGCGTGGGCGCAGCGACCTCATCGTGCAAGACGCCGTCGACGGCACGGAGTTTACGGTGGATTGTTTTGCTGCAGCGCCGGGGCGCGTCGTCGCGGCGGTTCCGCGAGAGCGGATTGCCATCAAGGCCGGCGTCTCGGTAAAAGGCCGCACGTACCGGCATCAGGCCATCGAGGGGATCGTCCGGCGCGTCGTCGAGAAAATCGGGCTGCAAGGCCCGGCGAACGTTCAAGGCATGTTGCGCGACGACGGCACTTTCTCGATTATCGAGATGAATCCGCGTTTCTCCGGTACGCTCGCGCTCACGACCGCGGCCGGCATCAACTTTGCATCGCTGCTCATCGATATGATTGAAGGTAATCCGATACCGGATCTGCTGGACCGCCATGAAGACGGCCTAACGATGATGCGTTACTGGAGCGAGGTCTTTGAAAACGGTGCGGGCGAGATGCGGCTAGGCACCGCGCTTGAACCGGCGCGCCGCCACGATGCCGGCTTGGCGCCAAAACTCTAAGCCGAACGCCGCGCTCACGAAGGGATGATAGAGCCATTCTAAGCGCCGGTCGCGCACAAAGCCGCCGAGAGCGGCGGCTGCCGGCAAAACGAAGCTGACCGAGTAAAACGGCCACACGTAGGCTCGCAGCCGCCGCGTTCGTGCGATCGATCGCAAGCGTCCCCACACCGGTATTTGGGAATCGGTCAAGCGCGCGCGAAAGCGCGGCCCGAATTTGCGCAGCGCATCCCCGATATCGCGCACGGTATGGTGTTCGAGCGCCGCGCTCTCGACGTAAGCGATCTCCGCACCTCGTGCGAGCAGCATCTGGACGGGAGCCACGTCGTCTTCTTCCGTGCCTGCGGGCTTGCGATAGGGCAAGCGCATCGTAAAGCCTTGCGCCAGCGCGACGAGCGGAGCCGGACCTGCGGCAAAATCGTAGACGGCGTAGTCGGCGGTCCGCCGCTTCATGCGATACGTGCGGTGGTACGACGCCGGCGAGGTCGCCCCGCCGTAAAGAAAGTGATTGAATGGATCGCTGAACGCATTAAAGTAGCGCGTGGTCCCGCCGTCCTGCGCCGTGCTGACCAGCCGCGGAAAGGCACCGACGATCGCAGGATCGCGAAACGGCGTGGCCATCTTCTCAAGAAAGGTTTTGCCCGAGAACGCGTTATCCGCGGCGAGCCACATCGCGACGTCGCCCGTCGCCTTTTCTAAAAGCATTCCCGCGCCCGGCTCGGCGCGTCGCACCGGATTGTGGAAGACGCGCGCCCCAAAAGCCTGTGCGATGGCGACGGTCTGGTCGGTCGATCCGCCATCGGCTACGAGCAGCTCGACGGCATCCTTCGGGTAACGTTGCGCTGCGATCGAATCCAGTATGGCCGGCAGGCGTGCCGCTTCGTTGAAGACCGGCAGCATCAACGAGAAGCGCAGCGGCCGAGAGGCAGTACTCACACGTCGACCTTCGAGCCCTGGCGTTGCGCAGAGCGCAGCGCCGCTTCGATCACGCGCACGACACCGGCGCCGAACTCACCGTCCGAACGCGTCGGCGTACCGGCACGGATGGCGCGCGCAAAGTCGGCGACCAGCTTGACGAGCGCCTCGCGATTATCGACGAGCGGAACGTGCAAGTCGCCCAAGCGATACGAGACCATCTGTTGCTGCAGCGTCGAGCTCGTTGGATCGAGGATCACCCCTTTGTCGTAGATGTAAATTTTTTCCGTCGGCTCGACGTCGTCCCAGACGGCCATCTTGAGGCTGCCGGAGACCATCGTTCGCCGCACTTTGACCGGCGATAGCCAGCTCAAGTGAACGTGCGCGAGGCAGCCGCTCGGATACCACATGGTAAGAAACGCGACGTCGGGCACTGAGGCGTGGACGCACGTACCAAGATGCAGGGCTACGGAGCGGGGAACCTCGTCAAGCACGTAGTTGGCCATCGAGATGTCGTGCGGCGCCAGATCCCAAACAACGTTGCTCTCTTGAAAGAGCCCAAGGTTTACACGCGTCGAATCGATGTAGTAAATCTTTCCGAGCTCGCCGCTTGCGCGAAGTTCCTGCAGCTTCTCGACCGCGCCGGTATACAGAAACGTATGATCCGCCATTAAGCGCACGCCGGCGCGCCGCGCCCGCTCGCAGAGGTCCTCGGCGTCGCGGGACGACTCCGCGAGCGGCTTCTCGACCAAAACGTGTTTTCCGGCATCGATCGCGCGAACCGCAAGCGCGTAATGCGTGCGCGGTGGCGTCGCAAGTGCGACGGCATCTACTGCCGGATCGGCCAGCGCCGCATCGATCGAAGTGCTGCCGGCGATTGCGGGATAGAGCCGTACCACGCGCTCGAGCCGCGCGGTGTCCTGGTCAACGATGTAACGAACCGACCACTGGTCGGAGGCGTAAAAGTTGCGCACCAGATTGGGACCCCAATAGCCCAGGCCTACGACTGCTACGCCGAGCGGCTTGCCTTCCATTGCTTCGTCTCGAGACGGTGAAGAAGTCGCTACGCCACGACGAGGGCTTGCGCGCTCGCCAGCGCGCCCGTCACGAGATCGATTTGCTCCTCCGTGAGCTCGGGAAACATCGGCAACGACAGCACGCGTTCCGCGCTGCGCTCGGTCTGCGGAAACGCTCCGCGCGTCAATCCGAGCTCGGCGTACGCAGCTTGCAAGTGAATCGGAATCGGATAATGTATTCCGGTTTGGATTCCGCGGTCGCGCAACGCCGAGGCGACGCGATCGCGATGCTCGATCTCTATTACGTATAAATGATAGACGTGGCTTTCGTCGCTTCGGCGCACCGGCGTTGCAATTCCCAGGTCGCTCAAACGCGCGTCGTACGCCGCGGCGTGACGCCGCCGGGCGGCATTCCAATCGTCTAAGTGAGTCAGCTTGACGTCGAGCACCGCGGCCTGGATCGAATCGAGCCGGCAGTTTGTGCCTTTTACGAGATGTTCGTACTTCTTGCGCTGCCCGAAGTCGCGCATCAGCCGCAGACGATCGGCGATCGCCGCGTCGTCGGTAACGATCGCGCCGCCGTCCCCGTATGCGCCAAGGTTCTTCGCCGGATAAAAACTGTAGCATCCGGCGTGCCCGAACGTTCCCGCGCAGCGTCCGTTGTGCCGGGCACCGTGCGCCTGCGCGGCATCTTCAATGACGACGAGATCGTGGCGCCGCGCAAACTCGAGGATCGGCTCCATCGGCATGGCTTGTCCGTACAGATGGACGGGCAGGATCGCTTTCGTTGCCGGCGTCAGCGCGGCATCGAGTAAGTTGGGATCCATAAAATACGTGCTATCGACGTCGACCAACACCGGGCGTGCGCCGACCGTCGAAACCGCGACTGCCGACGCGATGTAGGTCGTGGCTGGAATGATGACCTCGTCGCCCGGCCCGATTCCGAATGCCTCGAGGGCGAACTGCAAAGCCGCCGTTCCGGATTCGACGCCGACGCAGTGGCGCGACCCAAGGTACGATGCAAAATTCTCTTCGAAGCGCGCGACGTCGGGGCCGAGGATAAATGTCGCATCCTCCATCACTTGCGTCACGCGCGGCAGGATCTCCGAACGCAAGGAACGGTACTGCGTCTTTAAGTCGACGAATGGAACGAGTGTGGTCATGGCCGCACGCGCTTCGTCGGCCGATTCGCAAGCGCCTTCAGTAGGGCGAGAACGAAAACGAGTCCGACAATTTCCGCAAGCAGCTGCGCGACCGCGGTAACCTGCACCAGCACCACGCGCCCCGACGACGTAAGAAGCCAGCCGTTTACCGACATATCGACGCGCACGTGCCGCGGCGCCGTTCCGGCGGCAAACGCAGCCCACGCCGAATCGTATCGTTCGTTGAACCGCAGCAATCCCGCAGCGCCTGCATCGACGAGGTACAACCACGGCGTAACGTACCGAAACGGCAGGGCGCGGGGCGCCGGCGGACTTCGCGGTGCCGGGACATTCGGAGCACTGTTCGCTTGTGCGACCAACTCGCACAGTCCCGCGCAACGCACCGCTTCGATCTGCGGCGGTACGTAGGTCCAGGCGAACGAACCGGAACGCTTCGCAAGCGTACTTCCATCCGCAGCGAGCAGTGCTCCACGCACGTATGCGAGCAGCCACGAGTTCGGCTCGACGCGCCAGAGTACCGGCGACTGCGTCAACGTTCCGCCGAGCGCTTGCGCGAGCGCGGGAACTTCGGAGAAGGTCAGGCGAGCATCGATCCACGCGGTGCGGGCGTCGATGGAGTCGCTCGGCGGCGTAATGGCGCGGATCGTTCCGTATCCCGGCATATCGCCGAAGAACACGTCGCAAGCTCCCAGCGGCGCTCCGACGTCGACGATACGCACCGCGGCGCACTGCGACAGCAGCGGCGTTACGCCGCTTACGTGATGCGCGGCCTCAAGGGGCGCGCGTGCGGTGGGCGGTGCGAGCGATGCCCCGGCGAGGCCGATTCCTACTTGCGACTTCGAGACCAGCCAGGGACGCGGTATCACCTCCGTTACTCCGAGGACTCGCAACGCCGCGTCGTCGCCCGATTGTTCGTAACGCGCGAGCGCCATGTCGACGGGATACGTCGGAAAGTATTCGTTGAGCGCCGGCACGACGTGCGGGTACACGAAGGCATTGGGATCCGCTCCGTCGCCGGCTCCGGTTCGCAAGCCCAACGGTTGAAACGCCGGAAGCAGCGCGATGCGTGCGAACGGGCGCGCCGTAACGACGGGGTGCTGATACGATCGCGCGCCGGTCCAGAAATCGCTCGGAGGATGCAGCGCCCACGCAATCGGGAGCGTCACGCCGGCGGCCAGGGCCGCGTAGCCGAGCGCGCGGATGCGCGCGGCGGCCGCGCATGCCAGCAGCGCGAGCAGCGCGGCGATGATGCCCGCACCATCGTACAGCTCGCGATAGACGCCGCTTTCGGGAATATTGCGAACGACCCACGCGTACGGAACCGCGAGAGGACCGTGCACGCCGAGGATTGCGACGTAGAAGACGACGGCCGCCGCGAAGACGATCGAAGCTGCGATGCGGCGATGCGCCGCAATCGCACCGATGAAGGCAAGCGCGAGCACGATCCAAACGGCAATCGAGCCCGCGATACCGAGCCGGTCCGCGTAACCGGCGAAGTATCCGCCGAGCCCCAGCAATGGAGCCGGCGCGACCGATTGGTTCGTTTGCCATTCTACTTCGTATGGTATGTTCAGCAAAGAGCCGCGCTCCGCGATCAAGCCGACGACCGACGGCATTGCAACGATGGCGCCGGCAATCGGCGGGAGCCACTTTCGCGTCGCAATTGCAAAGGCGACGAGCGCGGCCATTGCCAAAATGAAGAATTGGAGCTGCGCCGCAACGAGCACGATCCACAGCGCAAGCCGCACCGGCGACGCGTCGCGGCCGCGCAGCATCTCGGTGAAGAGTCCTAGCAGTCCGGCATATGCGAGCACCATAACGAGATGGCCGGCGACGACCTGATTGTAGACCCAGGGATTGAAGAGCGCGAATAAACCGATACCGAGCGCCGCGGGCCATGCGGCGCCCCACTCCCAAGCCGCGCGCTCTGCGGCTCGCATGCACGCGTATCCAATTACCGCTGCAAAGAACGCCAGCGCCGCGAGGGGACCGGCAATCCACATGACGGCGACGAGCGGAATTGCGATCAGATAGGTCGTCGGATGCGGATTAGCGGTTCCGAGCGAGTCGGAGAGCCAGCCGTTAAAAGAGGTACTCGCGAACCACGGTATTGCGCGCCCGTCGATCGGCCACGTCCAATCGTGACGCAGCGTCGGAACTCCCTTAGCAGCAACGAAGCCCGCGAAAAGCAACGCGGCTAGGAGTGCGAACCATCGTCCAGCGGGAGTTCTTGCGGAGCCGGCTAGGACCGCAATCGCCGGCACTCCATTGCAACGCCGAATGCAGCGGCGAGTGCGGCGGCATACGCCGCGATCGCAAACGGCTCACGGTACGGCTCCGGAAGAAAGCTCGTTGGAACGATCGCCGCAATGGCGACGATCGCGGCGTAACTGGCGGTGCGCTCGAAGACGAACCCGCGCGCCAGCCGATCGAGCACGGCAATCGTGCGGACATAGGTTTTTTGCACGAAGATGCCGGCTTTTGTCGGCGTCAATAAGGATGCCGCAATCAGAAGCGTTGCAGCCACGGCGACCTGAAACGCGAAAGTCACGAAGACGTCGCCGGCATACCCGCCCAGCAGCGCGCCGATCGCCAACGCGCAAACTGCAATCAGCACGGCATACCGCGAGGCCGCCACGATGAGGCCGCCGCGCGTTAGCGACGCATTGAACGCGGACATCGCTCCGCAGCGCACGAGCACTGCGACGACGACCAGCACGGCGCAAACGATCAGAACGAACGTCTCCGCGCCCGGCTGCGAAACCAGACCGGCAATCACGCTCACGAAGAGCACGACGACGAGTGCGCTGGTCAAGAACGCCGGAAAAGCGGGGGCGACCGCGGCTTCGTCAGGAGCGGTGTTTGGCAGAAAACGGCCGATCGCCAAGGCGACCGCCGCGAAGATCGCGGCGATGTAGGCCGCCGTAGCGAAGCGTTCGGCCGCGCTTCCGGAAAGCGTCGTGGAAAGAATCAGCGCAACGACGCACGTCCCGATTGCAAAGCGCAGGGCGCGTCCGACCGCCCATGCGAACGTCGCGCGGTTCAACGATCCGGCGCGACCGGCCACAAGTCCGGAGCCCAAGCCAGCGTAATCATGATCAGCAGCGCGATGACCGAAATCGCCGCCGAAATCACGTAGAACTGTTGACCCGAGAAACTCAGCGCGATCTCGCCGCCGTCGGGAAGGCTGGGGACGATCCATCCGTTCGCGACGCCGTTTACGATGACGTGCGGGAGAACGTCACCGTTGAGCGTCGCGCTCCACTCAGGGTGGTACGCCTCGTTGAAGACGAGTAGGAACGGACTCGCGCTGCTCTTCACGGTAACTCCGACCGATGTTGTCGAGTGCCGCTGCCAGAGTACCGGAAAATCTCGCGTCCGCGGGAGCGTCAGCGGTTCGGTCGTGAGCAATCCGATCTTCACCTGTTTGTCGGCGCTCGTCACCACGTGCCGCCCGCTGGTCAGGTAGAGCGGCGCGGAGCCGACGAGCCTGCCGTCGATCTTGTATCGAAGCGAAGCGAGCGCTTGCGGGCGGCGCAGATTTTCACCCGGAAGCGCGTGAAGATTGTAGTAAAGATCGGTGAGCTTTGGATTTACGCCACGCGAGAAGAACCAAATGCCGAGTACGCGCAGCGAATCGTCGCTCCAGCCGTTCGGAAACGCGTGAAGGAAGTTGATATCGAACGATCCGTCGCGCGAGATCGGGAACGTGCGATAGATCACACTTCCGCGATCCTCAAGTGCGACCGCAATCGACGCGCCGACGCTTCCGGTATTCGAAAGTGTCCCGACGATTTCCGGATCTCCGGTCAGCGCGGCGGGAGAATTTGCGAGCCGCACCGCGGCGAACGCGCTGTCGCGCGTTATGGGCCCCGCCGCACCGGCACTGCCGTTTCGCGTAAACGTCAGGTCCGGAGCGACCGCTGCGGAGATAACGTCGGGACCAAGATCGAAACGCTCGCCGGGCGCTACGTGAAAGTCGAACGCCACGTCGTTCCAACCCGGCCGCAGCGAGATCGGGAACGCAACTGCAACGGGAGGCGGGCCGTCGAGGCGGTCCACGGTGTCGTACTGTTGATCGCTCGCCGCGCGACCCGGCAGCGTAACGTTGACCGGCGAACCGCCGTCATCGCTCACGGTCAGCAGATCGGAGACCTGAAGACGGCTTAACCGCATCGTTACGTTTGCGCGTACGGCGTTTTGCCCGGGCACGAAGACGCGCACGTGCGAATGCTGCGCGAAGAGAAACCACGACATCGGGTCGCCACGCTGCCACGAGTAGACGCGGGGATCCTCGCGATACCATTCCGGCGGCATCATCAAGGCCGACGTAGCGGCTACGCCGTTCTCGAAGATGTACGGCAGCGTTGCGCCCAGGCCCGCGGGAACGCTCCGCGACGCGGAGCCCTTCACAAGGCGCGTCCGCACGACTCCGTCGGGACCAAACGGTCCGACGGCCGTCGCCGCAACGCGGTACGTACCGGAAGCCGGTATATTGATCGCGGCCTTGCGGGCGTAGACCAAATTTGCGGTCGCAAGATTCTGCGGAAGCGCGCGTACGAGCGCGGTAATGCGATCCTGCCACGCGCGCAGATCCTCGGCACTGACGATCGCGACGACGAGGTCCGGGTCGAGATAGCCGTCGGAAACCCAATGGACTCCCGGCGTCAAACCGATATTTCCGTATTGCGTCCAGGCGCCGCCCGTGGTTTGCACGGGAAGGTACTTGCCGTCGATCTCCAGCGTTTGCGGCGCGGGACGGTCGAAGAGCATTGACTGATCCAGCGCAAAGATTGCATACGCACCGCCGCTCTTAACGTTGAATCGCGTCAGCCAGGCAGCATCGGCCGAGGGCGGCGAAACGCGAATGCCGTGGGCCAGCGCTTCGTTGACCGCAAGGTCGCGAATTTGATCGGCCGACCCCGGAAGAATCGGCGCGAGCGACTGCATCGCCGTCGAGAATTCGTCGGCAGATCGTGTCGGCGGATCGAACTCCGCGCGCCCTTTCGCCATCGCATTGACGTCGCCGAGATACGCATCCGAGAACGTGGGTAGCGTGCTGATCACCGGATGCGTCACGCCGTAAAAGAGCGGCAGGGCGTGGTCGAGACGATACGTTCGCAGCGGGCCGTCGACCCGTGACGGCGCGGCACCCACGACGCGCTTCAGAAGATCGTGCGTCAGCGTCGTGCTGTTGAAGCGCCATTCGCCGGGCGAACTGAAGTCGATCGCCGGGATGAAGTCGTCGCGCTCCAGGATCGTGTCGACTCCCATCGCGCGGAACATGTCCGCCGAAAAGTCGAGTCCTTCGCGGGTCGCGCGGTAGGCCCGCCGGACCCACATGTCCGTTCCTTGCGAAGGTTCGCTGCCCAAGAGTCCCATGATCAGCGGCCGGCTCACGAGCGAATCCTCGATATAGAACTGCGGGTTTCCCCAATCGAACTGCTCGAGAAATTGCGTGGGGAAGAGTGCCACGCGCTGGGATTCGTTGGAGCCGATCAGCGCGCTCTCGCGGTACTCCCACGACGGGATCGGCTGACCCGGATAGTTCATTTTGCTCACGAGCACCGGAACGAAGATGAGAATCGGCAGCGCGATGATGACCGTGCGTAACCCGGAAACGAGCCACGCCCAATTACGACGCTCGAAGGTTGCTAATCGCCCGATATGTTCGCGCAGGGCGGCGACCATTGCAAACGCGCCGAGCGCGTAGAGCCCGCTAATGCCGAATTCGACGCCCGCCACCCACTTATAGGAGAACCGGAACATCTGAAAACCGGGAAAGTTTCGATAAAATTGGTCGTAAAGCGGCGTCGTGACGGCGTCGCCCAGCTCGTCGTGATAGTAGCCGACGACGATCGGCACAGAAACGATGGTGACGAGAAGAAAGAAAAGGGTTACCGGCCGCTGATTGCGGCGAAATGCGATGCCGCCGAGTGCAACGATCGGGACGAACCACAGCAGCGCACCGAACAACCCTTGGGCGTATGCCGCGGCCCACGGAAAGTACGCTCGGCCGGCAAACGAAACGAACGTCGCCCAATGTCCCAAACCGCGCAGCACGTTGGCAAACGAGGTCGCGGCATTATGCATCGAAGGTGCTTCACTCAGTACGCCGTTGAGCCAAACGCCTCGAAAGTAGTCGACGAACGGAACGAGCCAGTAAAGATTGATGGCGATCGTTGCGACGAAGGCTGCTGCAATCAACGGCACGGTGCGGTTGATCGCCGCCGTCGGCTTGGGATCGAACGCTATCGTGACGATCAGGAAGATCGCGAGCACGATAACGTTGATTGCAACCAGCGGCGGATTGATGCCGCCGCCGACGAGCACCAGTAACGCGATCGCAAGTGCCGCGCGCCACAGATTCATCTCTCCGCGCATCGCACGCGCCATAACGCCGATCATTGCCGGCAGCGTGCCGTACGTCAGAAGCCATACGATCTGAGCCTGCGAGTTCAGCGCGACGTACATATTGAAGAGATACGCGATCGAGCCGGCGATGCGCGAAATCTCGTCCAACCACGGCGCGACGCCGCGCAGGCAATAGTACATCGACCACAAGCAGCCGAAATAAACCAAGAAAACCGCCGCGTGCTGCGCGAGATCCTGCGGCACGTGCAAGACTTGCGCGAGTCCGTATGCCCACGAGTACGGCGTCTGGTACGGCACCCAAAAGCCCGTGTGCGTACCCATGGCGAGCGCCGGATTCCAAGCGTGCAGCAGTTTGCCGAGGAACGCAAGCGGATTGATGTGCAGCCCCGCTTGGCCGTCGTTAAGCTGAACGCCGCTGCCGTAGCCCGCAGTTACCAGCAGAGCAAGTGCGGCAAAGAGCGCCGGAACGAGCGCTTTTTGCAACGCCGCCGGAAGCGGACGATCCAAAGCCATTGCGCGTAACGCGGCCGTCATCGGCCGCGCGGCCGGCCCGCTACCCTCGGCGGTCTGCTCTTTCACGCGTAAGCCTTTCCGTAGAGGCGGTATGGACCTTCCAAGACGACTTGCTGCTCGACGGCCTCGCGCTCAAAAAGTTCGTCGACCTTCTCGCGCACGGGATCGTACTCGATATCGCGCGCGATGCACCGGTAACCGATATTGCGAACGCACTCAAAGCCGCGCAAGCCTTCATCGTGGCAGGGCGGACAGAGCGACGGGCGGTACGCAACCGCGGGTCCAACGGGAGCACCTCGAATCTCGCTGGTCATGCCGTACAACGCGAGCGTCTTGACGCCGAGGCCCGACGCAAGATGGCTGAACCCTGCGTCGTTACCGACGAAGACTTCGCACTCCGCCAAAAGCCGCGCCGCCTCAACGAGCGGCTCGCGAACGATGCTGATTCTTGCGTGGTCACGAAAATCTTGCTCCGCGCGCTCCGCTTCGCGCTGCTCGTGCGGTCCGAGGAAAAAACGGACGCTGCGGCCGCGCGCCGCTTGTGCGAGCGCCAGCGCCGCAAAATGCTCGTACGGCCAACGCTTCACTTCGTTCCCTTTCCAAGCCATCGACCCCGGGTGAATCCCGAGCATTCCGGGAATGCGCGCGGCGTGCCACGACTCGGGGATCCAATATCGAAGCTCGTTCGGGTCGGGCGGCAGGCCCAATGCGCGAGCGAGCCGGAGGTTCTCGCTCAGGCGCTGGCCGCCGCGAAGCGCAACGCGCGCATTGCGCGTGGTCATTGCGATTGCGCTTGCTGCGCCGCCGTACTCGTGCATCCAAAGCTTGCGCGCTCCCACGCCACGAGCGATAAGCGCATACTGCCAACGCGTCGCCGGAAATGGCAGAATTGAGGCGTCGTAGCGACGCGGACGCAGTCCGCGGATGCAGGCAAGCGCGTCGAGAGCGGTGGGACGCAGCGGCAGCTGCGTGATGTCGCGCACGATTCCCAGCGCCTCCAGATAGGCGCTCACGGGTGGATGCATCGTCACGGCATCCAGCGTCCAGCCGTCGTTGTGCAAGCCGCGTAAGAGCGGACTCGCAGTCAGGGCATCGCCGAGCCCTGGTAGCAGCAGCACCAGCGCGGTTTGGGACCCCACGATGATTTACTCTCCGATAACGACTGGAACGACGATCTCGTGCGAGCCTGCTGCGCGGTCGTGACCGACGGCGAAGCGCTCCGGACGATCGTAATAGTGCAAGATTCGCATACGATAAAAAATGGCCAGCGTATCGAGGAAGACGTTCCAGACGGCGCGTAGGCGCAAGCGGCTGCAAACGCGCGTAAAGTTGACCGTTACCGGCGCCTCGGCGATGCGGTAGCCGAAGTGATGGACGTTCGCCAGCAGTTCCAGATCGAAAGCGAATCGCTTGACCAGAACTCGCGGCAGCACGTGCTCGAGTACCGGACGCTTGAAGAGTTTGATGCCGGTCTGCGTATCGCGCACCGGTAAGCCGAAAAGCGATCGCACGAGCATGTAGTAGAAGAAACTGTAGACTCTTCGTAGGGGCGGATAATCGACTTTGGAGCGGGGATGGAATTTCGACCCGATCACGGCGTCGGCATTGCGCGCGTCCATAATCGTAAAAAAGTCGGCGAGCTGTTCGGGATGCAAATCCATGTCGGCATCGAGAAACGCGACGTGATCGCCTCTCGAATAGAGCGCTCCGCAGATTAACGCGTTGCCTTTGCCTTCGTTACGCGTGCAGCGCACCACGCGAACCCGGTCGGGCCAAGCCCGGAGCGCTTGACTCGCTGCGGTATGCGTTCCGTCCATGCTGCCGTCGTCGATCACGATAATCTCGAAATCGATTCCGAGAGCGCGCATAGTCTCCACGGTTTCGCACACGTTTTCAGCGATTGACTGCGCCTCGTTATACGCCGGCATCAGGATCGAAAGCATGGCGAAGGTAGGTTTGCTCCTCGGAAAAGGCTAGCCTGCAGTATTGACGCCGAATGCAGCCGAGAGGCTACGCGATCGGCGCTTCCCGGTTTTCGGGCGGGCTGACGAGATTCCGCTCGAATTTGGCGACGATCGTGCGCCATGCGAGATCGAGTTCCTCGACTCCAAGCATGCGCGCGACCGCCACGAATACCGTTCCGCCGATGGCGATTTGGCCGAAAAGGAACCAGGCACGCGACGCGAGCGACGCTTCCGGCGTCACCCCGAGGGCGCCAATCCACCCTAACGCAGCCAGCATCGCGAGCGAGCTCAGGACGACTTTTCCGGTCGAAATCACCAAGACGCCCCAGTCAACCCCGGTGACCAGACGCGCAATGACGAGCAGCAAGAGTATCGCTTGCATGCTTTGACTCAGCGAGTTAGCAAGCAAGAGCCCGCGCGCCCCTAGGCTCGGAAGCCAAATCATCGAGAGCAGCACGTTGACGACCACCGTGACGACGGAGATCGTAACCGGCCAAAGCGTTTCGCGGCACGCGAAGCAGCAACGCGTCAAAACCACGTTTGCGGCAAGCGCGATTAATCCGATTGCGGCGTATGGCAGCAGCGACGCGGTCAAATCGGTCGCGCCGGCCTGAAACGTACCGCGTTCGAAGAGCGCTTGGATCATCGGATGCGCGAGCACGATGAGCGCACAGACCGACGGGATCGTAATGAAGTTGACGAGACGCAGTCCGGTGACGACGCTGCGTGCGACGCCTCGGCGATTCTCGCGCGCAAACTGCGCGGCGAGTAGGGGAAAGATGACCGTCGCAATCGCGGCGGCGAATATTTGCTGCGGAAAGTTCACGAGCTTCGTCGCGTAATTCATTCCGGCGATGTAACCCGGTGCGAGCGTTGAGGCAAAAAAACGATCGAAAAACAACGCGAGCTGGCCGGCAGCAGAGCCGACGATGATCGGACCGAGCAAAACCCAGATCTTTTGCAGGCCCGGATGCCGAAGATCGATGATGGGACGGTACCGGCCGATGGAAAGGAACGACGGTACCTGAACCAGCAGCTGGGCGGTCAAGCCGAGCGCCGTTCCCAGCACGAGGGCATAGATCCCCATGTCGTGTGCGAAGATGAGGACGCAAAGGATCGTTACCGTGTTGACGGCGACGCCGACCAACGCTGCGGATCGGAAACGATGGTAGGCATTGAGCATCGCCGACAATACGCCGCTCAAGCTCACGGCGACGATGCTCGGCATCAACCAGCGCGTCATCCTGATTGCAACGCCCATCTGCGGCGCCGGGAAGCCGTGCGCGATGATCGGCACGTACCAGCGCGCCGTAAAGAAGCCGATGAGCGCGCAGGTCGTCAGGACGATCGCCAGCATGTTGAGCACCGTGCTCGCAAGCCGCCATGCTTCTTCTTCTTTACGATGCGCGAGATACTCTGAAAACGTCGGAACGAGTGCGCTCACCAGAGCGCCGTTGAAGACGCCGAAGAGGATCGTAGGAATCGTCGCCGCCGCTAGAAACGTGTCCATCTCCCAACGGGTCCCGTAATAGCGTGCGCTCACGACCTCGCGCAAGAAGCCTAGCAGCGTGGACGCAAAGGTCGCACCCATGATAAAGAACGTGGAGCCGGCAATCGAGATGCGCTGACGCGGACGAAGCTGCGGAACGACGCGAAGGTGAGGGGGTTGCCTAATGTGCTCCGTTCCTCCGTATGACGGCCGGAATCGTCTTCGCGACGATGAGCAAATCGCCCAGCGGCGTCCATTCGTCAACGTAGCGATTATCCAGTTCCATCCAATGCTCGAACGAGACGCCGCTGCGTCCGTTGATCTGCCAGAGGCACGTTACGCCCTGTGGAACGCTGAGGCGCCGGCGCGCAAAGACGTCGTAGTGCTCGACCTCGCTCGGCAACGCCGGGCGCGGACCGACCAGCGACATCTCGCCGCGTACGACGTTGATGAGGTTCGGCAGCTCGTCAATGCTGGTGCGCCGCAAGAAGCGTCCGAGCGGATGAAGGCGCGGATCGTTGCGGATCTTAAAGACGGGTCCATCGACCTCATTGAGGTGCATGACGCTTTGACGCATCGCATGCGCGCCGTTGACCATCGTACGGAGCTTGAACATTTTGAACTTTCGGCCGTGCATGCCGACGCGTTCCTGCGTGAAGAACGGCGTACCACCGGTTACGCAGGCGATCGCGAGCGCGGCGAGGCCGACGACGGGCGCGGTCACGATGAGAAGCAGCACCCCGAGGACGACGTCGGTGCCGCGCTTGAGCGCGTGCCACGAGGCCGGAACTTGACGCCCGGCCGGAATCGCCATCGCGATCCGCACGGCGTTCATGCCAGCAGCGCCTCTCTGACGGTTCGCCCCACGAAGTCCAGGCCTTCGACGTCCGGCAGCACGGCGCCGCTTTGCCCGTTGGCGGTCAGATGGACGAACGGCACGTATTCCCGGGTGTGATCCGATCCGGGCGCGGTCGGATCGCAGCCGTGATCCGCAGTCAAAATCACCTCGTCGCCGGCACGCAACCGCGCCTCGAGACTCGGCAACATGGCATCGAGTTCTTCAAGCGCACGCGCATATCCGCGTACGTCGCGCCGATGACCGTACTTCGAATCGAAGTCGTTGAGATTCGTGAAGATGAAACCGCGATCGACCGCGTCGAGAAGTTCGAAGGTCTTTTCCATCGCGTCACGGTTGTCGGCCGCGCGAATCGATGACGATATTCCACGTCCGCAGTAGATATCCGAAATCTTCCCTACTGCATACACGCCGACATACCCGGTCCGGAGCTCGTCGAGCAGGTTCGGGGGCGGCTCGATTGCATAGTCCCGTCGATTCGGCGTCCGTCTGAAAGCCCCCGGTTCGCCCACAAACGGGCGGGCGATGACCCGGTTGACTGCGTGCGGAGGCTGCAGCATTTCGCGGGCCTCCCGGCACCATTGATAGAGCCGGCTCAACGGCACGACTGCTTCGTGCGCCGCGATCTGAAAGACCGAGTCGGCTGACGTATACAGTATGGGCCGCCCCGTGCGGATGTGCGCTGCACCCAGCTCTTCGATGATCTCGGTGCCCGACGCTGGCACGTTGCCCAGCGGCGGCTTGCCGGCAATTTCCGAAAATGCGGCGACGACCTCGGGGGGAAATCCATGCGGATAGGTTGGGAATGCGACCTCCGTGACGATTCCCATCATCTCCCAGTGGCCCGTGATTGTATCTTTTCCGCGACTCCGTTCGCGCAGTCGCGCCAAGCGTGCGCGCGGTGGTTCGGCCGCGCGAAGGCCCGGGATATCGGTGAGCGCCCCAATCCCAAGCCGCTGTAAATTCGGAATATGTAGCGTGCCGACGCTGCGAGCTACGTTGCCGATCGTGTTTGCGCCGGGCGCGTCGCCGTAGTCGGACGCATCTGCGAGCGCGCCGATACCGCCCGAATCAATGACGATTGTGACCACGCGCTTCATCTGCGGCCGACTCTTTCCCTCAAGGAGTCGGTTCTTACTCTCCAAAAAAGTGGGGCCGTGCCACGAATTGCGGTCTCGGCGGCGTTCGTAACGCTGGTATGTTTGTTCGCGTGCGGCACCGCCCGCGCCGCAACGCCCTCGCCGTCACCCGCTCCAACGCCGACGCCGGCACCGCCGCGAACGCTGCTCTATCTCGACGCGACCCGGCTCGATTTCTATTACAATCAATTTTTAATCGAGGGAGACGGCAAGGTGCGGCTGCGCACCAGCGACGGCTTCACGGTCACCGGCGATGCGTTCACCATGGACCTGAAGCTCAATCGTTTTATGGTCGCAGGAAACGTCACGCTGCACGATGCGACCGGAACGGTCCACGGTGCTGCGATTTCCAGTTTTTTGGACTTCCGCCGAATCTATTTTGTGCCGGTGACGTCGGCGCCCGACCGCTGGACCTTCCTCGACGGCGATCTGGCACATCCCGCAAAAGGCCGCGAAATGCCGGGCGACGCGTTTTATTTTCCGGAGGTCAACGGCAATCCGAGCATTACGGGGACCGGCGCAGTAATCGAAAGTAAGACCTACGTGCGCTTCATCAACGCTCACACCTACTTCCTCAACGCCGGTGTGCCGCTCGGAACGTACGTCGTCAATTTCTCCTCGAATCAATACTTCGCGCAAAACACGCTCTCCGGCGCGACCGTCGACCTCACCTGGAATATGGCGGGCAGCCCCAACGCGCTGACCGCCCTGCATCTGCGGTACGACCCGACGTACAAGACGTATCTGTCGGTGGAACAGCACTTGGTCGGCGACCATGAGTATGCGATCTTCTCGGTCAATCCGGCGACGCGTGACCAGAAGTGGTGGAACTTGGCGCTCTATGAAAAACTGGGCAGCCGGTTTCAAATTCAGAGCTTCACGCAGTATTACGCGCAACAGGATTGGCTGCGCGAGCCGCGCGCGGCGCAGCAGACGACTTTCCTGAGTGCGACCTACGCCTTTCCTCACTCGTACGTAACGGGCACGGCGCAGCTGACGAATTACAGCCTCCTCGGCCCGGGAGCGCTCGAACCGCCCAACACGATCGCGGGCAGTCTCGATCACCCGTCGCAGGTTCAGCTGACTGCGACGAGCTTCCAAAACCGCATTTTGAACTGGCCCCTCTACGAGCAAATCTACGAAGGCTACGGCTTCAGCCACGATACGGTTGGAGGTAACCAATACTTGCAGGGCTTCCCGGGCCACGGGCCGCCGATTCCGGTTCCGGGCCTGCAGGCGTACGGCGCGCCGTGCGAAGATCAGCACGGCGTTAAGCATCCGCCGGTTTATTTCTGTCCGGTATACACGACGATTTGGAATACGGTCTTCGGCTTCAACTTATTTACGCCGTCCATCAAACTGAATAACCCTCCGAGTCCCTACGAGACGTATTTTTTCAACGCTAGTTTCAACAAGCAGTACCAGTGGAACTCGCTGCCGCACTGGATCAGTACTACGTCGACGAACTTCAGTATCAGCCGGCAGTTCTCGCGTCCGATCAACACGTATCTGAGCTACCAAATCTTGAACGTCGGCGACCATTACATCAATGGCGGTTACGTGCCGTGCCAACCGGTCAACACGTTCTACTGTCCGCTCAGCTTTACGTCGTTCCGCGGCGTCTCGACGCATCACACGACGAGCTTCGGGCTGAATTGGGTACCCTCGCCCGAGTTCAATTTTTCACTGCTCGCTCGGCATCACGTCGATTTCCCGATACCGGTCCCGGGAGTTTTCGGCTTGCCGCCCAACAACATACTCGGGCAACCGCTTTACACGTCGTACCTCGGTCAGCCGCCGTACGACGCAACCGGAGAAGTACGCTTCAAGGTCTTGTCTCATGCGATGCTCGACGTCTCCCGGACGTTTTACTGGTACGGCAATCCGTATAGAACGCAGTTTTGGCAACCGACGTTCGTGATACAGCTCTTGCCCATATGATGCGTTTGATATCGGCAGTCGCGGCGGCTGCGCTTGCCGTGCTTCTCCTCGCCGCCGGGCCGCCGGTCATCGTGAGCGGTCAACTTTTGGCTTATCAAGACGGTTTTGTATTCTTCACGACCGGCGACGGTTTTCACGTTGCCGGCAACGTGACGATCAAAGACGCGAAAACGGGCGGTGCGACAGCTTTGAAACCCGCGCCGCGGATATGGGCCCGCGCAACGTTCGATGCAAGCGGCACCGTTACGGAACTCGACCTCTCGCGTGCGCCGCTCCCGCCGCAAGGAAACTTCGCCGACGTTGCCCACTTCGCCGTGGCGATCTCGTCGCCGGTACCGAATCCCGATCTTCTGCGCAACATCGAGACGCCGCCGCCGGGCGCCCCGATAACGGTCGCAGCAGCGCGTCACTTTTCGGGCCGGCCGGTTTTGGTGACGTTCATCGTGCAGGTGCCGCCTTACACGCCGTTCACCTCGTCAATCTATATCACGACCGACCAGAGCGGCTGGAACGCCCAGGCCGTACCGATGGATCGCGTCGACGCGCTCCATTATCAGATTACGCGCCGTTACAACTCCGGAACGGTCTTTCAGTACCTCTACGATCGCGGCTCGCTGCAATCGCAGGAGGTCGCGCAAAACGGATTAGCGCGTACGCCGCGTTCGCTGGTCGTCACCGACGCCGACGTGCGCGTGATTCGCGACACCGTGTTCGCCTGGCAAGACTCGGCGCCCGGACAAGTGAACGCGCCGCAGCCGCAGATCATGCCGACGCCGTACAACCCGGCGCCGTTCCCCAATCTGCCAAACTGCTTGCCGCCGCCACAACCCGGCGGTAAGCACGGACCGCCGCCGCCCGGCTGCCCCGGCGCACCGCCGCCGTAGCCACCCGCCGGGGTTAACCGCCCCGTTTTATGGCAAGAACCGCGGCAAATTCCTTACGGAGGGCCTTGCCGTGTTTGCTCTTTGTTGCGCTTGCCATAACGCTTTGCGCAATCGTGCAATGGCGCTACGCCATTTTTCGTAACGACGTCGACCTGGGAATCTTCACGCAGGTTATCGGCGGTCTCGGCCGCGGGTTTTCGAGCACTGCCGAGGGCCGCGTCAACCACCTGCTCGTCCATTGGTCCCCGCTCGTCGTTACCGCCTGGCCGTTTCTGCGCGTCTTTGGCCCCGTCGGTCTGGAGTATTTCCAGGCGCTCCTCGTCGCATCGGTGGTCTTTCCGATCTTCGCCCTCGCGCGAGCGAGGTTTAACGAGATAGCTGCTCTCGGAGTTACCGTCGTCGCAACGTTGTACCCAATCCTTTGGGCAAACGGCGTCGGTGATTTTCACGAGATGGCATTCGTGCCGCTGCTGTCGGCCACACTTGTTTACGCTTTGGATCGGCGTCGTTGGTGGCTCGCTATTGTGGCCGCAACACTGCTCCTTTGCACGAAAGAAGATCAATTCTTCATACTCGCCTTCAACGGCCTGGTCTTCGCGGCAATTTCACGCGGCGACGTTCGAGCCCGGCGCACAGGACTGCTCATTGCGGGAGGGGCGTTCGCAATGGCGCTCATCTACTTCGGAGCCGTGCGGCCCTCGTTAAACCCGCACCTCGCGTATGGAGCTTTAGAATTCTTCCACTGGAGCACGCAGCAGCCGTACGACCAAGGCGTCCTTTTCGACGTCCTGCTTTCCCGGCTACGATACATTTTTATAATGTTACTGCCGTTGGCGTTCTTACCGTGCCGGTCCCGATACGGATGGTTTTTGGTACCGGGTTTCGTGGAGATTCTCGCGTCGAACAAAACTGTCACGCTCGCGCCTGGTGCCCACTATACCGCACTCTTGACCGGTTACGCCTTGGCGGCGTTCGTCGACGGTGCCTATCTACTACACGCAAAGAGCTCACGTATCGCTGCAGGAATGATTTTTGCCGCCGCGGCCGCGTCCGTATGCATCCAGATCTTCGCAAGTCCCATGGAATATTGGTACTACCTTTACCGGCGTCCGGAGGCACACGATGCACTCCTTACGCAGACGCTCGCACGACTGCCCCCAGGCGCCGACGTTGGCGCAGAAGATGAGATCTTCGCGCACCTCGGTCTAGATCGGAACGCCTCCGTAAACTTCAACGACCAGCAGTGGTTCGTTTACGATCGGACCCATTATTCGCAGCGGTGGCAAAGTATCGACGAACCCGCGGTACGCAATGCGATCGCCCTCCGCCGATACGTTGCGGTGAGCGATCGCGACGGAATCGTGGTTCTCAAGCGCGTTGGCCGCTAAGGCCAACCGGCTAGCGTACCGTCAGCGGTATCGCTCGCGTCGCCGCATCCCCGCGGGTGTTGCGCGCGATCACCTGCATCGTAAAGTTACCCCGAACGAACCACGGCAGCGGCCCTACGGTGTAGTGCAGCTCGAACCTTCCGACGCCGACCTTCACCAAGCTGACGGCATAGCCGCCGATGCGAGCCTCGACGCTGGCGACGTTCGACGTGGTGACGACGCGCCCGAAGACGTGGTCGCCGGGATGAACGTCGGTTTGGCTCACCGTCACATCGAGAATCTGCGGTGCGGCGTCGGGCGGCAGACGAGGTACGTGTTCGATCGGCGCCGGGAGCGCGGCCGCTTGCTTCGCTGGCGACGCACTCGGCGCGGCCGTTGCCGGTGAGGCCGCTGCCGACGGTTTGGGCGCGATGCTCGGCGGCGCGGAGGGTCGCGGCGACGGCGGGCGGCTCGGCGCTGCCTCGCGTGCCGGCGTCTTCACGGGGGCAGTGGCTTGCGCGCTCGGCGAGCGAAGCGGATGACTGCAACCGCAGACCACGATTAGGGCGACCCCAACGCCGACGGCGCGGACTCGGAGCATCCGGCTTGGTTCTGGCGTCGTTAGGTTGAAAACCCTTCCAAGCATGAGGACTTCCGAACGGCCGTTGCTGAGTATTGTCGTTCCGCTCTACAACGAAGCGAGGAACGTATCGCCGCTCGTCGAGCGGATCGGCGGCGTCGTCGATCGCCTAAGCGCGGCATACGATCACGAGATCGTGCTGGTGAACGACGGCAGCAGCGATGACACGGGCACGGCCGCGCGCCGTGAGATGGAGCGTCGCTCCCATATTATCCTCGTCACGCTGTCGCGGAACTTCGGCCACCAGCTTGCCGCAACCGCAGGCCTTGAAATTGCGCGCGGCGCGGCCGTCGTGTTAATGGACGGCGACCTGCAAGATCCGCCGGAGCTGATCGAAGCGTTCGTCGCCAAGTGGCGCGAAGGATTCGACGTCGTCTACGCGGTGCGGCGCACGCGCCCCGGCGAGAGCCCATTTAAGCTCTTCACCGCCCGGTTGTTCTACCGGATCATCAAACGGTTGACGAAGGTATCGATTCCGGTCGATGCGGGCGATTTTCGCTTGATGAGCCGCCGCGTCGTCGACGCGCTGCGGCGTTCCCCGGAGCGCAACCGGTTCTTGCGCGGCATGGTAAGCTGGGTCGGCTTCAATCAGACGGCGGTCGAGTACGATCGCGACGTTCGCCACACGGGAACGACGAAATACCCGTTGAGCAAGATGATACGCTTCGCAATGGACGGCATCACCTCGTTCTCCGACATTCCGTTGCGCTTTGCGTCCTATTTCGGATTCATCGTGAGCGCGATCGCCTTTCTGTATGCCATCTACGTCATCGTTTCGAAGGTTTTCAACGTCAGGCCGCTCGCGTATACGCCAGGCTGGGCGTCGACGATCGTTGCGGTGCTCTTCCTGGGCGGCGTGCAGCTCATGAGTCTCGGTATCCTCGGCGAGTACCTCGGCCGGGTCTACGACGAAGTCAAAGGGCGGCCGCTCTACCTCATTAGCGAGGTGGAGCGATCTTGAACGTGCATTGATCTATCGCCCCGTCGTCGATCGTTTCGCCGTATCCGTCCCGCTCGATCCGCCCTCCGCCGTAATGTTCGTCGCCGTCTTCATCGGCGCCGCACTGCTGACCGTCCGCCGCCCCATCTACGGCCTTTGTGTGCTGCTCGCCGCGACGCCCATCGCCTTCGCGCACGAGGTTTTGGGGACGACGCTGACGCTCGAGAAAGCGGCCCTGCTCGGCGTTCTGCTCGGATTGACGACGTACCGAGGCAACACGGCATTGCTGAGGCGGCGTCCCGCGCTCGCGCTCTTCGGCGTTCTCAGTGCCTTCGTCGCCGTTACCGCACTGACGGCAATCGACGCGGTGCATCGCGGTATCGTGCTGCGCGAGTCGCTCAAAGCGGTGCAGTATGCCGCGACCTTCCTCGCGGCGTACCTTTGTTACGCGCGTGACCGTGATGACCGCGCGCTCGTCCGCGTTCTCTCCGTAACGGCAATCGTCGTAGCAGTCTCGGCACTGGCGCAAGAGATTCTCGGCGCGCCGTCGGGGTTGTACATCGGCGCTGCAATCGTTCCGCGGATCGCCGGACTTATCGAAGGTCCCAATCAACTCGCCGCCTATTGCGAAATTGTACTTGCTATGCTCGGCGCCTGGGCGCTCGTGCGGCGTTCGCGGCTGCTCGACACCGCGCTGGTATTGACGGTCTGCGCGGGAGTGCTCACGTTCTCGCGCGCGGGCTGGTTCGCGCTCGCCGCCGTTGCGGCGATCCTGATTGCGGCGGGCGGACGCGCGGCTTGGACCGCCCTGCGGCCGGCCGCTGCCGGTCTCGCGATTGGGATCGCAGGCGCACTCTGGTGGGCGGTGTACGCGCATACGCCCGGCGTGCTGCGCGCCTCGCTGGAACCGAGTCTTTATTCAGGCGGCGTCGGAAATCGCAGCGAGCTGTGGCACGCAGCATGGCAGATGTGGCGGGCGCACCCGATTCTCGGAGTCGGCGCCGGCAATTTTGAATTCCTTCTCGCGGCGTACGGCGTCGTGGGCGTGCGAACGCATGCGAATAGTTGGTATCTGCAATCTCTTGCCGAAGGCGGCGTGCTGCTCTTCCTGGCGACGATTGCGCTGCTCGTCACGATCGTTGTCAGCTTTGGTTACGGCGGATCGCTTCGGCGCTTGCGCGCTGCGTCGCCGTGGGTGCTTGCAGCGCTCGCAGCGACGGTCGCGCTCGCACTGCATCAAGTCGTCGATTACCTGGTCTTCTATCCGAAGATCGGCAACGCGTGGTGGCTGCTGATCGGCATCGCTGCCGCCGCGGTGAGCTTGCCCTGAGCCCCTCGGCTCCGCTCGGGGTAAACTTCGTCGAAGGGCCCGTGACGGTGCCGCAGCCGCTGCTCGTCGTTACCGGCTGGGGTCGCGCGGGTGTGGTACCGATCGCCACGCTGCTCGCTGCAATTGCAGTTGCGGCCGTTGCGTATCTCTACGCGTTGCGCCGTTCGCGTCCGCTGCCGTTGCGCGTCGTCGTACTTATCAGCGGCGCCGCGATGGCGATCGCGTCATTTGCGCCGCTGCTCTTCTCGAGCGACGTTTACGCCTACGCCGCTTACGGCGAGATGGCACGGCTCGGGATGAATCCCTACGCGCATCCGGCGGCGGGGATTGGCGACCCCGTTATCCGCGCCGCGCAGCTCCAATGGATCACGGCCTTCCCGATTTGCGTGTATGGCCCGGCGTTCGTCGCGTTCGCGCGGGCTCTCATGACGGCATTCGCGCCGCTCGGGTTTGCGGCGCAGCTCGGCGCGTTTCGTGCGATTGCCTGCGGCTCGCTATTGCTCTGCATCGTACTGGCTTATTGCTCGTATCGCGGCGACCGCGCACATCGCTTGCGGGCGGCCGCAGCAATCGGACTCAATCCGGTCGTGATTTGGTCGGCCGCCGAGGGCCACAACGATGCACTCGCGCTCGCGGTCGTGCTTGCGGGTTTCGCAGCGGCGCGGCGTTGGCCGGCGATCGGCGCAGCGATCGTCGGTCTTTCCGCATCGATCAAGGCCCCCGGGGCGGCAGCCGCACTCGCTTACGGCCTGCTCGATCGTCGCGCGACAATCGGTGCAGCCGCCGGCCTTGCGCTTGCAGCATACGGGTCGGCCGCACTCTTCGCCGGTATCGCGGGGAACCTCGCACCGCACGGCCACTACGCGCCCTCCGTCTCGCTACAAGGCGTCTTTGCACCGCTCGGAGTGCCGTTCGTGCTTGCCGTCACATTCGGCGTCGCATCGCTGCTGGGAATCCGCGGCGTGCAGCTGTTGCGTCGGCGCGACGACGAAGGGTGGATTTGGCTCGGCATCGCCACGTGGACTCTCATCCCCAATCCATATCCGTGGTACTCGCTGTGGTTGATCGCTCTTGCTGCGGTCTCGCTTCGTACGCGAGCCGCCGGCGTAGCGATCGCGCTCTCGCTTACCTCTGTGCTGCGCTACGTGCCGGATGCAATCGGCGTTGTGCCGGCGCCGCTTTCGCTGGTGCTTGCCATTGTCGCTTCGCTTCCGTTGGCGGCCTTGATACCGCTACGCGCGGTTCGCGAGTATAATGAGCGACTCGTATGACGGTTGAACTTAAGGCGCTCCGAGACGGAGTTTACCCCGAGCGGAGTCGAGGGGCCGACGCGCTTCTCGATGCGCTCGAATCGAACCACGCTTGGCAAGGCGTGCTCGAGCGAGTCGGTGCGCTGCGGCGTCTGCCTTCAGCCAAGCCGGCCGGCTATGCGCTTCACGAGACGATCGCGGCCGCACGTTCGCCGCTCTACGCGTCGCTGCAACGCTCGCTCGGCGGCACGGTCTTCGTAGCCGTTGCGACGCCGGACGCGGCCGAGCGTGCCTTCGCGGATCTGCTTTACTACCTGAGCGACGACGGCGAACGCGTAGCGCTGCTGCGTTCGCGCGAAGAGGCCGTCGGCGCTATTGAAAGCCCGTCGGAACGCAGCGCCCGAATCACGCTGCTCTCCGACCTTGCCGACTCGGCGCCCCGCATCGTGCTCGCCCCTATCGCCGCGCTGCGTCAGCGTTTCATGCGGCGCGCGGAATTCGAAAGCCGGCGCTTCGCGCTACGCCCCGGCGACGAGCCTGGCTTCGAATCGCTGCAACGCCGCCTTTTCGACCTGGGATACGCTCGCAGCGACGTCGTGAGCGCGGTGGGCGAGTATGCGGTTCGCGGCGGGATCATCGATCTATTCGCCGCGACATCCGAGGCACCGACGCGCATCGAGTTCTTCGGCGACGCCATCGAGTCGATGCGCAGCTTCGGCATCGAATCGCAGCGCAGCAGCGCCGCCATCGAGCGACTCGACGTGGCGCCCTGGACCGATCGGTCCGACGACGGCACGAGCATCTTCGATTACCTCCCGCGGGATGCGACCATCGTCTTGGAAGAGCCGGCAAAAATCGCCGCCGTTGCGGGCGCGCTCGACGACGAACGCACGCGCGAACGCCACACGCTGCTCGCGGACCCCTCGACGGAGCCTGCCCTGAGCGGCGTCGAAGGGCTCGGGGCAGGCTTAGTATCGGCCGGCACGCTAACCGCCGAACCGATCGGGCTAACGGAGCTGCGCGAGCCGATCGGCGACCATGCCACGCTGATTCTCCCCGGCGCGATTGAAGCGGGCGGAACGCCGGAGTGGGTTCCTGCGGTGCTCGAGTCGTTCGTTCTCGAATCCCGCCCGGTCGAACACTTCAATCGCCAAATAGCGCTGTTTTCGGAAGCCATGCGCGAGTGGAGCAATACGGGCGAACGGGTGTATATCGTCAGCGCTGCGGTTTCGCG
>JAMXLK010000081.1 GCA_024281075.1 Vulcanimicrobiia bacterium
GATTCGTATTTGCAGAAGGTACTGCTCGGCGCGGTCATTCTGCTCGCCGTCGTTCTCGACGAACTGCGCAAGCGCTACCTGGCGCGGTAGCCGCTGCCGGCGTTCAGCAAAAAGAAGTGGGCCCGCCGAAGCGGGCCCACTATTCGTTCTAGGCTACGTTCTAGCCGTATTACGGGCTGGTGAACGTGGTGCCGTAGTCGAGCTGATAGTGATCGTAAACGATCGAGCTCGTCGGGGCTCCGCCGTTCTTCTTGTAGATGTTAACCGGGGTCGGGAAGCACCACAGGTTGGGAGCCGCGAGGCCCTTGACCTTCTTGGGTCCGATGCCGTTGGGCTTCTTGCCGATCTCACCCCAGCTGGACGAGTCGTCCATGTAGGTGCTGCAAGAGCCGCCCTGGAGCACGACCGCCTTGCTGGCGGATGCGGTGGTTCCGGAGACCTTCGTCAGCCAGATGCCCGTCAGATTCGTCGGATACGCCTGGTCGGCGAAGCCGATGTACTTGCCCATCGCTTGCGTTGCGGCCGGGAAGTTGATCGTCTGGTTGAAGCTGAGGAACTGCCAGCTGCCGCTGATGAGCTCAGCGACGTGCGGGCTGCTGCACGGCGAGATGTAGTTGCACTCGACGAACAGGTTGCCGTTCTTGTCGTAGCCTGCCGGCCAGTCATAGCCGGGGCCCGGGTAGGACGCGCCTGCGTCCGGACCGGCGACGATCTTCACGCCGCCCGGGTAGAAGTTGGTGACCGAGACGTCGCCCGTGTTGCTCACCGAGCAACCGATCGATTCGCCGCCGGTCGCCCACGAGTTGACGACCACGCCGCCGCTGATCTCGAACAGCTCTTCAAGCGAGAAGTCGGCAACGTAGACGTTACCGCTCTTGTCGCTGCAGAGGCCGTACGGATAGCTGAAGCCCGTTACCTGACCGACGAGCGTTCCGCTCGGATAGGCAACTTCGTCAACCGAGGCATATTCGAGGTCCGAGTTCCAGAGGGTTCCGGACGTGCCCTTGGGAGGCTTGATGTGCCAGCTATGCGCCAGCGGATGCTGCGTCGGAAGACCCTGGTGATGCATGTTGGTCATAGCGAACAGCTTGTTCAGCTCTTGGAAGCTGTGTCCGCCACCGTGCACGCTCTGGGGCGCCACGGAACTGCCGCCCAGCGACGGCGTCGTTCCATTAGCGCTGCAACCCGCCAGAAGCGCAACGCCTGCGGCGATGCCGAAGGCGTATCGGGCCAAACTAAAGATTTTCATCTGGATAGTTAGCTCCAATCTTGCAAGAAGTGAGTTTGAATCTCGCCAGGCTCACTAGGAGCCTGTTTGGTCAATCGAACCGAGAGGATAGACCTTTTACCAACGAGCCCCGCACATGCGATAGTTGCGATGTTCTAAGGTGTGCCGGGATATGTTTAGGACTCGGCCCGACCGTTTTTATGACCCGGGTGCATCTTCCTGCGATGCTCCGAAAAAAATGAGGCTGCTTGGTTTGCCGTCAAAACGGGAAATCGGATTGTTTTAGGCCGACGTTGGTCTTGAGGTCGCTGATCGTTTCGTCGAGCACGATCTGCGAACCCGAATACATCACTTGCCGCACCGGCCAATGCGTCTCTTTCGAGAGATAGAGAATCTGATCGGTAACACCGTAGTTGGCCGCCGGATCGGCAGCTTTGAGCTCCACGCGATCGGTCGGCACGCCGTTCACCTTGCCGCCGTCGACTTGCGTTAACTTCCCAGGCGTCGTCGCGTAGTCGTCAACGATCCGCTGCATCAATCCCTCGGGAATCGTGACGCCACGCAATGAGACGGCGCGTGGATCGTGGATGCTGATCTTGAGGTGAATGCCTGAGAAGAGTCCGCCTTGATGACCGCTCACCTGATCTCCGCCGACCCAGACGCCGCCCGATCCCTTGCCGTCGCCTTCCAGGATGAGCGTTTTGACGAAGTGCGGCTTCATGAATTCATACTGATACACGCGGTCCTGCGTGCGGTCGCCCTTCGCTTCGTGAACGTGCAGAATCGCGGTGTAATCGTTCGTCGCCGCAAACGATTGGTCAAATGCCGCGATTGCGGGCGCGGAACTCGCGGCGTATGCGGATTGCAATGGCAGCAGCGCAAGCGCGGCGCCCGATGCGACGGCGCTCCAGAACGCAAGCGAACGATTCATACGTACTCTAATCTCCCTTTTATGATGTTTGCGGCGAAGCCGATTGCAACGTTTCGTCAATCAGCAGCGTGCCGTGTTTACCTTCGACGCCGATCAGCACATCGCATTTTGCATCCGCCGCAATCTCTTCGATCGTGCGCCCGAGTGGCGCGCCGCTATACTTTCCTTCGCGAAACGATCCGAGAATGATGAGATCGGCTTTCACCCGCTTGGCGACGTCGAGCACCGCCTGTTTGGTAGAGCGCGTCTTGACGGTTTCGGTTCGAATCGTGACGTTGTTGTTGTTCGCAATCGTTTCCGCGGCGCCGAGCGCGTCGAGCGCCGCGCGTTCTTCCGACGGCATTTCGGCATCCGGCGGCAACGTGTACGGCACTTCGATGATGTAGATCGCTAATAACTCCGAGCGCTCGCCGCGTGCGAGCTTTACCGCGAGCGCCAACATGTGCGACGAGTCAATCTCCGGCGAAAAGACGACGATCAGGCTGCCGACCATCCGCTCGAGCTCGCTCTCGGCCCGCTTGGCGATGCGCTGAACGTAGGACGACGGCGGATGCAGCATCCACCAGAGCGTCGCGCCGACCATCGCCGCGATGATCAATGCGACGATCGCGCCGGCGAGCGTCACGTGGACGTCGTTGCCGAGCGCCATTACGCGGCTCTCCGCGCGCGCAGGATGAGCGAAATCCGGTGCGCGCCAAGGGCGATCATCGCGCCGGCCAGCACGATGCCGGGAAGCACGGCAAAACCCGCGGCGAGCGTCAGGAGCATGCGCACCAGGATGACGATGCCGCAGGCGATCAATGCGACGGCGAGCACGGCCCGAAAGATCAGCACCGCTACGTTTGTCCCGCGCGGCGTGCGTCACTTGCTTTGAGGTTCGCGAGATACTCGTCCATCAGCTCGAGCTCGCCGGAGCGGCGCAGAATGTCGATCTGCTCCGTGCGCCAATCGCGCCGCCGCGAGCGCAGTATCGGCAATCGCCGATGATTACGGTAGAGCAAATAGAGAACTACGCCGAGCACGAGCCACGTCGGGCCGAAGATTCGGCCCAGCGCGTGCGTGCGCAGCGTAAAGAGCAGAATCGAAAAGATGCCGATGAAGCCGAGGACCGCGATCACCGGAAAATCCACGCGCTCGCCCCGAATCCGCATCGGGATGTTCAGTGGAATCTTGAACTTGCGCGGGCTCAACGGATCGTGCAGTCGCAGTGCGATCAAGCCGAGGAAGACGAACGAATAGCTGGTCGCGGCCCCGAAGGCGTAGAGGTCGGCCAAGAATTCCAAGCCGTTTTCGCCGTGGAAGAACTGGCTGTAGAGATGGCTGGCAGCCGGAACGAGCGCCGGCAGCGCGGCGAAGATCAGCTCGATCACCGCGATGCTCGAGAAGAAGACGATCGAAATGACCGGCGTCCGAAAGCGCGCGTGAACGCGTTGAAAGATCGACGGCAACAAGTTCGCGCTGCTCATTGCGTACGCGATACGCGAGCTGCCGAAGACGCCGGAATTCGAAGAGATCAGAAGCAGTACCGCGCCGAGAATTGGAACGTAGAGCGCCGCAAAGGCGCCGTAATACGGCACCTGCTCGGCGAGCAGCGCGACGGCCTTCCCTTGATTGTCGGCGTTGTGCGGAAAAATCTGCCAGAACTGCATCGGATGGCCGTGCGCGTCGGTGATCGGGTGCCACGGATGCAGGCCAAGCGCGAGATTCGAATAGGCAAGCGCGAAGATCAAGATCGTGAGGATAAGGGCCACGGAGGTTCGGGGAATGATCGAAGCGGGGCGCTGCGTCTCTTGCGCGGCCTGCGAGATCGACTCCAGGCCGACGAACGAGACGATCGCTAGAGACGTGCCGAGCATCAGTTGATACGGCGTGGGCCAGCTGAAATGCATCGCGTGAATCAGCAAACCGGGACGAAATGCAAACAGGAATCCCAGACAGAGAATGAGCGTCTCGCTGATCACGTCGAGTGCCGAGACGAAACCGTTGAACGCCGTGCTTTCGCGAACGCCGAGAACGTTGAGCAAACAGAGCCCGAGCACGAGCGTCAACACGACGAGGAAGTGCAGCCACGGGTGGGCCGAGTTGACGAGCGCGGGGACGAGTTGGCTCGTATAATCGACGGAGCTCCATGCAAAGAGCGTCACGTCAATGGTAAAGTCCAGCAGCACGGCCCATCCGGCGATGAAGCCGAAGAGATCGCCGAGGCCGCGCATGACGAAATACTGTCCGCCGCCGGCGACCGGATACGTTGAAGCGAGTTCGGTATAGGCAAGACCGATGCAGACGTAGACGATGCCGGCGAAGAGGAACGCCACGTTGGTCGCGCCGGCGGCCCACGCGAGGACGAGTCCGAGGCCGACGAAGATGTCGGCCCCGACGTCGGAATAGCCCCACGAGAACGATCCCCACGGCGTGACGCTGCGGCGCAGCTCCGGTTCGGGAGCCTTCGTCCTCGGCACGCTCATGAAAAGGCGTTTCGGTGCAGGACGAGGCGCGAACCGTCGAGTGCAACGACGTCGAAGCGAACTTTTGCCGACGGCGCGACGACTTGCGCGTAATCGGCGGCAGCGCTACGCAGTCTGGCGCGCTTTCGCGCGTCGACTGCTGCGAGCGCCGAGCCGAACGTGCGCGAGTCGCGCAGCTTTACCTCGACCATGACGAGCGTCTCGCCGTCCAAACAAACCGCATCGATCTCGCCGCCCGGAAGGCGCACGTTCCGTGCCAGGACGCGATATCCGCACGATGCGAGAAAGCGGCTCGCGCGGTCCTCGCCGAGCCTGCCTTTGGTGCTGCTATTCCCCAACCGCCTCGAGCGCCTCCAGCGTTTGCAGGCCAAGCGCGAGCTGCGCGTCGCGCACGCGCGCCCAGTTTGCGCGGTGGTGCACGCTCGGCCCGTGCGTGCGAAGCGCCGCCAAATGGACGGGCGTGGAATAACCTTTGTGCAACGCGAAGCCGTACCGCGGCTCTTCTCGATCGAGCTCCACCATGAGGGCGTCGCGATGAACCTTCGCGACGATCGATGCCGCGGCAACCACGGCGCAGCGCGCATCGCCGTGCACGAGCGGCTCTTGCGGACCACCGAACGAACGGATGCGAACCGCGTCGGTGATGAGATACTCCGGGACGGCGGCCAGCGCCGCGATTGCGCGCTCCATCGCAAGAACGCTTGCCCAATAAATGTTGAGGCGGTCGATTTCGGCGACGCACGCGCTGCCGATCGCCCATGCGATCGCGCGCGATTTGATGATCTCTGCAAGCTCGACGCGCAGCTCCGGGCGGACCTGTTTGGAGTCGTTGAGTCCTTTGATCAGCAGCGGTTGAGCCGCCACCACGCAGGCGGCCACGACCGGGCCGGCAAGCGGTCCCCGCCCGACTTCGTCGATCCCGCCGACGAGTGTGAATCCGCGCTCGCGCGCAGCATATTCAAAACGATGCAGGCGATGCAGGCGGCGTCGCTCGCGTTCGTAGGTCGCTTTGGCTTTACGCTGCTTCGCCGTCATCGGGAGCTTCCAGTGAAATGCGACCGAAGGCGCCGTCGTTGAAGGCGCTGATGTAGGACTGCGCGGCATTGTGATAGTCGATCTCGCCGCCGCGCCGCACGAAGCCGCGCTGCGCCGCGAACGCTTGCAGATCCGGAACGCTTGAGGCCGGCTTGCGCGCGAGCAGCCATTGATGGAAAGCTGCGGCGACCTCCTGCGGATCGTATCGCTCGCGTGGAACGGCGCCGCAGAGGGCAAGTTTCCACTGTGCGGCCGCTCCGGAAATCTTCGGCGGCAAAACGCCGGGCGTATCCATGAGCTCGACGTTTGGCGCTAATCGGAACCATTGCGTCTGGCGCGTGACGCCCGCGCGGTTTGCCGTCTTTGCCGAGGCGCGGCGCAACAGCGAGTTCACCAGCGTCGACTTGCCGGAGTTCGGCACGCCGACGATCATCGCGCGCGCCATCCCGCGGCCGGTGCTGCGCTTCGAAGATTCTTCGATCGCGGTTGCGATACGGGCAGCGTTCCGCGGTACGCGTGCGTCCAACGCGAGGGCGCTTGCGCCGCGTTGCGCAAAATACGCGAGCCAGCGTTTTGTCGTTGCCGGATCGGCGAGGTCGTGCCGGTCGAGCGCGACGACGCGGGCGCGACGCCCAGCCATTTCGTCGAGCAGCGCGTTGCGGCCGCTGCGGGGAATCCGCGCATCGACCACCTCGACGACGACGTCCATCGAGCGCAAGTACTCGCGAATGCGCCGCGCCGCCTTCGCCATGTGCCCGGGATACCACGCAACTTCGCGTTCCAATTACCGCGGTACGCCCTTCCGGCTAGTAGCCCGTCATAAACCGCCGAGCATCCGCGGCGGCCAAATTCCGGCAACGGCTCTCCCGATCAAGAGATTGTCGTTCACCGGTCCAAAGAACCGGGAATCTTCGCTCTCGGCGCGATTGTCCCCGAGCACGTACACGGAGCCCTCCGGAACGGTCGTTTCCTCGAACGTACGGTCGTCGCCGTGCGCGACGTAGGGTTCGCGCAGCTCGACACCGTTCACGTAGACTTGGCCGCGCTCGACGGCAACGCGGTCGCCGGGTATGCCGATGACGCGTTTGATGAAAATCGCGCGCGCGTCGCCCTCATGACGGAAGGCCACGATATCGCCGCGCCGCGGCGTCCCGATTCGGTATGCGAAGGTGTTGATGATGACGTACTCGCCGGACCGGATGTGCGGCTCCATCGAGAGTCCGCTCACTTGGGGGAGACGGACGAAGAAGGCCGCGATCAGAGCCGCTAGCACTGCGAGCTGCCACGCTACGTTCGCCACGGGTCGCCATCGCGCGAAGCGGACCACGGACTACAGCGTTCGCGCAGCGCCTTATAGAATCTTCGCTTGCGAGGGAGGCCAAAAGATCAGAAAGGCTCGGCCGGTAAAGCCCCCCGGCGTTCCCGCACGCGATCCGCTCTCGAAGCGTCCCGAATCTTGCGCGAAACCCCAGATGTGCGAGTCTTCCGAATCGTTGCGGTTATCGCCGAGCATGATGTAGCAATGCGCCGGAATGCGGTCGGGTGCACTCCACTGCGATGCCGGCGGCACGTTTGCGTCGGCCGGTTCGATGCGTTGCCAGCCCGCACCGTAGCTGACGTAGATTCCGTAGTTGCGAATTTCGAGGCTATAGGCCGGCTTCTCGGCAACGTACGGTTCGGCGAGCGGCTTGCCGTTGAGATAGACCGTGCCGCCCGCGATTCGCAGCGTATCGCCCGGGCGTCCGATGACGCGCTTGATGAAGTCGTCCGGCGTCGGAACCGGCGGCGGAAAAACGACGATGTCGCCTTCGTTGGGTCGGTGGAAGCGATACTCGAATTTATCGACGAGCAGAACGTCGTGAATTTGCAGCGTCGGCAACATCGATCCGGATGGAATATAGTACGTTCGCGCGACGAAGGTGATGAGCACCCACGCCGCGATGCCGGCGATGATGAAGGGATCGAGGAACTCCCGCGCGATCGCGGTGCTCCGGCCCGACGACCCGGCGACGACCGGGCGCAGCGACAAGATCGCGCGTGCGACTCCGATCACGGCGACGACGGCTAGCAGCTCGTAAGGCGTCACGCGGCTACCTCGCCAGCGCGTGCAAGCGCGCGAGCGGCCACAGAATCAGAAATGCCCGGCCGACGAACCGCCCGCGCTGCACAAAGCCCCATACGTGCGAGTCGTCCGAATAGTTTCGGTTGTCGCCCAAAACGAAGTAGTATCCGTTGGGGATTCGATCGGGCGCAGCCCAGAACGCGCGCGCCGGAATCTCGGCAGCGCGCCGGTCGAGCGGTATGCCGTTGACGTAGATGCCGTAGTTGTGAATCGATAACTCGTATTTCGGCGGCTGATTGTCGTACGGTTCGCGCAGGGCGGCCCCGTTACGAAAGACCGTGCCATTATCGATCGCGATCCTATCGCCCGGCACTCCGATCACGCGTTTGATGTAGTCTTCGCGCACCGCAAGCGGCGGCCGGAAGATCGCAACGTCGCCTTGCGCCGGCGACCCGACGCGATAAGCGATTTCATCGACGAGGAGCACGTCGCCGACCTGCAGCGTCGGGACCATGGAGACCGACGGGATGTAGAACGTTTGGAGAACGAAGGTAGTGACGAAGAGCGCAATGAGGCCGGCGGCGATCAGCGCGTCGAGATAGCCGCGTGCGACTGCCGCGGTGCGACCCGTGAAGGGCTTGGTCGAGAGTGCGACGCGCGCGACGCCCAAGATGCAGAGAAGCCCGACGAGCTGCAGCGGTGACAGAGCAGAGGTTAGGTCCCTTTGGTTTTCTTCTCTTTGATGCGAGCCGCTTTGCCGACTTTCTCGCTCAAATAGTAGAGACGGCTGCGCGAGACGATGCCGCGTTTGCCGACGACGATGCGCTCGACGCGCGGGCTCTGGATCAAGAACGTCTTCTCCACCCCGACTCCGTGCGCGATACGCCGAACCGTGATCGATTCGCCGGCGCCGCCGCCCTTGCGCACGATCACGACGCCTTCGAACATTTGAGTGCGCTCTTTCCCGCCTTCGAGCACCTTGGAGTACACCTTGACGGAATCTCCCGCACGAAAGTCGGGGAGTCCGTCCTTGAGCTGTTCGCGATTTAAAACATCTATAACGTTCATCGTTCTACCGTGGGGGGCGCATGGAAGAGCCGGGCCTGGAGCCCGGCAAAGTCACCGTATCCTATCACGGAGCTTCCTCCCCCTGCAACGACGCATTCTCGAGCAGGTCGCGGCGGCGCGCGGCGGTGCGGAGGCGCGACTGTTCGCGCCTCCATGCGGCGATCTTGGCATGGTCGCCGGAGAGCAACACGGCCGGAACGTCGATGCCGCGGAACGACGCGGGACGCGTGAAGCTGGGGTAGTCGAGCGTACCGGCCGTGAAGGACTCGTCTTCCAGCGATTCGGGCCGCAGCGCGCCGGTCAGCAGGCGGACGGTCGCGTCCAGGAACGCAAGCGCCGGGATCTCGCCGCCGGTCAACACGAAGTCGCCCAGCGAGCACTCTTCCACTGCATAGAGCTGTGAGAGGCGGTCGTCGATGCCCTCGTAGTGGCCACACACGATGACGAGGCGGTCGAGCTCCGACCAAAGCTGCGCGTGGGCCTGCGTGAATTGGGGCCCGCTGGGACTCGGGACCACGATCGCGCGACGCTCGTTCGCGGCCGCTTGACCGGCGATGCGATCCAGGACTCTCGCAATCGGCTCGATCCGCAGCACCATGCCCGGTCCGCCGCCGAAGGGGGCATCGTCGGCGCGTTCGCCCTCGGTAAGCTCGTCAAGCAGGTGATGATAGCGGACGTCCACGATTCCCGCTTCGATCGCGCGGCCGACGATCGAGAGGCCGACGAATGGCGCGAAAACCTCGGGAAAGAGCGTAACGAGATCGATTGAGAACATGGAGCCAGCGTGATTCGGGATGAGGGTCTATTTGCTTGCGCGCTGAGCGCGCTGCACCGCGGCGACTTTTCAACCGCCGAGACGGCGTTTACGTCGTTGCTGACCGGGCGGCAACTGCCGCCGGCCGATCGCGTCTTCCTTTTAAACAAGCGCGGCGTCGCGCGAATCGGACTGCAGCAACCGGGGGGCGCGCGGGCCGACTTCGAAGCCGCACTCGAGCTCAATCCGTCATTTGCGCCGGCAATCGCGAATCTTGGGAATCTGCAGCTCGAAGCGGGCGATCTCGACGGCGCCATTGCCGCGTACGAGCGAGCCATCGCGTGCGATACCGATTGTGCCGTCGCCTATTTTAACCTCGGCGTTGCTTATAAACGACGCGGGCGGGTGGCGGACGGCGTGCGCGCGCTGCGTCAAGCGCAACGGCTCGAAGCGCGCGCTAACGCGGCAGCTTCTTGGAGGCGGGCTCGGCGGCGGTGATCTCCTCGAGATATTCGAAGAGTTGCGGCAGCGTGATTTTTTCCAGCGCGGTGCGTTCGTGAACGGCGCCGCTCTCTTCACCTTCGTCGCGAATGTAACAGCGCGTCTCGACGCCGTCGGCGTCGCCGCTGATGAAGGAGACCGCAAAACCGCGACCGGGCATCTCGTCATAGATGCGCATCGTTTGCGGATTGAGAATCTCGATCGAATGCGACTGGCTGTTCGCGTCGAAGAACAGGATCTTGAGATGCTCGAAGTTGGTTACTTCGATAAGTCCAACGACGAAAACGTTCTTCGTCGAAAAGAACTCGTGGCCGCGTTTGTTCCGGCTGGAAATTTCATAGAAGACCCGGTGTGCGACGAACCGGTTCAGAATCTTCCGCAGCGTCGCCAGCGAGGCCAGCGTCTCGGTGCGGTTGCCGCGTGTATAAATGATCTTCACGGGCGGGTCCTGATGCTTGCACGGCTTCGCAGGTAAGCCCTCCTAGCCGAGCATGTTTTCAATACCCGATATTCTGGTCGTTTCGATTTTGGCACTGCTGCTCTTCGGGCCGGACCGGCTTCCAAAGGTCATGCGCCAAGCCGGCCGCTTCATGCGCGACGTTCAGCAGACGTCGAACTCGTTCATCGCGGAAATGGAACGCGCCGCCGAGGTGCAAGAGACGCCCCCGCCGCCGCTCGAGCCGCCCGACGACACGGGTGAAAAGCCCGCGCCTACGCCCTAAATGTTGAAGTTTTGCCGAAGTTCGGTGATGCGTTGCTGCAGCATCGAGCGGAACTGCGTGTTGAGCCGCTGGCGCTGTTCGTCGGGAAGGCGCCGGTAGATCATATAGCCGGCGGCAGAAAGCAATCCGCCGAGCACGCCGACGAGCACGATCTTGCCGGCTTCGCCTGCGTCGCCTTCGTCGGGAGACTTGCCGCCGTATTGGCCTTGATAGCCGTTGCCGGCGTTGGGTGCGCTCGACCACGGCTGATCGGGCGTCGTGCGGAAACTCTCAGACATCGTCAAAACTCCTTGTGCTTGCCACCGTAGATACCCGTTTGTGGGCTTACCCGTTTCACGCGAACGTGCTCGGGATACTGCCGGGCGACTTGTTCGACCGCTAATTCCGCGGTCGCCATAATCGCGACGACGCTTTCGGCTTCGCGCCGGTCTGCGCGCAGCTCGAGCTCGAGTTCGCCGGGCTCTTGACGAACGTGCGCGACGGCGCCGGCATGCTGCTCCAGCCCCAACCGCGCCGCCTGAAGAATTCCGGAGACGGCCGCACAGACGATGTCCTCACCGTGATCGGCCAGTTCGACGTGGCCGCGCGCGGAAAAACCCGAGGGCCGATCTGCGGCATCCCGGTAAAAGGTCACCTCGAGCATGGGACGGCGCTGCCGTTACGGCAGCGTGATCTTGGTGATCTTGACTTCGGCGTAGGGTTGGCGGTGGCCGTTGAGCTTGCGGACGCGCTTCTTGGGCTTATAGCGGAAGACTAAAATCTTCTTGTCCTTGGCTTGGCGCAGCACCGTGCCGGAAACGCTTGCTCCCTCGAGCGTCGGCGATCCGACCTTGACGCTCTCCCCGGCGCCCGCGAGAACGACCCGGTCGAATGTGACGTCGGAGCCGATCTCGCCCGCGACCAGATCGCAGCGGATGACGTCGCCCTCGGCGACGCGGTACTGTTTGCCGCCTGATTCAATGATCGCGTACATAACTTCGGTACGATAGCAAATCTTGACGCCGGCCTCAAGGCATGGTAAAACAGACTAGTCTATGAAACAGATTACTCTACATCGTGAAGACATCTGCACGGGCCGCCTGGTCGGGCTCGGCGTGCTGTTCGGCTTTGCCATGCTGCTGGTCTGGTGGGCGGCCGGTCCAACGCCTTTGGGACACGCGCTGGCTTGGGGCGTGGCAATCTTGGCAGCGATCAAGCTGTGGCACGCGATCGAGGAAGCATGACGGTGGAACGTATCGACGCCGCGCAAGCGCGCGAGCACCTCGAGATGGTCGACCGCATCTTGGCCGAGTCGCATCCCCGGCTCTGCGCCGGCGGCGAGTTTTTTCTTCTGTGGGGTCTCGCATCGGCGTACATTACCGTGCTCTTCCATCTCGTTGACATCGGGATGTTTGCGGCCCGCGCGTTGTGGTCGGTGCCGATCGTATTGGCGGCATGTGCGTTGTACTCGCTCGTGCGGGCCCGGAGCCTGAACCGGACGATCGCGCGGACCTCGCTGGTGCAGCGCGAGTTTTTCAACGTACTGTGGCTCACGCTCGGTGTCACGTTCATTGCAAACGTGGCGGCGTTTCGGATCTTTAGCGGCATCGCGCAGGCCGCGCTCTGGAGCGTCGCGGAGGCAATCGTCTTGCTCTACATCGGGATGCACGGAAATCGACGTGCGCAGATCGCCGGCGTGCTCGTCGTCGTCTCGCTCGTGGCGGCGAACTTCGTCGCGCCGGATCGCACGGCGTACGTGCTTGCGGCGGGAATGCTGGTGGGGTACGCCGGGTTCGGCGTGAGCGAATTGCTGGCGGCGGAGTAACGCCGCGCGGTATGGACGAGCTGTTGCTATCGAAAGTGCGGCTCGGCGTGGTCGCGGAGCTGCTCAATTACGATTGGGTCGCGTTCTCGGAGCTGGCGCGCGCGCTCGACGTGAGCCACGGCAACCTCGGCGCGCATCTGAGCAAGCTCGTCGACGCGGAGTACGTCGAGGAGGAGAAGAGCTTCGTGAATCGGCGGCCCCTGACGCGCTACCGGCTCACCAAAAAAGGCCGCGACGCCTTCGCCGCCCACGTTTCGCAGCTCGCATCGCTGCTCAAAGCAGCTACGTAACCTCGGCTGCGAGTTCGTGAGCGGCGCGCAGGCCTTCGTCGAAGGCGCGGACCGCGTTGAGCTCGCCGGCTTCTTTCGCGCCGCCCACGACACGATAGCGAACGCCCAGCGCCCGGATGGGTTCGATTAATGCATCGTTGCGCTCTTGACCGGCGGCGATGACGACGGTCTCGGCTTCGATCGTACGCGCGGCGCCGTCGGCAGTGCGCACCCGGATGCCGTGCGGCACGATCGCTTCGTACGTCACGTTCGTCAGCGTTTCGACACCGGCGGCGCGCAGCGCGCGCACGACCGCCCAACGCGTGGTCTTGCCGATGCGATCGCCGATCGACGCGCTCCGGCGCATCAGCGCCACGTCTTTGCGCCCGCCAATCACAAGCGCGCCGTTCGCCGGCGCGGCCAATCCTTGCTCGTAGAGAAAACGCGTCGTTTCGTCGGCGTCGGTTTCGCCGAAGCTTAAAAAATGCGCGACGTCGACGCCGATGCCGCCCGCGCCGACGATCGAGACGCGCTCGCCGACGGTGCAGCCGTGGAGTAAGACGTCCGCGTACGAGACGACGTGCGGCATATCCGAGCCAGGCATTGAAACGCGGCGCGGCAGCACGCCCGACGCGAGCACGATGCCGTCGAAGCCGCGCAGCATTTCGGCGCCGGCGACCTTCGTAGACAACCGCACGATGACACCCAGCCGCGCAAGCTCGTGCGTGTAGTAACGAATCGTCTCGCCGAAATCGCCTTTGCCCGGAATGCGCCGTGCCATGCGAAATTGGCCGCCGAGTTCGTCCTGCGCCTCAAAGAGCTCGACTGCATGGCCGAGCGCCGCCAATGCGCGCGCGCTTTCCATGCCGGCGGGCCCCCCGCCGACTACCGCGAAGCGCCGGCGCTGTTTCGGTGCGACGCCGTTTTCGGCGAACTCGCGCTCGCGCCCGGCACGTGGATTGACCATGCACGAGACCGGCTCGTCGAGCAGCGAGCGATCGATGCAGGCTTGATTGCAGGCGATGCACGTGTTCACGAGCACAGATTGGTTGCGGGCCGCTTTGGCGACGATCTGCGAATCCGCCAAGAACGGCCGCGCCATCGAGATGAAATCGACGCTGCCCGCCGCTAAGACTTCGTCGGCGCGCTGCAGCGAGTTGATGCGATTGCTCGCGATCACCGCGAGCGAGCCGACTGCACTCTTTACGGCGGCGGCATACGGCACCCAGATGCCGCTGGGCACGAGGTGCTGCACCGTCGGAATCGGTGATTCGTGCCAGCCGATGCCGACGTTGAGCGCGTCGACGCCGTCGGAGGCGAGTGCGCGCGCAAACGCGAGCGTCTCTTCGCCGGTGGTCGAGTTGGGCATCAAGTCGGCGCCCGAGATGCGGAATATCACCGGAAACTCCGCACGCGCGGCAGCGCGAATAGCGCGTAGAATCTCGCGCGCGAAGCGCATGCGGCGTTCCAAATCACCGCCCCACGCGTCGTCGCGCTTATTCGTCACGGGTGAGAGAAACTGATTGATGAGATAGCCTTCCGACGCCATCACTTCAACCGCGTCGAAGCCGAGCTCGCGCGCGCGCCGCGCGCCGCGCGCAAAATCCTCGATCGTCGCTACAATCTCATCGCCGCTCAACGCAAGGGGCGGATCCGGCGAGAAACGCGACGGAATCGCCGACGGCGCGACGGGCGCGATTCCAAACGACGACCGCAGCGCATAACGGCCGGCATGGAAGAGTTGCAGTGCGATTCGGCCGCCCGCCGCGTGCACGGCATCCACCGCCTGCCGTAAAGGTGCCGCAGCATCGTCCTCATTGATGAAGCTGTAGTTTCGACCGCCGGCGCCCGCGCGATTGACGCACGATCCGCCGGTGACGATCAATCCGGCGCCGCCGCGCGCGCGTTCGGCGTAAAACGCGGCGAGCGCGTCGCCGTCGTGCTCGAAGCCGAGATGCATCGAGCCCATCACGATGCGATTGGGTAGGTCGAGCGTGCCGATGCGGCCGGCCGCCAGCGCGTGCTCGAACATGGCCGCCGCTACGTCAGCGAAAGCGGGGGCGACGTTTCGGAGTAGAACGGCGGAGCGATGACGCTCAAGCCGCCGTCCACGCAGATCGTTTGTCCGGTAATGTACTCCGATTCGGGGCCGAGCAAGAACGCGATCGTGTCGGCGACCTCCTGCGGTGAGCCCATACGGCCCTTGGGAATTTTCGCCAGCACCGAATCCATGGGCGCCATGCCCGGAACGCGCTCGTAGAAGTACGCGCACGATTCCGTATCGATCAACCCGCCGTTGACCGCATTGACGTTGATGCCGAGCGGCGCGAACTCAACGGCCATGTACCGTACGAAGGCTTCGACCGCGGCCTTGTTGGAGCCGAGATTCGCATACGTCGGATATGCGCGGATGCTGCCGTAGCTGGAGAGCACCGCGATGCGGCCGCCCCCGCTCATCAGTTTGACCGCCCGTTGCGCGCCCAGAACGAACGCTCGAACGTTCAAGTCGAAAGAACGATCGAGATTGTGGGATTTTAGCTCGAGCACTTTCTTGAACGAGCTGGCGGCGGCATTCGAGACGAAGTGATCGAGCCGTCCGAACTCGGCGGCGGTGCGCTCGAAGAGCACGTCGATCTCTTCGGGATTCTCCATGTTCGCCTGCACGGCGATGGCGCGCGAACTCAAGCTTTCGATTTCAGCAACGGCTTCGGCTGCCAGCTCGGCGTTGCGAACGTAGTTGACGACGATTGAGGCACCCTGGCGTGCGAGCGTCAGCGCGAGCGCCCGCCCGATGCCGCGCGAGCTGCCGGTGATGAGCGAGACTTTTCCCTCGAAGCGCCTGTGCTGAGCGGAGTCGAAGCGCCTGCTCACGCGCTGCTCCCGCCGAGCAGCTCGCGGGCGATTACGGTCTTTTGAATTTCGTTCGTCCCCTCTTCGAAGCGCTGCGCCCGCGCGTCGCGATAGACGCGCTCGATCGCATTGGGTTGCCAGAAGCCGATTCCGCCGTGAATCTGCAACGCTTTGTCGGTGACGCGCGTGAGCATCTCGACGGCTTGCAACTTCGACATCGACGAGAGCATCGCCGCGTCGGGATTTCCGCTTTCCCACTGACGCGCGGCGTGAAGCACGAGCTGGCGCGCCGCTTCGATATCGGTCGCGTTCTCGGCAATCATGAACCGAATCGCTTGACGCTGTTCGAGCCGCTTGCCGAAGGTTTCGCGCCGGCGCGCGTATGCGATCGCCAGCTCTTGCGCGCGACGGGCCAAGCCAACGCAGCTCATGGCGACCGAGATACGGCTGGGTGTCAGAAAACCGCCGAGCGCGACGTCGAGGCCCTGCCCTTCCTCACCGAGACGATGTGCAATCGGAACCGGCGTTCGATCGAAGGTCAGGAGCGCGTGGTCGGTCCCGCGCACGCCCATGGACTCCTCCATCTCGACGACCGTTGCGCCCGCTGCCCGGCGATCCACGAGCAACGCGACCGTGCCGTCGGCGCCGCGCGTACCGGCGAGCCGCGCAAAGAGCAGCCAATAATCGCAGATCGTGCCGAACGTGATGAGGTGCTTTTGACCGCTCAGATAATACGTATCGCCCTCGCGTTCGACGCTGCAGCGCAAATCGGCGCCGGTGCCGGCAGTCGGTTCCGTGAGCGTAAACGCAATCTTCATCGCGCCGTTCACCGATGGAATGATGAACTTTTGCCGCTGCTCGTCGTTCGCGAAGCGGTCCATCGCACGCCAAGTGCCGTTGACGACGTGCACGATCATCCGGATGGACGCATGCGACATCGAGAAGAGCTCGATCAGCTCGAGAAAGCGTGTAAACGGAATCGCGCGTCCACCGTACTCTGCCGGTGCGGCAAGCGAGAGGTATCCGCGATCGCGCAGCTCGTCCCAAAGCTCGAGCGGCACGCGGCGCTCGCGTTCGATTCGCTCCGCCCATTCTTCGGCCGGTCCCGCAACGTATGCGGCGATCTCTGCTTTGAGCGCCGCGAAGGCCCGTTCGTCCAACGCCGGTTCGCGCTCGAGCTGCTTCACGAAATCGCTTCCTTCACGCGTTCGTGCGGGCGCAAGCCGTGCGCGCGTTCGCGCAAAACGTATTTCTGGACCTTGCCCGACGGCGTTCGCGGCAGTACCTCGACGAGCTCCAGGCGCTCGGGCCAGTATTGCTTCGCGACTTGACACGCATCGAGGTAATGTTGCATGCGCTCGAAATCGAACGCTACCCGCGGGCGAAGTACGACGAAAGCGCAGGCGCGTTCGCCAAGCCGCGCGTCGGGCATTGCGACGATTGCGATCTCCGCGACCGCAGGATGGTCGCTCAAGAGCTGTTCCACCTCGGCGACCGGGATTTTTTCACCGCCGCGATTGATCACGTCGCGCACGCGTCCGGTAATGCGAATGTAGCCCGACTCGTCCATCACCCCGAGGTCGCCGGTGCGGAACCAGCCGTCGGGCGTAAACGCCGCGGCGGTCCACTCCGGATGATCGACGTAACCCTCGAACATCGTCGGTGATTGGACCTCGAAGTGTCCTTCCTCGCCGGCCGGCAGCACGCGCCCTTGAGCGTCGGTGATGCGCAAGTGAATTCCGCGCAGCGCGCGTCCGTCGGTGCCCCAGACCTTCGCGGGTTCGTCCGCCGGCGCGGCGAGCGATCCGAGACACGATTCGGTCGTTCCCCATGCGCCGCAGACCGCGGTGCCCAGAATGCGCGTCGCGCGCTCGGCGAGTCCGCGCGGCACCGCCGCACCGGTTGCGACGAAAATGCGCAGCGCCGCGGGCGGCCGCTCCCCTTCGTCGACGGCCTGCATGACGTCGGCCAAGAACGGCGTCGCCGCCTGGACGAAGGTTCCATCCCAATCGTTGAGCGCGCGCAGCGCCCGGTGCGCGTTCCAGATCGGCTGCACGATCTGCGGAACTCCCATAACGATCGCCAGCCACATGCCGTAAAGAAATCCGGTCTGATGCGCGAGCGGCGACGGAATGAAGATACGATCGTGTGCGTTCAGTCCGAGGTGCTCGACTTCCATTGCGGCGGCACGCATAAGCACGTCGTTGCGGTGCAAAACGCCTTTGGGCTCGCCCGAGGTTCCCGAGGTGAAGAGCAGCTGCACGAGCGCGTTCGGCGCCGTGCGGCGTGCGTCGAGCGCCGCCGAATCGATCGTGACGGCCTGCACGGCCTCTTGAAAGCGCAGCCATTGCACCGGACCGTTTTGATACTCGGCCGCGGGCAGCGGATGCGTCTTGCGTCCGGTCGTCGAGACGACGACGTGCTCGAGACGCAGTGGCAAATCGCCGCTGAAGATCGAAGCCTCACGCAAAAGCGACGCGATTTCGCCGGCATGATGACGGCCGCGCGCTTCGTCCGGCACGATCAGCACGCGCGCCCCGGAGCGGCGCAGGCAAAAGGCAATCTCGCGTTCCCGGAAGATCGGCATCAACGGACAGCAGATTGCGCCGGCGCGCAATATCGCTAGCGAAATGACGACGAACTCCAAACAGTTCGGAAACTGATACGCGACGCAATCGCCGGGCCGGACGCCCAGCTGCAGCAGCAACGTGGCGGTTCGCTCGACTCTGTCGAGCAGCTCCTGCCACGTCAGCGTCGCATCGCTTCCGTTGCGCGCTTCGACGACCGCGAGCTCGAGCGGCATCTCGCTCGCGTTGCGCCGGAATACCTCGTCGAGCGTGAGCGCCGCGGCCTGGTCGGGCTTGAGCATGTGCCGGTCGGGTTTCGCGGTGTGGCGCCGGCCGTTCGCCGGCGCGTCGGTGATCGACATCGGCACGCCGATGCTGCGCATCGCTTCGAGGAATCGCGGATACGAGATGCGGTACGCGTTCGGATAGGTCAGCGTGCTCTGACCCTCGGCTCGCGACGCCGCGACCGCGAGCGACATGAGAATTCGATGATCGTTGAACGAGGATAAGTGCGTGCCGAAGAGCTTGGTGATGCCATGGACGACGAGGCGGTCGTCGTGCAGCTCGACGCGTCCGCCCATCCGGTTGAGCTGAAGCATCGCCGCTACGCGATCCGATTCTTTTAGTCGCACGTGCCGAATATTCTCCAAAATCGTTTCCCCGCGCGCGAAAGTCCCGAGCGTCGTCAATATCGGCAGCATATCGGGAATGTCACGGCAGTCCACGCTCAACCCGTGCAGCTCAATGCCGTCGTGCTGCACGCGCACGGCGCGCGCTTGCGCATCGTAAACCATCGGCAGCCCCATCTCGCGGACGATATCCATGAACGCGCCTTCGGGATGATCGGGAAGCTCGCCGGGCAGCTTTTGCAATCCACGAAACAGCACGTTCGAGGGATGAATCGCGGTGACGGCGAGTCCGAACGCGGCCGAGCCGATATCGGGCGGCAGTTCGACCGTCGCGGCATGCGGCTGCTGTCCGGGATCGACTTCGAAACGGCGCCAGTCCCGTGCGATGCGAACGTGTAAACCGAAGGCCTGCATCATTTCGGCCGTCAGTGCGATATAGGGACGTTCGTTGAGTTCGCCTTCGACTTCGATAACCGTCCGCATCCGCGCGAACGGCGCGAGCAGCAAGAGTCCCGAGATCCATTGCGAGAGCGTGCCGGGAATGACGATTCCGCCGCCGCGCGGCCGGCTCGGCGTGACGGCGATCGGCGGACAGCCCTGCGCCGATTCGAACTTCACGCCCATCTGTGCGAGCGCATCCAACAACGGCCCCACCGGACGACGCCGGAAGTATTTTTGCGCCGTGAGCGTGATCGGAGCGTCGGCGAGCGCCGCCAATCCGATCATGAAGTAAAGCGTCGAACCCGAACTGCCGACCGAAACCACTTTGCGTTTGACGTGATACGGGCCGCCGGTAACGAGCAGCGTCTCGCCATCGACCTCGATTTTTGTGCCCAGCGCGCGCAGCACGTCCATCGTGTACTGCACGTGGCGCGCGTCGGAGAGGCCGAGAATACGGCTGGTTCCCGGCGCAAGCGACGCCAGGATCAGAGCGCGGTGAGCGTGATACTTCGAATTCGGCACTTGTACCGCACCGGTTAACGGCCCGCTCGTGCCTTTCACGAGAAGGTTCATCGAGAGATCACCAGTGAAGCGTTCTGCCCGCCAAAGCCGAATGCATTTACCTGAAAGGCCGAGTACGAATACGCGCGCGGTCGCGCGGTGACCAGCTCGAAGCGTGAGGACGGATCGACGTGCTGCGTTCCCATCGTCGGCGGGATCCGGCCTTCGTGCATGCCGGTAATGCCGGCGATCGCGCACATCGCGCCCGCGCTTGCCATGCTATGGCCCAGATGCCCTTTGATCGACGTTACGATTGCCGGACGATCGGCATAGACCTCATCGATCGCTTTCGCTTCGGCAGCGTCGCCGACGATCGTGCCGGTGGCGTGCGCGTAGACGACGTGACATGTCTCTTCTGCGTCGCCCGAAGCTTGGAGAGCTTCGCGCATCGCTTGCACCTCGTATCGCGCTGACGGCTCGGGTGAGGTGATGTGGTACGCATCGGCGACGGAGCCGTAGCCGCGAACCCGCCCCAGTATGCGCGCGCCGCGCGCGTTCGCGCGCTCCGTGCGTTCGAGCACCACAATACCGGCGCCGTCGCCCATGACGAAACCATCGCGATCGACGTCGAACGGCCGGGAAGCACTCGCCGCGTCGGGATTGCGTGACAGTGCACCGGCACGCACGAGGCTCTCGTAGACGATCGGGCTCAAGAGCGTTTCGCTTCCGCCAGCAATCGCGGTCTCGATCTCGCCGCGTTCGATCATTCCGGCCGCAAGGCCAATTGCGTCGAGCGACGATGCACAGGCGGTGCTGACCGCGAGCTGCCGTCCGTGCAGTTTCCAATGCATCGCGATGAACGCACTCGCCATGTTGGGAATGACGAGCGCCATCAATTTCGGCGTGACGTTGCGCGAACCGTCGAGAAAACGCGTCTGCGATTCGGCGACGAACGGAAAACCGCCCATCGTGTTGCCCAAAATTACGGCGGTCTCCGGCGGCGGCTCGAGATTCGCTTGCTCGAGCGCCTCATGTGCGGCCACCATGGCGAATTGCGTGAACCGATCCGTATTTCGAAGCGCGGTTTGCGGCAACGAGGTGCTTCCCAAGAAGTCATCGTCGACTGCGGCCCAAAATCGGTTGCCGGACAGGCGGGCGCCGTCCGGCATCGGCGCGATGGCACGCTTGCCTTCCAGCAGACGCTGCCAAAACGACGCAGTCGTGCTACCGACCGGCGATACGACTCCCAGCCCCGTAACTGCGACGTGCTCCATTGCGGACAATTTGATACGGTCCGCGGGACTTCGCCTCCTCATACGGAGAGGATGAGGGCCTAGGCCCGCGTCGAAGCGGGCTCCGATGGAGCGAGGCGTGAACGTTCCGCAATCGTATCGCTTGGTCCGGCGCGACGCGCGCGCGGAGCGGACCGTCGTTCGTTTGCGTACGGGCGCGACGTTCGGCGGCGACGAGATCGCGATTTGCGCGGGTCCCTGCGGCGTCGAATCCGCCGAGCAGCTCGAAACGGCGGCGCGTGCGGTTGCCGCGGCGGGCGCCAACGTTCTGCGCGGCGGCGCGTACAAGCCGCGTACGTCGCCGTATTCGTTTCAAGGCCTCGGGGAAGAAGGCCTGAAGCTCTTGCGCCACGCCGCGGATCGGCATCATCTCGCCGTCGTAACGGAAGTGATGGATCCTCGCGACGTGGAGAAGGTCGTGCGGTACGCCGACATGCTGCAAATCGGGGCACGGAACATGCAGAATTTTCCGCTGCTGCGCGAGGCCGGTGCGACCCGGACGCCGGTGCTGCTCAAGCGCGGGCTCTCCGCAACCGTGCAAGAGTGGCTGCTCGCCGCCGAGTACGTGCTGCTCGGCGGTAACGAAAGCGTCGTGCTCTGCGAGCGGGGCGTGCGCTCGTTCGATCCCGCAACGCGCAACGTGCTCGACATTTCCGTCGTTCCGCTGCTCGAGGACATGACGCACTTGCCGGTCATCGTCGATCCGTCCCACGCCGTCGGCATCGCGCGGCTCGTTCCGCCGATCGCCGTCGCAAGCGTTGCCGCGGGCGCGCACGGATTGCTGATCGAGGTTCATCCCGATCCGGCGAGTGCGCTCTCCGACGGCGCACAATCGCTCGACTGCGCGCAGTTCGAAGCCCTGATGCGCCGGTTGGCCCCGGTCGCGGAGGTTGCGGGACGGCGTCTACCGCGGCGCTACCGCGTCGTGAGCACCGAGAGCGCGTCCAAACCTGATTCCGCGGTACGATCCAGCAGCAGCGGCGTAAGGCTGGCGTAACCCGCGTGCACGGCGCCGATATCGGTGCCGAGCGTCTCGCGATCCGTTTCGAAGGGCGATTCCCACGCGCGATAGTAACGCGTTGCCCCATCGTGTTCTTGACCGACCATTCGGCCGCAAATCCGTTTGCGCCCGAGGCGCGTCACCGCGATGCCCGCGATTTGGTGGAGCGGCAGGTTCGGCACGTTCAAATTCCAATAACACGACGCGTCGCGCAGATGTTCGTCCGCCGTTGTGAGGCAGCGGCGCACGATCGCCGCGGCACTCTCCCAGTAACGGCGCGCGAGCGGCTCTTCGTGATTCGACGCAAGCGAGACGGCGAGCGCTGGAATTCCGAGCAGCGACGCTTCGACGGCGCCCGCCACGGTGCCGGAATAGTTGACGTCGTCGGCAAGATTGGGACCGTGATTGATTCCGCTGATCACGAGTTGCGGCCGCGATGAAAGTTCCGTTGCGCCTAAAAAGACGCAGTCGGCCGGAGTTCCGGAGCAGGCGTAGGCAGTAACCTCCAAATCGCCGCGCCGTTCCATGGTGATCGCTTCGTCCGACGTGATCGCATGCGAAACACCGCTGCGATTACCCGCCGGGGCGACGATGACGAGCTGGTGATTCGGCGCGAGCTCTTCGACGAGCGCCACAATTCCCGGCGAATCGATTCCGTCGTCGTTGGTAATGAGGATCTGCAAAGCGGATTGCTTTACGCTGCGCCGGGAACGAAGTGCAGCGCGAGACCGTCGATGCAATAACGAAGGTGCGTCGGCGCCGGGCCATCGTCGAAGATATGGCCGAGATGCCCGCCGCAACGGCGGCAATGGACTTCTGTCCGCTCTTCGACGAGCACGTAGTCGGCTTGCGTGCGCGTCGCGTTGGGCAGCACGGTCCAAAACGACGGCCAGCCGTCGCCGCTATCGTACTTGGTTTTCGAGGAGAAGAGTGCGAGGCTGCAGCCGGCGCAGCGATAAATGCCCGAACGCGTCTCCTTGATGAGCGGGCTCGAGAACGGCGGCTCCGTTCCGCCGCGGCGCAGAATGTCGTACCTATCCGGACTTAAGAGTGCGCGCCATTGCGCGTCGGTGTGCGTCACCTCGTAGGTTTGCAACGCGGGTGCGCGCCTTGGAGATAGCGCGCCAAAGCCGAGTGCCGCCACGGCCGAGCCGGCGATAAAAGCCGAGCGATTCATCGATGCACCGTCGGTACGATGTGGCATGCGCCGCCGTTCTTTTCGAAATAGCGCTGATGGTACTCTTCCGCCGGCCAGAAGCGCGGCGCGGGCACGATTTGCGTGACGACGGGACGCTTGTGATTTGCCTGTTCGCGATCGCGCGAAGCAATTGCGGCGCGCGCCTGAGCGTCGCCGTGCGTGAAGATCGCCGAGCGATACTGATCGCCGACGTCCGGCCCCTGGCGGTTGAGCTGCGTCGGATCGTGGATCTGCCAAAAAACGTTCAAGAGCGTCTCGTACTCGACTTTCTCGGGATCGAAGGTCACTTCGACGGCCTCGGCATGGCCCGTGGTGTGGTTGCAGACCTGGCGATACGTCGGGTTTTCCACGTTGCCGCCGGTATAGCCCGATACGGCGTCGAGGACACCCGGAACGCGTCGAAAGGCGTCCTCGACGCCCCAGAAGCAACCGGCTGCAAAGGTTGCGGTTTGCGTGCTCATACGTCTCTTAGAACGCTGCAGGCCGCCTGCCGGATTCAAGTTCGACCGGTTCGCCGACGTCGTCGCTCGCCAGCACGTCGTCGATACTCTCGCGACGGGCGAGCGGCCAATGCAATCCGCCGGCGACGCCCACAACCGCCGGTCGCGGAAACCGATTGTAGTTCCCGGCCATGCTGTACGTATAGGCGCCGGTCGCGCGCATTGCCAGGAGATCGCCGCTGCGCAAGTTTTGCGCAAGCCGCGCCGTACCGAGCTCGTCGTTCTCGCACGAGCGCCCGCAGAGCGTCACTTCCACTTCGTCGCCGGCGCTTGGCGCGACGGTAACGACCTCGTAGCGAGCGCCGTAGAGCGCCGGACGAGGATTTTCAGCGATGCCGCCGTCGACCACGACGAACGTGCGCTGCGATTGACGCTTGATCGCGAGCACGCGATAGAGCGTGGTACCTGCCTCCGCGACGATCGCGCGTCCCGGTTCGATGCCCAAACGAATCGGCGCGAGCTCAGCTTCGCGCGCGCGTTGCGCAACGTACCGGTCGACCGCGCCGATTGCAGCGCTGACGTCAAATGATCCACGGCTGTCGAAAGATGTGGCAACTCCGAAGCCGCCGCCGATCACAACGCGCTCCGCTACAAGCTCCGCCCGGACGGCGCGAACCGCCGCATCCATCAGCGCGGCCGCGGTTTCAACGTACGGTTCCGCATCAAAAATCTGCGAACCGACGTGCGCGTGCAGTCCGGCAAAATGAAGCTGCGGGCAATCGCGCAGAATCGCAAGTGCGGCCGCTTCGTCGCGTGCCGGGATGCCGAACTTCGTATCGTCGCCGCCCGTCCTTACGAATGCGTGCGTGCGCGCGTCGATGCCGAGGTTGAGGCGAAGGAGGATTCGCGCCCCGCATCCGTCGCGCGCAAGAGCATCCAAACGCCGCAGCTCTTCGAGACCGTCAACGGCGATGAAGCCGACGCGTCCATCGCACGCGGCGCGCAGCTCGTCGTCCGTCTTCCCGGCTCCATGCAGCGTGAGGCGTTGCGCAGAAATGCCGGCACGTTCGGCGGTCACCAGCTCGCCCATCGAGCAAACGTCGACGCCGATTGGGTGCCTGCGCAGATGCCGTAAGAACTCGATGGTCGCGAACGCTTTTGCGGCGTACGAGACGTCGAGCGGCGCGCGCGAGCAGGAGCTCGCGAGGCGCAGGATCGCTGCATCCACGGCATCGAGATCCACGACAAGCAGCGGCGTACCGTAGCATTCGGCGAGCTCGTCGGCACGGATCGTGCCGGCGAGCAGGCTCCCGTCGTGGTCGCGCTCGGTCAGAACTGCTCCATGAACGCGTCGATCCGGTCTTGCGCGACGCCGGCCGCGATCAGGCGTGACGGCAGCTCCGTGCGGCGCTCCGGCGGCGTCACGAACATGAACGGTGCTCGACCGCTGCTCTCAGCGCGGACCGTGCACCATCGGCATCCGGCGGGAACGAGTGTGGTTTGATACGGACGCAGCGTAACCGACGATTCGCCGATCGCGACGTCGAGGGAGGCGTCGAGCGACATGATGATCAGCGGTCGCGCCTGCGTCTCCATCGATGCCGGCTCGCCGGTCGCGACGATTCGTTCGACGACGAAATGCTCGTCGGCGATGAGCGCAGTTCGATCGAGCCCTTCAAAGTTATAATCGATCTGCGCGAGTGTTCCGCCGGTCGTCGCCGTATAATCGAGAACGTCAGCGGCCTTTTCGACGTGCAGCTCGCGCGGCTTACCGTCGATGCCGAGACGATTGTAGTCGAACATGCGATAGGTGAGGTCGGAAGCTTGCTGCGTTTCGAATATCGTCAAGCCCGGTCCGATCGCGTGAACCATCCCGTGCGGAATGTAGACGGTGTCGCCTTTCTTCAGTTCGATGTAGCGCAGTAGCTCGCCCAGCGTTCCGTCGGCGACGCGGCGCTCGTACTCGGCGCGCGACGTATCGCGATTCCAACCGTAGACGATCTGCGCCTTTGGCTGTGCGTCGAGCACGTACCAACATTCGGTCTTGCCGAACGGCTGATGTTCGACGCGTTGCGCGTAGGCGTCGTCGGGGTGCACTTGCACCGAGAGCCAGTCATGCGCGGTGATGATTTTGGTCAGCACGGGAAAAATTCTCGACGCGTCGATGTTGCCGAGCAGCTCGGAAGCCAGCCGCACGCGCAAGTCGGCGACGGTCGAGCCGGCGAGGTCGCCGTTGAGTACGCGATCGGTATCCCAGCACTCCCAGGATTCACCGAGCTTCGCGTTGGGATCGCCGCGCTTACCATAGACGCGCACGAGCTCGTCGCCGCCCCAAATTTGTTGCGTCAGCTTCGGATCGAGAAGGTAGGGATAGAGGCCGTTCTGATGCATCGCACGCCTCACTACGCGGCGTTCGTACGGAATTCCGGCCCGCCGGCTCGAAGCTTAGGGCACGTGCACGTCTATTACATCGGCATCGGATCGAATCTGGGCGATCGTCAGAGCAACATTCTGACGGCGCTGCAGCGGTTTCGGTCGCGCGCAAAGATCTCAGCCGTTTCATCGTTTTACGAGTCGCCGGCGGCCGGCGGAGCGGAGGGACCACCGTACTTGAACGTCGCGGCAGCGCTCTATAGCGACCTCGATGCGCAAGCGTTCGAGCGCTTTGCGCGCGACGTCGAGCTGGCCGTCGGACGCGCCCACACGACCGCCAAGTTGGCTCCGCGTCCAATCGACGTCGATCTGCTCTTCTCCGACGGCGCTTTGCTTCAGCCGAACTTAGAAGGCCGCCCATATAACCTCGCGCCGCTCGCCGAAATCGCGCCGCATCTCGTCAGCGCGCCGGTCGACGGCGAGGTACGACGCCGCGAGCGCAGCTTGCATTTCGACACGGATCGCCAGTCCGAAGCGCCGGAGATTCGCCTCGCGCTCAATCGCGCCGGCGTCTCGCGGGTGCGCCGCGTGGTTCACCTCGAGGTAGACGGCCGCGCGCAGGTCTACAACGGCGAGTTTACGATGGTCGCGGATTTGGCGCCCGATAAGTCCGGCGTGCATATGTCCCGTTTCGCCGAGATCCTGGAAGAGGCGGCGCTCGACGTACTCGGGCGCGATCGAAAGCCCGCGCGTATCGAGCGGCTCGTAGAAGCGATTGCGCGCGAGATCGTTCGAAGCCAGCGCGCCGTCCGGGCCGACGTCCGTCTGCGCGCGCAATTCGGTTTGGAGCGCTGGACGCCGGTCAGCGGCAAACGCGGCGAGGAAACGTATACGCTGATCGGAATCGCGCATGCCGACGAGAACGGAACGCGGCGGGTCGTCGGCGTTGAAGCCGAAGGAATGACGGCCTGTCCGTGCGCGCAGGCGATGGTGCGCGAGCATTCGATGCGCCAACTCCTCGATACGGGCTTCAGCGAAGCCGATGCAACGCGGGCGCTCGACGCGCTGCCCGTTGCGACGCACAATCAGCGCGGCCGCGGCTCCATTCTACTCGGCGTGGATGAAGCGGACGCCGGCGCGATTCGCGCCGAAGACCTGGTTGAAATCGTCGAAAATTCGATGTCGAGCGAGACGTACGATCTGCTCAAGCGGCCCGACGAGTTTTTCGTCGTCAATAAGGCGCACCAGAACCCGCGTTTCGTCGAGGACGTCGTACGCGGGATCCTGGCGCGCTCGCTCGATATGTACGCCGATCTCGGCGACGAAACGTTTGTCTTCGCCAGCCAAGTCAACGAAGAATCGATCCACAAGCACGATGCTTTCGCCGAAGGATTCGGCCTTTTCGGCGAGCTGCGCGCGGAACTGGGCGGTGCCTCCGTTTTTCAGAAAACGGACCTGGCGTCATGGCTTGGTACTCGCCCCAGTGTCATCCTGAGCCCTTCGACTTCGCTCAGGACAAGCTTCGTCGAAGGATGACCCGCTTCGACGCTTAGCTACTCTCCTCGAGCGCGGCGATGCGTGCGCGCAGCGAAGGGTGCGATGCGAAGAAGAGCTCGTACCACGCCGGCGGATCTTCGTCGGCGAGATTCTGATCGCGCAGCCGTCGGAACGCCGCGGCTCCGGCTTGCGGATCGCGCGTCGCGGCCGTCGCGAAGCGATCCGCGGCCCACTCGCGCGACCGCGAGAAGGCGAAGAGCAGCGGCCGCAACGCTTGCGTTGCAACGAGCATGAGCGCATAGATTCGCACGATGAGCAACGGGCGGTCGCGCAGCCGTTCGCGTTCTTCGCGCGACGCCGCGGCGTTGGCGATGAGAAAGAGCGTCAACGCGAGCAGCTCGCCGAGTGCGATCATGCGCCACGTGTCTTTATTGACGTAATGGCCGAGCTCGTGAGCGACGACGAACTCCGTTTCGTTTTCGGGAAAGTGCTCGATGAGCGTGTCGCCGAGAACGATTCGGTGCGTTCGTCCGATCCCGGTCACGAAGGCATTGGCCTTGCGCGTCTGCCGGCTCATGTCCATGCGAAGAATTGCGGCGTCGCCCACGCCGAAGCGGGCTGCCAGCGCGCGTAATCGCATTTCGAGCGAGCCGATGACGGGTTCGAATTTATTGAAGAGCGGCAGCACGTAGAGCGGAACGATCACGTTGGCGGCGACGAAGAGCGGGAGCGTCCCCGCTCCGGCGAGCCACGGCCAGCGCCGCGGCGCACGACGTACCGCCGTGCCGAGCAGCGTTCCCAAGAATGCCGAGAGCGCCGCGCCGATTAACGCGCTTTTCGCGTAGTCGACAAGCCAGGCTTGACGCGGCTGATCGCTCAATCCGAAGCGCCGTTCCAGCGTGTAGCCTTGGACGAACGAGGCGGGGAGATCGGCGACCGCGCCAAGGACGGAGAGCGGAGCGAAGAAGAGTGCGGGCCGCAGCCAAACGGGTGCACGTTGCGTCGCGCGATCCAGCTGCGCGGCCAACGGCCCGTATGCGAATGCAACGAAGCCCGCCATGGCACGCGCCGTATCGGCGACTTCCAATCGCCGGCGAATCGTCGCATAGGCGACGGCATCTTTGTCGCGTGCCGGCGACGGATCCCGCCACTCCGCAAGCGCTTCCACGGTACGCAGCACGCCGTAACCCGCCGCGATACCTGCTCCGAGACCGAGCAGCAGAGTGCGTGTCTTCATCGCTCGTACCTTTCCCCTAGCGTCCGTACGCCGCGCGCAGCTCGTCTTTTGCGGCTTCCAAAACTTTCAATTGCTTTTTCGGCAAATTCTTGCCGGCCCGGTTGATATAGAACGTCAGCATCGACATCGCGGAACGATAGGGCGAGCTCTTGCGGCGCGTGCTCCGCTCCGCCGATCGCTTGAGCGAGCGCGCGATTGCCTTGGGATCGTCCTTGCTGAAAACGCTGCGCTCCAGGTCGAGCGCGTTGCTGTTCTCGGTTACGTCTCGGGACCAATACTTGCGTGGCATGGCGCAAATTATTCCACCGTTTCGCCGGAAGCGTGCATGCTAGATGATCGATATCGTCTCCTTGGGTTTCGGGTGCGCTTCAATCGCGCCGAGCAGCCGTTCGGCGAGCACATCGCAGATGGGATCGTCGAGCTCTTCGATGCGCCCCTCGTCGGCAAGCTGCGCTTTGCGCGGATCGATTGGGATGCGCGCCAGCACCGGCGCACGAGCGAGTTCGGCGACGCGCGCCGCATAGGATGGGCCGTAGATTTCGTACCGCGTTCCCGTGTCGGGCGCCTCGAAATACGACATGTTTTCTACGATGCCCAGAATGGGTTTCTTGAGCTGATGAACGAGATTCGCAGCTTTGCGCACGACCATCGTTGCCAGCGCTTGCGGCATCGTAACGAGCACCACGCCGTCGATGGAGAGCGACTGCAGCACGGTCAGCGGCGCATCCGATGTGCCGGGTGGGAGATCGACGAGCAAATAGTCCAAGTCGCTCCACGTGACTTGCTCGTAGAACTGGCGGATGACGCCGGCGACGATCGGTCCGCGCCAAATCATCGCGGTGTCTTCGCTTTCGCTCAAAAGATTTGACGACACGATTTCGATCGCGCTGCGCGAAACCGCCGGCGTAATGAGCGGCTGCGGCTGCCCTTGGGGCGTTCGCTTCACGGGATCGGCCGTAATCGAGAGCGGTTCGCGCAACCCGAAGAGTTTGGGAATCGACGGCCCGGTGATGTCCGCATCGAGGATGCCGACGCGAAAATGACGCCGCCGCAATCCGATTGCGATCAATGCGGTGACGAGCGATTTCCCGACGCCGCCCTTGCCCGACATGATCGGAACGACGTGCGCGATGTGGGCGCGCCCGCTGAACGCGCCTGGCGCGCGCCGTGCGGGTTGCCGGTCTTCGTCGCGAATCGCCGGAACCGAACCGGAGCGGCGCGCTTGCTGCAGCGCGGCGACGATCGGTTCGATACGCAAGCCGTGCGCGCGGGCGCCTTGCTCGATCGTTTCGTACGAGCTGACGCTGCAGCCGCTACAGCCGAGGCCGAAGGCGCGCATGACCTCGGCCGCGACCGGAAGCTCCGCGACGAGCTCGCGGATGTTGGTCTGCGGCGTAATCTCGATTTCGGTTGGGGGCATTGTGTACTTCAAAGGCTCCGTAAGTTGAACGTGCGAACCGCGCGTCGGTATGCAGCTTATCGACCGCGCTCGCGGCGTCCTCGCCGGGGGGTGCGATTCGCCGGTTCGCTCGGGCTGGGGCGTCGGTTCGCCGATGTTCGTCCAACACGCGGCTCGCGGTTCGTCCGCCTACGACGAAGAAGGCCGCCGCTACGTCGATTACATCATGGCGTACGGACCGTTGCTGTTCGGCCATACCCATCCTTCGCTGGTGACGGATTTGGAATCAATCGCACGCAACGGCTTCGTCTGGGGTTGCACGCATTCTGAAGAAGTCCGCTTGGCCGAGCGCATCCGCGCGCTGCTTCCGTCGATGGAACGTTTGCGTTTCGTGACGAGCGGAACCGAGGCGATGATGAGCGCGATTCGCGTCGCGCGAGCGTTCACCAAGCGCGACCGCGTGCTGAAATTTGCCGGAAACTATCACGGCCACTTCGACCTCGCTTTGATCGCAGCGGGTGCCTCCGCCACGGCGGGAAGTGGCGGAATTCCGGAAGGCGTGCGGCACGACGTGCTCGTCGCGCGCTACAACGATCTCGCTTCCGTGGACGAACTCGCGCACGGCATCCAAGACGAAATTGCGGCGATCGTGGTCGAGCCGATCGCGCTAAATATGGGCCTCGTTGCGCCGGTCGACGGCTTTCTCGAAGGCCTGCGCGAGCGTGCCGGCCGTTGGGGTGCGCTCTTGATATTCGACGAGGTCATCACGTGGCTGCGATTTGGATTGCGCGGCGCGCAGGGCCGTCTCGGCGTAGCGCCCGATCTCACCGCGCTCGGCAAAATCATGGGCGGCGGGGTCCCGATTGCCGCGTTCGGCGGTTCCGAGAGCATCATGGCGGTTCTCGCACCTGACGGAGAGACGTTCACCGGCGGCACGCACGGCGGAAATCCGTTCGGCGTCGCCATGGCGCATCGCGTGCTCGACCTGCTGGAATCGCATCCGGAGTATTACGCGCAGATGGAGCGGCTTGCAAAACGTCTGGCTGACGGCGTTCGCGCGGTCCTTGCACGCCGTAAACTTCCATACGCGGTCGTGCAGCAGGAGTCGGTCGTCGATTTCAAGTTTCGCGCCGGCGCGCA
>JAMXLK010000082.1 GCA_024281075.1 Vulcanimicrobiia bacterium
ATCAGCTTCATGACGCCGTTCATCGCCGAGCATCCGGAGATCGTTCCCGCAACGACGACTGCGCCCGGCGTGACCGGCTTCGGCTTCGGCGGACCGTCGCTCGGCAAGCTCGGGCGCGTGCAGACGATCGGCATCGGCGATCTCACGCTGACCGATCTCGTCGCGGATTATTCGGTGCAGAAGGCCGGCGCGCTCGCGGCGCCGTTCGTAGCGGCAAATCTCGGCGGCAATCTGCTGCGCCGCTTCACCGTGACCTTCGATTATTACAATGGCACGATGACGCTCGTCCCGAACGCCGCCTTCAACGAGCACGACGCCTACGAGCGTTCCGGCTTGTTCCTCGTCAAGCGCGCCGGCAGCGTCCTCGTGATCGATGCGCGGCCGGGCACGCCGGCTGCCGATGCCGGCCTTGCGCGCGGTGACGTGATCGTTGCGGTCAACGGGACGCCCACGAGCACAATGATGCTGGCCGACGTTCGCAGTCTCTTCGCTGCGGCGCCGGGAAGCGTCGTGACCGTCACCGTCGCCGACAAAACCGGCACGCAGCGCACGGTTAAAGTAACGCTGCGCGATTACGTGTAGTCCGCTAGAAGTCGCCCTTGACCGCTTGCGCGCTCCACGTAGCCGGGAGCGCGCCGGTTTTTAGGATAGCACGCAACGCATCGAAGCTCGCGATCGGTTTCGATCCGCGGACGTTCCAGACGGCCGCCCATCCGTGCGCCGTCAGCGAAAGCGCGAGAAGCTCGTAGAAGTGCGCGATACCTCCGCGCTCGTAGTGAATCAAACACAGCTGCGCACTGCACGCCGCAAAGATCAGACGCCGCCCGGGCGCGCCCGGCACCGGCACGTCGGTCGCACTAAACTTGCCGCCGGGCTCGGCCATCTCCCAGCCTTTCGCTGAGGCGCCGTCAACGGTGAACTGCCCGGCCACGACGGCCGGCGGTAACGAGGTAAAGCGATCGATTTCTTTGAGTGCCGAAAGCTGGCTTGTCACTTGAGCCGGCACGCCAACGGCGACCGCCGCGATCAGCACGCTGCGCGCTAAAAACATTGCGCGTACTTCAATGACGATCCCGTATTAAAGAGAACGACGGGTTCTGCCAACGCGGCGCCGCGAGCCGACAGGATGCGCAGCGCGGCAAGGGTTGCTCCGCCTTCCACCGTTGCGTCGATTCCTTCGCGGCGACGCAAATCCCGCGCGGCCGCTTCGGCGGCCTCGTCGCCGACTGCAAGCGCCGTTCCCCGCGATTCGCGCACTGCCCGCAACGAGAGCCGATCGCCAATGCCGCCGGGCACGCGCAAACCCCACATGAGCGTACTCGCGTTTGCGATGCGCGTCGCACTCGCCTCGCCGCGCGCAAAGGCCTCGACGATCGGCGCGCAGCCCTCGGCTTGAACCGCAATCATGGCGGGGCGCTCGTCGCCGATCCAGCCGATCCGCTGCAACTCGCCAAACGCTTTCCACATCGCAACGAGCCCGGTGCCGCCGCCGGTCGGATAGACGATCGTGCCGGGGACGCCGCCGAGTTGCTCGACCAGCTCATACGCCATTGTCTTCTTTCCCTCGACGCGATACGGCTCGCGAAACGTCGCAACGTTGAACGCGCCGCTCTCGCGTGCGTACTCTGCCGCCAATCGCCCCGCATCATCGATCAAACCGTCGACGAGAATCGGCTCGGCTCCGTAACCGCGCATCTCGCGAATCAACAGCGGCGGCGTATCGCGTGGCACGTAGACGCGTACTGGAAGGCCGGCGCGTGCACCGTACGCCGCGAGCGCACCGCCCGCGTTGCCGGCACTGGGCGCCGCGAGCGACGTCGCACCCAAGCGTTTGGCAACCGTAACGGCCACCGACATGCCGCGCGCTTTGAAGGAGAGCGTGGGGTTCTGCGATTCGTCTTTCACGTAGAGCCGTTCGACGCGCAGTTCCCGCGCCAAACGCCGCAGGTCCATCAGCGGCGTCGCGCCCTCGCCGAGCGACACCGGCTCTTCGTCGTCACCGACCGGCACCATCTCGCGATAGCGCCACATCGTCCACGGCCGCGCGGCGACGTTCTCGCGCGGCAACGCTTCGGCGGCATATCGAACCAGCCACGGCCCGCCGTCGTGCGGACAAACCGTCGCAACCTCGTCGGCCCGCGCGCGATGCTCTGCGTCGCGCGAGCACTCCAAGTGCGACGGCAGCACGCTACGCCTGCGCCTTTCGTGCGACAAGGCCGCGAGTCCAGAGCAAATAGACGGGAACGGCGCTGAGCACAATTGCAAGCCCCATCAAGCCGTCGAGGGGATACGCGATGCACGTAGCGACCGCAACGCCCAACGATGCGAGCATGTATATCGCGGTAGAAAACGGATGCCACGGCACGCGAAAGGCGGTAACACGTTGCACGCCGTCGCGGCGATCGCGCGATCGCAAGACGAAGACTGCGACCGCGAGCAGGCCGTTAAATAGCGACAATACCGAGACGGCATAGTTCAAGATGTGCCCGTAGCCCGCCGACAACGCAATGACCATAGCGATTATGGCCTGCAGCACGATTGCAACGACGGGTACCTTCGTGCGCGGATCGACCGACGCTACGATGCGAAAAAACAGTCCGTCCGCAGCCATCGCGTGATAGAGGCGCGGCACCGTAAGCATGCGATTGCTCATGAAGCCCAGCGTCGTGACGATGATAACGATCGAAGCCAGCCGCGTTGCCGACGCGCCGCCGATTCTCGCAAAGACCGCCGCGACCGGAACGTCCGTAGCGGCAAGACCAGCGATTCCCAGTACGCGGACGCAAACGAAATTTACGAATAGGTACGTCGCGACTACGCCGATCATCCCGAACGTCAATCCCCAGGGCAGCGCTCGTCCAGAATCCTTCGTTTCCGCGGCCATGAAGTTTGCCACGTATGCACCGGCGTACGAAAAGATCACCGGTATCAGCGCGACGCTCAATGCGCCGATCGCATGCGGCGGGGATCCGGCGAAGCGGAGCGTCGAATACGCCGTAGCAGGTGGAGCGACGAGGCCCACGATCACGAGCGAGAAGAGCGCACCGACCTTCAGCACGGTGAGCACGTGTTGCGCGTTCGCGCCTTGGCGGACGCCCAGCGCATTGAGCAGCGCCAGCACAGCGAGCGTGATCGCGGCCACAACTGCGGGCAAAAGTCGCAGCCCGGTTAATGACAGAAAATATCCCGCGAAGAGCACCGCGCCCGCAGCGAGGCCGCCGCTGAGAATCGCCAGCAGCGCAGACCAGCCATACGCGAAGGCGACGATCGGATGGAATGCATCGCGAAAGTAGCCGTACATCCCACAATCGTCAGGATTGCGTGCGGCAAGCTCGGCCAATACGAACGCTCCGAAGAGTGCAATAACCCCGCCCGCAGTCCAGGCCACAAAGACGAGCACCGCATCGGGCACACGGTGCGCGACGACTGAAGGCGTGCGAAAGATGCCCGAGCCGATGACGCTGCCGATCACGATGAGCGCGATGTCGACGGTCCCCAACCGTCGCATGAGACGCGCCCTTTGCATCATTCCGCCTGGTGCGACGCGGCGCAGCCGGTCTCCGGCACGGCCGTTGCGAATGGTGACCTCATGCAATATGCCGTTTTCATCCTTGCCTTCGCGCTCTTAGCCGCCGGGCCGATCGACCAGCTCGACCGGTTCTCCGGCACGTGGCATGGGCAAGGCACGTTCGTCGAGACGCCGTACAGCACCGCGGGCACCTCGAGCGCGACGACGACCTGCGCCTGGTCCCCGGACCATC
>JAMXLK010000083.1 GCA_024281075.1 Vulcanimicrobiia bacterium
AGCATTGCTTTGACGTCGTCGGACGCCATCGTCGCCGGATCCCACGGCGGCGTGAAGGTGATCTCGACGTTGGCGTTCTTCACGCCGTCGATTGCCAGCACGTGGTCTTTCACCGACTGCATGAACATCGGTCCGACCGGACACATCGGCGAAGTGAGGGTCATCATCACGTTGACGTTCTCGCCGTTCTCGCCTTCGGCCGTAATGTCGTAAACGAGGCCGAGTTCCAGAATTCCGAGGTTTAACTCGGGATCTTTGACTTCAACGAGCGCTTCCCGAACTTGCTCGACGGTTGGCATAGTGAGAGCGAGGTTCAGGTGCCCCACCCGGCAAACCTGCGGCAAAAGCGGGCGTGCACCCTGAGCGGCGTCGAAGGGTCACGAAACTGCTCTGGGGCGGGTAGAGTCTAATATAGAGGAAAGGAAGACCAGAGCGATGTCGATGTGGGAGCCCTTCACCGAACGAGCGCGGCGGAGTATCGTACTCGCTCAAGAAGAGGCGCAGCGTCTCGGAAATAACTATATCGGAACCGAGCATATTCTGCTCGGCATTATCTCCGAGGGCGAGAGCTTGGCCGCCAAAGTGCTCGAGTCGCTCGGCGTCAACCTGGCGAAAGTCCGTCAAGAAGTCGAAGCGATCGTCGGCCGCGGCGGGCAGACCGTCCAGCAGGAAATGGTCTTTACGCCGCGCGCCAAGCGCGTGATTGAGTTGGCCTTCGAAGAAGCGCGTCAGCTCAACCACAACTATATCGGCACCGAGCACTTGCTTCTCGGGTTGATTCGCGAAGGCGAGGGCGTTGCCGCTCGCGTGCTGACCAACCTGGGTGTCGATCCCGCGAAGGTCCGCGTGCAGACCACGTCGCTGCTCGGCGCCGAAGGTCAACCGGCCGCGCCGAAGGGCAAGAGCAAGACGCCGACGCTCGACGCGTACGGTCGCGATCTGACGCAGCTGGCGCGCGACAACAAGCTCGATCCCGTCATCGGCCGCAACACCGAGATCGAACGCGTTATTCAAATTCTCTCGCGCCGCACAAAAAATAATCCGGCTCTCATCGGAGAGCCCGGCGTCGGCAAAACCGCAATCGCGGAGGGCCTTGCGCAGCGCGTCATCAAAGGCGATATTCCCGAACCGCTGCGCGAGCGACGCGTCATCACGCTCGATCTCGCGGGCCTCGTTGCGGGAACGAAGTATCGCGGCGAGTTCGAAGAGCGGATGAAGCGCGTGATGGACGAGATCCGCGGCGCCGCCGGTGAGATCATTCTCTTCATCGACGAGCTGCATACGCTCGTCGGCGCGGGCGCCGCCGAAGGCGCCATCGATGCCAGCAACATCATCAAGCCCGCGCTCGCGCGCGGCGAACTGCAATGCATCGGCGCGACGACGCTCAACGAGTTTCGCAAGCACATCGAAAAAGACTCGGCGCTGGAGCGGCGCTTCCAGCCGGTCATGGTCGGCGAGCCGACCGTTGAAGAGACGATCGAAATTCTCAAAGGTCTCCGCGATCGTTACGAAGCGCACCATAAAGTTCAGATTACGGACGAAGCGCTCGCGACTGCGGCGCGGCTCGGCGACCGCTATATCACCGATCGCTTCCTACCGGATAAGGCCGTCGATCTTATCGACGAAGCGAGCTCGCGCGTGCGGCTGCAGGCGACGCTGCCGCCGCCGGCCATTCGCGAAGCGGACGCGCAACTGCGCAAGCTGATCGCCGAAAAAGAGGCGGTCGTCAAAAACCAAGAGTTCGATAAGGCCGCGTCAATCCGCGATCGCGAAGAGAAGCTGCGCCTCGAAAAGGCAAATCTCGAGCAAGAGTGGCGGGATCGCAAGGCCGCGAGCGACCGCGTTCTCAAGGTCACCGCCGAGAACGTCGCCGAGATCGTATCGTCGTGGACGAAGATTCCGGTGAGCCGCTTGGCGGAAGCCGAGACGGCAAAGCTTCTCAAGATGGGCGACCTTCTTCACGAACGCATCGTCGGTCAGGATCAGGCGATTCAGGTACTAACGCGCGCCATTCGCCGTTCGCGTGCTGGCCTAAAGAATCCAAGCCGTCCGATCGGGTCGTTCATATTTCTCGGTCCGACCGGCGTCGGCAAGACGGAAGTTGCGCGCAGCGTCGCCGCATTTCTCTTCGACGACGAAGAGTCGATGATTCGCATCGACATGTCGGAGTATATGGAGAAATATTCGGTGAGCCGCCTCGTCGGAGCGCCTCCGGGATACGTCGGCTACGAAGAAGGCGGTCAGCTCACCGAAGCGGTGCGCCGCCGGCCGTACTCCGTCGTGCTCCTCGACGAAATCGAGAAGGCACATCCCGACGTTTTCAACTTGCTGCTGCAAGTGCTCGAGGACGGGCGCCTAACCGATTCGCAAGGCCGTCAAGTCGACTTCAAAAACTCGGTCATCATCATGACGAGCAACGTCGGCGCGACCGGAATGACGACGACCACCGACATCGGCTTCCGTCCGCAGAAGCTCTCGGCCGAGGATGAGGTGAAGGCCTACGAGCGCATGAAGAATCGCGTGCTCGAAGAGGTCAAGCAAACCTTCCGTCCGGAGTTCCTCAATCGCGTCGACGAAGTAATCGTCTTCCATCAGCTCAGTCGCGAGCAGATCGAACAGATCGTCGGTCTCGAGCTGCAAAAGGTCGTGAGGGAAGTTCGCGCTCAAGAGATGGAGCTCAAGGTCACCGAAGCCGGAAAGCAACTGCTTGCGAAAAAGGGCTGGGACCCGCAGTTCGGTGCGCGCCCGCTGCGCCGCGCGATTCAACGCATGGTCGAAGACGAGCTCGCCGAGGAGATGCTCAAGGGCGCGTTCGCCTCGGGCGACCACATTCTCGGTGACGTCGACCCCGACGATCCGGAGAAGATGAAGTATTCCAAGATCCCGTCGGTCGAGCCGCCCGCGGCTCCGCCGGCCGAACCGGCCGTAACCTGAGCGGACTCCGCCGAACTTAGAGACGAGTGCACGCTCTCGTTCTCGCCGCCGTCGTAGCGCAGGCCACCCCGCCTGCGCTCACGCTATCCCAGTCAAGCGTGCAAATGAATCCGGCCCAGCAGCGGGTGGTCACGATCGGCGGCGCCACGCCGCCGCTGCAAACGACGCTCGACCAGAAGCTCGTCAACGTCGCCGTTAGCCCGGACGGCACCAGCCTGACGATCACCGCGACGCAGGCAACCGGCGACGACGTGCTGCACGTCGTCGACGCCAACGGCGGGCGTGTCGACCTGCCGATCCGCGTAGCGTTCAACGCCGGAACGATCGTGCCGCAAACGACGCTCACCCTTACCGGCAATCCGGTCCGTCCCGATTGGTTAGCGTCGCAAGTTACCGCCTGGGTCACGAGGTTAACGAAAGCGATGCCGGGCGCAACGATCTCGATCGGAAATTTGAGCCCGGTTCCGGCAGCGCCGCTCCCCGCGGGACAGAGCCAACAGTTCGTCGTGCCCGTTCAAATCGCGGGCAACGGGCGGTACTTCGATCAATCCGGGAACACGACCGTGACGGTGCAGAGTCTTGCGCTGGAATCCTTTGCGCCGGCGGTGCTCTTTTACGACGACGATCCCGAGCACGTCACGCAAGACGGCGTGCTCTTCCGCGGCACCGTTGCCGCCGGGCAGCCGACGCGGCTCTACTACTATCACGATAACGCGGCCGACCCGCGCATGCTCGTTGTGGCGCTCACGAGCAACTCGCAAGATCCAACGTCGGTGCAGCTGGTTGAATCGCAGGCCGGTCCCAACATGGACGTGATGCACGTGGGCCACACGCTCACGAAAAACTTCCTGCTGACGAAAGCGCAGGGCGAAGGCGTGGTCGTAAACCTTTCGCAAGATGAGCCGTACCTGCTCGCCGCGGTCCCCATGGCGCTGCGCCAGCTGGTCGCCGGGACCGTTGATTTACGCGTTCTCTCCGGCGGGCCGCTCGTCGTGACGGTGCTCGCCGTTTCATCGGAAGGCGACCCGCGCTCGCTGCTGGCCGGCCCGGTTCTCCCCGGCGACGGACATCATCGCACCGGCGTCTTCAAAATCGCCGGCTTTGGTTCCGACGCGCTCACCTATACCGCAGGCGGTCCGGACGCGACGCTAGTGATCGGCGATACGGATCCCACCCCGCCGAGCGTCGATTCCGGAGCCGCCGGACACGACTACGGGGATTACGGCGTCACGCACACCATCGCGCTGACGATGAACAATCCCGGCTCGTCTCCCTTCACCGCCTATCTTTATTTCAAACCGCTCGCCGGCCCGGCGCGCGCCAGTTTCTTAGTGGGCAACAGTCTGGTCGAAATCGGCTGCGTGCGCACGCCGACGCCCTATCAAGTGACGTCGTTCGAACTGCCGCCGGGACAAACGACGCGGGCGACCGTGCAAACGATGACCGACGGCGGCTCCTTCTATCCCGCGCAGATCGGCATAACCGCGACGCCGCCGCAGCCGACTGCGCCTCCGATCACAGCGCCCGACGGGTGTTTCCCGAAACCGGAGGCATCGCCGCCGGCGGGATGACCGCGCCCGAAGGCGATTCCAAAGTCGTGCTGCTCGTCCGATTGCTCAACGCGATCGATCAGGGCCAGTATTCGTTCGAAGATCTCAAAGATCGCATCGCCGAGGGCAGCCGCCGTCCGAGCACGCGCAGTCTTCGCCGCTATCTCGCGATTCTGTCGGACGCCGGCTTTCCGTTATACTTCGATCGCGCCGCAAACCTCTATCGGTTCGCGGGCGGTTACAGCCTCAAGCGTCTCGATCTGAGCAGCGGCGAGCTCTTCGGGCTCGTCGCGTTGCGCTCGCTCGGCGCCAGCATCGGCGGCACGATCGGTGCTTCGATCGACGACGTGGCGGAGAAGCTCGTCGACAGCGCCGGGCGCAGCGCCCGGGCGCGCGTGGAGGCCTCGTCGCCCGTGGCGTTCAGGCTCTCCGAAATTCGCCTTGACGAGAAAGGCGAGCGCGCCTTCGCGCTGCTGTCATCGGCCGAACGCAGCTCGCGCAGCGTGCGATTCCGGTATCAGGATAAGGAAGGCAAATCCAGCAAGCGGGTCGCCGACCCCTACGGCTTCATCGTGAACGCGGGGCGGGTATACTGCGTCGCCTACGACCACACGCGCAAAGACATGCGCACCTTTGCCGTCGACAGCGTCTCGAAGGTCGACGTGCTTGCGAAGACCTTCTTGCGGCCGGAGACCTTCAACGTCGAAGCGTTTGCCGCGGCCTCGATCAGCGGCGTGCTGCACGCCGACCAAACGACCGAGGTTCGCGTGCGCTTCGCGGCACGCGTCGCAAAGGCTGCTGCCGCGGCGCGGATCGTCGCCGAGCGCGAGGTCGAATCGCGTGCAGACGGTTCGGTCGAGATTACCTATCGCGTCGCCGACATAGACGAGCTCGTGCGCTGGGTTTTGGGTTGGGGCTCACAAGCCGAGGTCGTCGCTCCCGCCGAGGCGCGTGCTCGCATCGGCGAAGTTGCGCGCGAGATCGCAACGAAGTATCAAGCGCAAGATCTCTAACAATAACGAAACCCGCCGAGGCGATGCCGCGACGGGCTCCGACGTATTCACTCACCTGCCTCGCCTGTTTGGCTACCTTGCGGAAGCCCCACTGACGCCGGCGTGGCGGTTTGACCGCTGCCGCGGATCGCTGCTCATCGCAACGTTTCCGGTTGCATTGGTCGCGATCGATACGTTCGTCACACTTCGAAAATTCGAAGCTCGTGCATCGTATCACGCACACGTTGCAACGACAAGCGGGCGTCTGGCGAAATTCACATGCTGTCCACAATTATTTTTCGTTATGCACATAGAGCAGCGTTCGTAACGCTACCCGCGCGCGTCGAGGGTAGGCTGCTAAGTCGCAGCGAAGAGCGGCTCCGATGATCTTTTTAACGATTCTATTGGCGCAAAGCTTCTTCGGAACGCTGCCGATCGACGGCATTCGCTGCGACCCAACCGAGGGCGTGGTCGAGCACGTTCACGCAAACTTGCAGCTCTACGATCGCGGGCACGCGGTGCAAGTGCCCGCGCAAATCGGAATGCCGCAGACCGGCCAGTGCTTGTACTGGATCCATACGCACAGCGCCGACGGTTTTATTCATATCGAGTCGCCGGTGAAGCGGAACTTTACGCTCGGTGAGTTTTTCGATATCTGGGGCCCTGAGTTGAACTGGACGCGCGCCGCAACGCTCGCCGCCCCGCACGGCGGACGTCTCTCGATTTGGGTTAACGGCACGCCGTGGCACGGACGCGATCCGCGCAGCATCGCGCTTCGGGACCACGAGACGATCGTAATTCAGAATGGACCGCCGCTCGCCAAGCCGACGCATCCCGACTGGTCGAAGTTTTGAATCCAATCGAGCTCGACGGGCGTCACCTGACGCTCGAGGAGATCGAAGCCGTGGCCGAAGGTGCGCGCGTCACGATCGCGCCGGGCGCACAGCAACGCGTTCAACGCGCGCGCGACTTCGTTGATAGCCGCTTCGACAGCGGTGAGACGATCTACGGCGTCACGACGGGCTTTGGACGCTTGGCCAGCATTGCGGTCGATCCGGTTGACGCCGTCGCTCTGCAGGTCAATCTCGTGCGGAGCCATGCCGCGGGCACCGGTGAACCGCTTTCGATTCCATTCGTACGCGCGGCCGGCGCGTTGCGCGCGAACTCGCTCTCGGCCGGACATTCGGGCATCAGGCCGGAGACGCTGCAGCTGCTCGTCGCGATGCTGGATCGCGGCGTTACGCCGGTCGTACCGTCACAAGGATCCGTCGGCGCGAGCGGCGATCTCGCCCCGCTCGCGCACATGACGCTGACCCTCATCGGTGAAGGGGAAGCCTTCTATCTGGGTGAGCGGCTACCGAGCCGCACGGCGCTCGAGCGCGCGGATCTCACGCCGGTCGAGCTTGGAGCAAAAGAAGGTCTGGCACTCATCAACGGCACGCAAGTCATGACGGCCATCGCCGCGCTTGGCGTACTGCGCGCCGCGCGGCTTGCCGCCGCGGCCGATGTGATCGGCGCCATGTCGCTGGAAGCGTATCTCGGAACCGAACGTGTATTCGACCGCCGCTTGAACGATCTGCGTCCGCATCCGGGCCAAGAGCGCGTCGCCGGAAACCTTCGCGCGTTGCTCGCCGGCTCGCAGATCGTTCAGTCGCACGCCGAATGCGACCGCGTCCAAGACCCCTATTCGTTTCGCTGCATTCCCGTCGTCCACGGAGCCGTTCGCGATTCGCTCGCGCACGTGCGACGAGTGACCGAGATCGAAGCGAACTCTGTTACCGATAATCCGCTCGTCTTTCCCGAGGACGGCGAATTTATCTCGGGCGGCAACTTCCACGGCGAGCCGATCGCGCTGGTCATCGATTTTCTCAAGATGGCCGTGGCGGAGCTCGCATCCATCGCGGAGCGGCGGCTCTACCTTTTGCTCAACGCGCAGGATCGCGGGCTGCCGCTCTTCCTCGCCGGGCGTATCGGTTTGGAGTCGGGCTTGATGATCGTGCAGTATACTGCCGCGGCCCTCGTCAATGAAAACAAGGGCTACGCATGGCCCTCGAGCGTCGATTCGATTCCGACGTCGGCCGGCCAGGAAGATCACGTCAGCATGGGGATGACGTCGGCGAACATCCTTCCGCGCGTGCTCGATAATGTCGAAGGAGCTCTTGCCTGCGAGTTGCTCGGCGCGCTCGCCGCGACGGATCTGCGCCGTCCGCTACGCTCCGGCCGTGGAACGCAAGCGGCCTACGAAGCCGCGCGCGAAAGCATCGCGCCGTGGACGGCGGATCGTCCGCCGGCGCCCGACATCGCCGCAGCGCGCGAAGTGATCCGTTCGCAGCGCCTCGTTCGCGCCGCCGAATCGGCAATAGATCACCTCTTGTCACCCTGAGCCTGTCGAAGGGTCACAGACTAATATTAAACTGTAAGTACGCGTTGAACGGGTTCGGCAGTACGAATGCGTTGGTATCGGCGTACGCGGGTATGAACGGCTGTTTGAACGCGGGATTGAGCGCGACGCCGTTGGCGCCTTTATCGTTTGGCGAGACGCCGTTGTAGAAGTTTGAGACGTAGTAATAGTTCGCCTGATAGCCGCACGTGTAGCTGTTGGGCGGGAACTGCTTCGTCCATGGCTCCGACGATCCGCCGAAACACGCGTTGACGAGATTGGCAAGCAGTGCGTTGATTTTAATCCGCGGCGTGAGCTGATAACCGAGCTGCAAGCTGAGGTTCAACTGGCTCGGTTGCCGGAAGGAGCCGAAGCTGTCGAACGTGCCGGTTGCAGGATTCGGAATGAAGAGAGAACCGGGTGAGATGCCGCTCTGCGTCGCCGCTGAAAAACACGTCGTGTAATCGGCTTGCAGCGGGTTTTTCGTGTGAATCGGCGAGTTGATGAAGCCGGCTGAATTTTTCGCGCAAACCCGCGGATCGT
>JAMXLK010000084.1 GCA_024281075.1 Vulcanimicrobiia bacterium
CCGGCAGGCGACGCTCCCGCGTGAAGAGCTCCATGCCGCGCTGCCTGAAGGGCACGGCGCGCACGCGACCATCGACGCGCTTCACGATGAAATGCAGCAGAGCCGGCCGAGCCGCGAGTCAATCGAAGGCCACGTCGGCAACCTTCGTGCGCTTCCCGAACTCGAGGCGCTCGTCGTCAATTGGTGGGAGAGCCCTCATACTCAACGCTTCTTCGGCATCTTGGCGCAAATCGGCGTCTAAGTAACCCTTCGACGGAGCTTGTCCTGAGCGAAGGCGAAGGGCTCAGGATAAAACTACGTTCCGTAGCGCCGCTGGCGTGACGCAAACTCGTCGAGCGCCGCTTGGAAGTGACGCTCGTCGAAGTCGGGCCAATACGTGGGCGTCGCCCAAAACTCGGCATACGCCGACTGAAACAAGAGAAAGTTGGAGAGCCGCAGCTCGCCGCCCGTTCGCACGATGAGGTCGGGATCCGGCAAACCCGCCGTGTAGAGCCGGCTCGCGAGCGCACGCTCGTCGATCGAGGCGGCGTCGCGCCGTCCCGTGCGAACTTCTTCGGCAAGCGCGCGAACGGCATCGCCGATCTCGCGACGGCCGCCGTAATCGATCGCCAAGTTCAGCAAGACGCCGTGATTTTGCGACGTCTCGTTCACCAGCCGGATGAGGGCGGTACGCGTGCTCGCCGGAAGACGCTCAGTGCGGCCGCAGAGCCGTATGCGTACGCCTTCCCCTGCAAGGCGGCGCAGCTCTCCGCGCGCCGCGTGCGTGCAGAGTCGCATGAGCATGCCGACTTCACGCGCGGGTCGCTCCCAATTCTCTTCCGAAAACGCGTACGCGGTGATAACGCCCACCCCGGCGGCGCGCGCCGCGCGCAGCGTGCGCCGTAATGCGGTGATTCCACGCCGGTATCCGCACGCAATCGGCAAACCGCGTTCGGCGGCCCAACGGCGATTGCCGTCCATAATGATGGCGACGTGCCGCGGAGTCACGTCGTCGCGAGCTTTGCGGGTGCAGTTCGCTTCGAGCGCACGTGCACGTCGCGCACGACCGCTTCGAGCTCGTCGACGTATGCCAAAAAGCGCTGGCGCCCGCGCTTGGTTATACGATAAACCGTCAATGCACGTCCGGAACCGCGCTGCTTTTCGACGGCGACGATGCCGAGCTCGGCGAGCGCGTGAACGTGGCGATTCAGGTTTCCGTCCGAGAGATCGCAGGCGGCGGCAAGCTCGCTGAAGCTCAAGCCGTCGGGATGTGCGATCAAACACGTGCAGATCGCCAGACGGCCCCGTTCGTGAAAAATGCGCTCGAGACCAGGATACGAAAAGGGCGCTTCACGGGAATCGCTCACGGGGCCCGCTCCATCCAAATCAGCGTGCCGACGGCGATTTGGCCGATACCGAACCCGACCGGCATCACCCACCACGCAAGCGCGACGTGTTGCAGCGGCGAAACCAAAAAGAGTGCCGCAAGCACCGCAAAACCGAGCGTTACGAGAATCGTCGCTCGCGGTATCGCATCGCGAGAGGCAAAGAGTCCCAACGAGTAGAGCGCGAACCACGTTCCCGGCAGCAGTGCGTACGCGCCGCGATCGATCAGCGCGACGGTAAGCAGTCCGCCAAGGAGGACGCTGGGCGCAATCGACCGCGCCGCCGTGCGAAAGCCGCTCGCCGCCGCGGGTCCACGGTGCTTGACGACCCAGACTGCAACGGCGCCGTAGTTCAGCAGCAGCGCGACGGCGAGGCAGATCATCCAAATGGCAACGTAGACGCGTAACGCGTCACCGGATGACGGCAGCGGCGCCACGCGCGCTTGAACGTATCCCGCAACCAGCGCTCCGGCGCCGCTCGTGACGGCGGCGGCCGCGGAGTAGCCGTCAAATCGCTGGGTTCGGACGAGCCGATCCCGCACTTCCGCGAGATCGGAGAGCGCCCGCTCGATCTCCACCAAACTGCCATCCTTCGCTTTGTGATACAAAGCCAATAACTTTGTACCACAAAGTTATTGGGATGACAAGCCTAGGCTCCCGAAAGTACGACTTTCAGACAGTCGTCGTCGTGGCGAGCAAAGGTGGAGTAGAGTTGCGGCGCGTCGTCGAGCGTCCCACGATGGCTGATCACTACCGATGGATCGACGCTGCCCGAGGCGACGCGCTCGAGCAGCGGCTGCATATACCGGTGCACGTGCGTCTGGCCGCCGCGTAACTGCAGCCCTTTGCCGAAGAGCGCGCCGATCGGAAATGTGTCCGCAAAACCGGCGTACACTCCGGCAACCGAGACGCGCCCACCGACGCCGCAGGCCATGATCAACTCGCGCAAAGCGTGCGGCCGGTCCATCTCGAGCTTCACCGCTTGTTTGGCGTAATCTACCGCGGCATCGGGGCTTTGGCCGTGCGCTTCCATTCCGACGCAATCGATCACGGCGTCCGGGCCGCGACCGCCCGTTACCTCGTAAAGCGCCTCGAGCACGTTGTCGACCTCGTCGTGGTTGATCGTCTCCGCACCGGCCGCTTTGGCGCGACGTAGACGGTAATTGAATCGATCGATGGCGATCACGCGCGCCGCGCCGAGCATGAACGCCGAAACGATCGCGAATTGTCCGACTGGTCCGCAGCCCCAAATCGCCACGACGTCGCCGTCGCGGATATCGCAATTTTCGGCGGCCATATACCCGGTTGGAAAGATGTCCGTCAGCAAGACGGCTCGCTCGTCGGGAATTTCTTGCGGCACCTTGACCGGCCCAAAATCGGCAAAAGGCACGCGAACGTACTGCGCTTGACCGCCCGCGTAGCCGCCGTACAGATGGGAGTAGCCGAAAAGGCCGCCGCCGGAGTGCCCGTACATCACGTCGAGCACCTCCGCGTTGGGATTGGCGTTGGCGCAGAGGGACGTCTGGCCGCGCGTGCACGGCTCACATGCGCCACACGCAATTGCGAACGGCACGATGACGCGATCGCCGGCCTTCAAATTCTTTACGGCCGAACCGCACTCGACGACGTTGCCCATAAATTCGTGCCCCAGAACGTCGCCGGGTTCCATCGCCGGTATCAAGCCGTTATAGATGTGGAGGTCGGACCCGCAAATCGCCGTGGTCGTCACTTCGACGATGGCGTCGCGCGGATTGAGGATCTGCGGATCGTCGACACGCTCCGTGCGCACGTCGCGTTTCCCATGCCAAACGACGGCCTTCATCGAGCACGCGCTCCCGTCGGAGCTTCGCCCGCTTCCACGAGCGCGCGGTAGACGCGCAACTTCGCCTTCATTTCCTTTTGGGCCATTTCCGAGGAGCTCACGTGAATCTCGGTGCCACGGTTCTTCGGAGCCGGCTTGAGGGAGAATCGACAATCTTTGCGCTCGTCGCCAAAGGCTCTCGCGAGCGCTGGATCGTCATCCAACCGTGCGGCGTGACGCAAATGTTCGGATTTTACGGTAATCGTTGCGGCGTTCATAGTATGACTAGATACCCCATCGTGGGTAT
>JAMXLK010000085.1 GCA_024281075.1 Vulcanimicrobiia bacterium
AGCTCCGCGGAGCTCCGAACGTCGCGCTGCGGGACGACGAGCTGCAGCGGATCGCCGAGCGGCTCGGGCGCCAACCGACCGCCGTCGAGCTGCATGCCTTCGATGCCCAATGGAGCGAGCATTGCAGCTACAAGTCGAGCCGGCATCATTTAGCGCGCCTTCCGGCGACGAGCGCGCGCGTCGTTTTGGGGCCCGGAGAGGATGCCGGCGCGCTGCACCTCGGCACGCACGCGGGCGAACGTTACGCGGTCGTGGTCGCGCACGAGTCGCACAATCATCCGTCACAGATCGTTCCGTTCGAAGGTGCGGCGACCGGAATCGGAGGCATCGTCCGCGACGTGCTCTGCATGGGTGCCGAGGTTATTGCCGTTGCCGATCCGTTGCGCTTCGGCCGCAATCCGCATGCGCGACACGTGGCGCAAGGTGTGGTGGACGGCATTGGCGCCTACGGTAATGCCATCGGCGTGCCGAATCTTGCCGGCGACGTCTACTTCAACGAAGGCTTCGATAACAATTGTCTCGTGAACGTCGTCGCACTGGGTATCGTGAAGGAGTCCGAGCTCATTCACTCATTTGCGCCCAAGGGCGCCGAAGGCTGGTCGATCGTGCTCGTTGGAAAGGCGACCGATCCCAGCGGTTTCGGCGGCGCCTCGTTCTCATCGTTGACGCTCGACGCGCAGGAATCCGAGCTCAACAAAGGCGCGGTACAAGTGCCCGATCCGTTTCTGAAAAACGTCCTCATGCGCGCGAGCTATCGCGTCTTTGCACTGCTTCGGGAACGAAAAATTACCGCGGCGTTCAAGGACCTCGGCGCCGGCGGCATCATGGGATGTTCGGCGGAGATCACCGCCAGTGGCGGTTACGGCGCCGAAATCAATCTCGACGCCGTCAACGTTGCGGTCGACGGCATGCCGCCGCCGGTCATCGCGGTCGGTGAGACGCAAGAGCGGCTGCTATGGGTGCTGCCCCCCGATGCGGCCGCCGAAGTGGTGCGGATTTACAACGATGAGTTTTCGCTTCCGGAGGTCGCGTACAACGCGCGCGCGGTCGTGATTGGGCGCGTGACGCCGGAGCGCCGCTACGTGCTACGCTACCGCGGAAGCGTCGTTATGGACGTCGACATTGAATTTCTCACCGGAGGAATTCGCGACGAGCTTCCCTATAGCGAATTCATACGCCACCGCGAATCGGCGGCTGAACTGCCCGCGGTCGACGTGGAGACGCTCTTTCCTCAAATCCTCGCGCACCGCGACGTCGCATCCCGCGAACCGCTCTACCGGCGTTACGACGCGGTGGTCCGCGGCTGCACGGTCCTTCCGCGCGGAGCTGCCGACGCGGGCGTGCTCGCGCCCATTCCGGGCTCGCGTCTCGGCATTGCACTGGCGGTTGCCGGTAATCCGCGCTACGGACGAATCGATTCGGCGTACGCCGCCGAGCATGCCGTCGTCGAGGCGATGCGCCGCGTTGTCGCAGTCGGTGCGCGCCCGATCGGGCTGACGGATTGTCTGAACTTCGGTAATCCGCGCAAACCGGATCAGTACGGCTCGTTCGTCGCTGCAGTCGAGGGCCTGGCGCGTGCGGCCACGGAGCTCGATTTACCGTTCGTTTCCGGCAATGTCAGCCTGTACAACGAGTCCGCCGATGACCGGGCCGTGCCGGCGTCGGCGATCGTCGCGTGTATCGGCGTCGTTGACGACGTCGCTGCGGTTGTGACGCCGGGGTTGAAAGAGCCGGGTTCGGCATTGCTCTGGGTCGGAAGCCGCGAGTTGGTGCTCGGCGGATCGGTGTTGGCCGAGGTGCTCGAGCTGGAGGGCACGCTGCCGCAGATTTCTTTCGGCGCGGAGCGGGCCGCCGTCGGCATCGTTCACGACGCGAACGCGCGCGGAGTGCTGCGGTCGTGCCGCGTCGTGAGCGACGGCGGGATGCTGACGGCGCTCGCGCGCCTGGCCTTCGATGCGATGCTGCGCGGCAGAGCGATCGGCGCCGAAATCGATTTTGGAAATCCGCTCTGCGAAGCCGGCGGATTCATCTGTGAGGTGAGCGACGAAAGTCAAGTCGATCTCACCGGTGCGTTGCGGATCGGCCACACCGTCGCCGGGACGCAGTTAATCGTCAACGGCGTGCAGTTCGATATCCCAAGCTTATTTGACATTTGGTCGCGACCGCTCGCGGAGGTTTATCCGTGAGCGCGCGCATTGCCGTCCCGGTCTTCCCGGGCACCAACTCCGAAGACGAAACGGTACGATTGCTGCGCGATTGCGGCGGCGATGCGGAGCTGGTCCATTGGACGAGCGCGCAGACACTGGCATCGTACGACGCCTACGTGCTATCCGGCGGTTTTGCATACGAAGATCGAATTCGTGCCGGTGCCATTGCCGCCCACGATCGGATCATGGACTACGTCATCGAGGGCGCGCAGCACGGCAAGCTCGTCTTTGGTATTTGCAACGGCGCGCAGATTTTGCTGGAGGCGGGCTTGGTTCCCGGCACCGGACCGGTCCGACGCCCCACGGCTGCATTTGCAAAAAACGCGCCGGAGCCGCACTTTGTCTGCCGTCACGTCTATCTCAAGCTCGAGATCGAGCCGTCGCGGTGCGCAATCACCGCAGCGCTGCCGCCTTGGGCGCTGGTGCCGGCGTGGGCCGCCCATGCTGAGGGACGTCTTGCGGCGTCGCCTAACGACCTCGAGCAAATTGTATCGGGCGATCATCTTGCGTTTGTTTACGCCCACGCGGACGGCCGCGTCGACGACGCGGCGGTACCGAACGGGTCGGCGCTGCGCTGTGCCGGACTCGTCAACGGCGCGGGTAACGTTCTGGCAATCATGCCGCATCCCGAGCGCGACGGCTGGAACTTCAACCATCTCGATCGGTGCAGCGGTGACGACGTCCTGGCCCCTTCAGGCGGAGCAGCACTCTTCCGAAGCTTTCTCGAAGCACTATCGTGACCGTCGGCGTCTCCATCAGCCTCAAAATTCCGGACAACACGGCCTACACCGCGCTCGTGGCGCTGCGCCGGCTCGGCGTTGACGTCGACCGGGTCGAGCGCAGCGAGATCTTGCTGTTCGACGACGTCGACGCAGACGCGCTGCTCGCCCGTATCACCGCCGATGAAACCATGTTTAATCCGAATAAACATCGCGTCAGCGTCTTGCAAAGCGCGAAACCGAGTTGGGGCGAAGTCTGGATCGAACCGCTTTCCAACCCCGGACGACGGGCCGTGGCGTGGCGTCTCTACAATGCGCACGGTTCCCCCGTAAAGCGCCCGGTGCTCGAAATGGCCGTCGAACGTCTTTTGTGCAATCCCGCGATCGAGCGCGCGGTGACGCGCGATTTATTCGACGGGGACAATCGGAACGAGAGCGAGTAGTAGGAGCCGATGGATCGTCCGTACACCATCGCGACGCTGGGCTCGCATTCTGCGCTGCAAATCCTCAAAGGGGCTCACGACGAAGGATTCCGGACGCTGGCCATCTCGAATCGCGACACCGAACGCCTCTATCGTTCGTTTGCATTCGTCGACGAGGTTATCGCGCTCCAGGATTACTCGCAGTTCATGTCGCTAATCGCCGAGTTGGAGAAGCGCAAAGTCATCATCGTGCCGCACGGGTCATTCGTCGCATATCTCTCGCTCGACGAACACAAGAAGATGACGATTCCTTACTTTGGGAACAAGGCAGTGCTCGACTGGGAAGCGAGCCGCGAGCTGCAGCGTGAATGGCTTTCACGCGCCGGGCTAAAATTGCCCCGGCAGTTCAAAAGCGGAGCGGAGATCGACCGGCCGGTTATCGTCAAGCTGTACGGCGCGGCGGGCGGTAAGGGTTATATGTTCATTAGGGACGCGCACGATTTCGAGACGCGGGCGGCCCACCTCAAGGAAGCCTACATCATCCAGGAATACATTATCGGGGTACCGCTCTACATCCATTACTTCTATTCACCGCTGCAGCGCAAACTCGAAATTATGTCGATGGACCGCCGCTACGAAACGAACGTCGATTCGCTCGGTCGCATTCCGGCTGCGGCGCAGGAAGGCATGGACGTCAGCCCTTCGTACGTGGTGGTGGGCAATCAGCCCGTCTCGCTGCGTGAGTCGATGCTTGCCGAGGCGCTTCGCATGGGCGACGACGTCGTGCGGATCAGCAAAGAGATCGCCGGCCCCAAAGGGCTCTTTGGGGCATTTTGCATCGAAACGATCATCACGCCCGACATTCAGTTCTACGTCATGGAAATCTCCGCGCGCATCGTGGCCGGGACGAATCTCTTCATCGACGGATCGCCGTATTCATATCTCAATTACTCCGAGCCGATGTCCACGGGCAGGCGCATTGCTCGCGAGCTCAAGAACGCGCTCTTGACGAATAATCTGCATCTGGTACTCGATGATTCGAGCGTTCTCTAAGGCCGCAGCGGTCGTTTTCTTGACGGCGGCGATCGTGACGCCGGCCGTCGTGAAAGCGACGCTGGAAGTCGATCCTGCGGTGCTCTACGCGCAGATGAAGGCGGCCTACGCGAAGGGGGCGACCGCGGGCTGGAACTTTCGATCGCAGGAGACCTATCTTGCGACGATTTTCAACGCCGGGCGCGCGTACTCGCTGCAATATGCCAACGATCCGGCCTATGCGGAGCTCGCCACGCTGACGGTGCGAATTGGGACCGGCTTGCATTACAATCCGCTGACCAACCACGACGGCGCCGTGTGGTGGGTGCGCGAAGCCGCCGATTGGGTATCGAAGCACTCCGAAGATCTCACGCTTATTTCGCAAGCGCAGGGATTGCTGCAGCGCGTCAATTCGGAAGACGACCCCCAACAGCTGGCGCGCTTGGCCGATGCGGATGCCATGGCGAACGTCAAGGCCTACCCTGGCGACATCGATGCGCTGCTCATTGCGTGCGAGGCTCCGTGGCGTTCGTGGCTCCTGACGCACGACGTCCAATGGCGATCCTTGGCCTTAGCGCGTGCTGCAGCTGCGAACTTTCCGATCGCTCACCTGCCGACGAACTGGGGGAACGAGTTGGTGAGCGCCGCAAACGGCGCATCGACCGACCGAGGATTCAGCAAGGGCGACGTCGCCAATGCTCGCACGTTCCTGGCCCGGCTCAAAGCCGTCGATCCCCTGCGGGTGATCGTAACCGTCAACGCGCTGCCGCACGAGGCATATATGACGACGCTCGCGCCTGCGGACGAATACTTCGGGCCTATGAACATGTCGATTCTCGAGATCGAGAACCGCCTCAAACATATTAATTTCATGCTCGACTACAACTATGGGAACGAGGAGAGCGATATGGCGACGCAGGTCGCGCATGCCATCGTCGACATGCAGAAGGTCTATCCGCGCGACCGCGACCTGCCGATGCTCATGTATTGGTGCTACACGACGCTGCAAAGGATGACCGATAAGCAATCAAAGGACTCGGCTCGCGTGCTGCGGGCGATTCTGACGATCGAATATCAAGATAGTCCTCAAGCAAGGAAGCTCCTCGGAACTTAGGACCCCCGGCGCCCTAACGCGAAGGTCGCAGCGTGGATCCGGTACTCGCCGACCGTCTGCAGTTCGCCTTCACCATCATGTTCCATTACTTGTTTCCAATTGGGACGATGGGTATGGCGCCGTTCGTTGCGGCATACACGTGGAAAGCTGCGCGCGACTTCGACGAAGAATCGGCCCGGATCGCTCGTTTCTTGACGAAAATCTTTGCAATCAACTTCGCGGCCGGCGTCGTGACTGGTATTCCGATGGAGTTTCAGTTCGGAACGAACTGGGCCGCGTTCTCGCGGCGTAGTGGCGCCGTGGTAGGCCAACCGCTGGCGATGGAGAGCATGTTCGCATTCTTTCTCGAGTCGGTTTTCCTCGGTGCGCTGCTCTATCGGCGACGACGCCTGCCGTCGATCTTCTCGGCCTGGGCGGCCGTATTCGTTTGCGTCGGCTCGTGGCTCTCGGGCTTCTTCATCGTTGCGACCAACGCATGGATGCAGCATCCGGTCGGCTTTAGCATCGCGCCGGACGGAACGATCCGGCTCGAGAACATTTGGGCGCTCCTTTTCTCGCCGTTTTTACGCTGGCAGTTTGCGCACGTGCTGACGGGCGCTTTGGTCGCCGGCGGCTTCGTGGTAGCCGGCGTCGGAGCATATTACCTCCTTTCGCGGCGCGAAGAAAGCATCGGCCGCCGATTAGTTCGGGCCGGCACGATCGTCGCGCTGGTCTTTTCCTTGATTGCAATTTTTCCGACCGGCGACGATAACGGCCGCGACGTCACGGCGTATCAGCCGATCAAATTAGCGGCAATGGAAGGCCTTTTCGAAACGACGCACGGAGCGCCGTTGGCCATCATCGGGATGCCCGACGCTGCCGGTGACCATCTCATCGATCCAGTCTTTGTTCCTGACCTTTTGAGTTTTCTCGCCTACGGAAACTTTCGAGCTAACGTGCAGGGGCTCAACGCCTACGCGCGCGAGCTTTGGCCCCCCGTCGAGCTCACCTACTACGCGTATCACGTCATGGTCGGACTCGGCACGATTTTTGTGGCGGTAGCGGTCCTCGCAGTTTTGCTGTTGCGCTTTGGCCTGCTCTGGAACTCGCGCTGGATGCTGTGGATCTTGATGCTGATGATGCCGTTTCCGTACATTGCCAATGAGGCCGGCTGGACGACGACCGAAGTCGGACGTCAGCCCTGGATCATTTACGGACTCATGCGGACCGCACACGGTCCGTCTCCCACCGTGGCCGCCGGGGAAACGGTTTTTACTCTCATCGGCTTTGCGGGCATGTACTTCTTGCTCGGCGTACTCTTTCTCTATCTCGTTTTGCGCGAGATCGGAATTGGACCTCAGGAAATATGAGTGTCGCGGGTTTTATCGTCATCGCATTCATGCTAACGACGTACGTGCTGCTCGACGGTTACGATCTAGGCGTCGCCGTAATCGCGCCGCTCGTGGCGCGCACGGACCGCGAGCGTTCCGTAGCTATGGCGAGCATTGGACCATTTTGGAACGGCAACGAGGTCTGGCTCATCGCGGCGGGCGCCGCGCTCTTTGCGCTATTCCCCGCCGCATACGCTGCATCGTTCTCCGGATTTTATCTGCCGTTCGTCATCGTGCTGTGGCTCTTGATGTTTCGCGGCATCGCGCTCGAGCTGCGCGAGCACCTTTCGTCGGAGCTCTGGCACCAGTTCTGGGATGTTGCCTTTTGCGCCTCGAGCGTACTGCTGATTTTTATCTTCGGTCTCGCGTTGGGTAATTTGCTTCGGGGCGTGCCGGTCAATCCAGCCGGATACTTTCAAGGCACGTTTGCATTTCTGCTCAATCCGTACGCGGCGTTGGTCGGCTGCTTCGCGGTCGCCACGCTCGCGATGCACGGCGCCGCCTTTGCATCCATGCGTATCGAAGGGGAGCTGGGCGCACGCGCGCTGGAACTGCTCGGGCAAATCTGGTGGGCCGTGCTGGTGTTCTACGTGGCGGTGACCGCGCTGACGATTGCGATGCGCACTCCGCTGACGGCCTGGTGGCTGATCGCGTTACCGGCGCTTTCACTTCTCGCTCTGCTCGGCGCTAGGTATAACGCGCAAAAGCTGCGTCCGACCGCAACGTTCGCGATGTCCTGCGTGTTTGTTGCGGTTCTATTAGCTGCCTCGGCTGCCACGATCTTCCCCTATCTCCTGCCCGGCTTTCCGGCGCGCAGCAGCGGAATTTCGATCTTCCAGCCGCCGCCTTCGGCCGTCGCGTTGAGCTGTGCCTTAGTGGTCACGCTCGTGGGGATCGTTGCAGTCTCAATTTACTCCCCGATCGTATGGCGTCGCATGGCCGGCAAGATTCGCGTCGAATGACGCCGCCGTGACTACGCAGGAGCTCGCGCGCACGCTGGCGGGCTACGATCGCTCCCGGTTAACGCTGTGCTCCGTCGGCAGCCATTCGGCGCTCGAAGTTGCATACGGTGCACGCGCGCAGGGCCTTCGCAATCTGATCGTCACGGCGAAAGGGCGCGAACTGACCTATACGCGGTACTTCGCCGCACGCGAAACGCCGGTTCGACGCGGCTGCGTCGATGCCGCCGTGGAACTCGATTCGTTCGAGCAAATTCTCGACGAGCCCATTCAACGACGGCTCTTAGCCGAGAACGTCGTGTTCGTTCCGAATCGCTCGTTCGAAGTCTATTTGCGGCAGAAGTTCGAGTATGAAGAAATCGAGCGGCGCATGCTCGTGCCGTTCTTCGGAAACCGCCGGCTTCTGAAAGCGGAAGACCGGGCCGAAGTCGAGGACGATCAATACGCGCTGCTGGAGCGCGCGCGGATTCGGCATCCGCAGCGATACGATTCCGCCGAGAAGATCGACCGGCTCGTCATGGTCAAGGCACCGCACGCGCGCGTCACGTTCGAGCGCGCCTTCTTCTTGGTCTCGTCGCCGGAGGAGTTCGATGCGGTAAGCCGCCGCCTGATCGCCCGGGGCGTATTGACCGCCGACGGACTGGCCTCCGCGCGTATCGAGGAGTATGCGCTTGGGCCCTCGGTCAACTTCAACTTCTTTTACTCACCGCTGCTGGGTGAGCTCGAGCTCTCGGGAACCGATACGCGACGCCAAACCAATCTCGAAGGACTGCGCAATCTGCCGCCCTCGGCGCTCGATGCGGTGCGGGACGTTCCGATGCGCCTCGAAGAGGCCGGGCACATTGCCGCCACCGTCCTCGAGTCGATGCTGGAGCCTGCGTTTTCCATCGGCGAGCGTTTCGTCACCGCCGCCCGCGAGCTTTACGCACCCGGCGTGATCGGGCCGTTCGCGCTGCAATGCGTTATTGCGGCAGGGCCACCGAAGGAGCTCGTCTGCTACGACGTTTCGCTACGAATTCCGGGCTCACCCGGAACTCGCTATACGCCTTACTCGGCGTACCGATGGGGACGTGACGTGTCGGTCGGCGAGCGCATCGCCATGGAACTCGTGATGGCGCGCGACACCGATCGCCTCGCAGATGTGTTGACATAAAGCAACTTAAATCGCTTTGGAGGGAGTCCCATGACCGTCGATTCAATACAACAGCGCGCTGCCGCCGTCACCTTTAAAGGTAAGCCGATGACGCTGCTCGGCGCCGAGCTTCGATCCGGCGACCCGGCGCCGCAGTTCGAGCTGACCGCAGGCGATCTATCGCCGGTGAACCTCGACATTCTGTTGGATGGAGGCAAACGCGCGGCGATGCTCGTTGTCGTTCCATCGCTCGATACGAGCGTCTGCTCGCTGGAATCTCAAAAATTCAACGCCCGCCTCGGAGAGCTGCCGGCGGGCGTCAACGCGGCCGTCGTCAGCATGGATCTTCCGTTCGCGCAAGCGCGTTGGTGCGGCGCGCAGGGCGACGTGAAACTCCAAATGCTCTCCGATTACCGGGACCGCAACTTCGGTGTGAACTACGGTCTTTTGATTGCCGAGCTCGGACTGCTCGCGCGGGCGATCGTCGTTATCGGTAAGGATCGTACGATTCGGTACGTACAGCTCGTGCGCGAGGTCGCCGACGAGCCGGATTACGATGCGGCGCTCAAAGCGGCGGCGGCCGCCGCTTAGAGGCCGATGCCCGAAACGGTTTTCGTTCTCGACTTCGGCGCGCAATACGGGCAGCTCATCGCGCGACGCATTCGCGAGCTCGGCGTCTATTGCGAGATCGTACCGTACGACACGCCGTGGAACACGCTCTCGGTGCGTTCGCCGGCGGCGCTGGTGCTCTCGGGCGGTCCCGAGAGTACGCTCGTTGACGACGCGCCGGAGATGGACCCGGCGATTGCCGATTCGGGGGTACCCATTCTCGGCATTTGTTATGGTATGCAGCTCGTGGCGCGTGACGTCGGTGCGGAGCTCGTCAAGCTCGACCACGCCGAATATGGCCCGGCGACGCTCGTCGTCGTCAATCGCGAGACTCCGCTCTTTGACGGCATCCCGGACGAGTCGCGCGTGTGGATGTCGCACGGCGACTCGGTCGAATCGTTGCCCGACGGCTATGCGGCGCTTGCGTCGACGCCGCGCTGCCACGTCGCGGCGATGGGAAATATAAAGAAGAAGATCTACGGCGTTCAGTTTCATCCCGAAGTCGTCCACACGCAATACGGGCGCACGGTTCTCGATAATTTTCTGCGCGAAGTCGCCGCCCTGGGTCGCGAGTGGAAGATGGAGTCCTTTCTCGAGCGCTCCGTCGAGGAGATTCGCACCCGCGTCGGCGGCGACAAAGTTATCTGTGCGCTCTCCGGCGGCGTGGATTCGGCGGTGGCAGCGACGCTGGTGGCCCGCGCGATCGGCGAACAGCTCACCTGCATCTTCGTCGATCATGGATTGCTGCGCAAACGTGAAGCCGAAGAAGTGCTTGCGGCATTTCGCGAGCTGCTCCATCTCAACGTCATCGCGGTGGACGCGCGCGAACGCTTCTTGCACAAACTGCGTGGTGTGGAAGATCCCGAACGCAAACGCATCATCATCGGGCACGAGTTTATCGACGTCTTCGAACACGAAGCGGCGAAGATACGCGGCGTTAAGTATCTCGTGCAGGGAACGCTCTATCCCGACGTCATCGAATCGAAGACGCCTCAGAGCAAAGCCGGTCAGAAGATCAAATCGCACCATAACGTCGGCGGCCTCCCGGAGCAGATGGGCCTCGCGCTCATCGAGCCGCTGCGCGCGCTCTTTAAAGACGAGGTACGCGAGCTGGGACGCGCGCTTGGGCTTCCGGAAAACATCGTCAACCGTCAGCCCTTCCCAGGCCCGGGTTTAGCCGTGCGAATCATCGGCGACGTAACCCAAGAGCGCCTCGAGATTTTACGCGACGCCGATGCGATCGTGCGCGAAGAGATCGATGGCGCGACGCTCGATCCCCATCCTTGGCAATACTTCGCGGTGCTGACGCCGGTGAAGAGCGTCGGTGTCATGGGGGACGGACGGACGTATGCTAATCTCGTCGCGATCCGCGCAATTACGAGTGAAGACGGGATGACGGCCGACTGGGCACGGCTGCCGCACGAACTGCTCGGGCGTATCTCGTCGCGCATCGTCAATGAGGTGCAAGGCGTCAACCGCATCGCCTACGACGTTACGACCAAACCGCCCGCTACCGTCGAGTGGGAATAGATGCGCGTTCTCGTCGTCGGTAATGGCGCGCGCGAGGATGCGCTCTCGTGGCGCATCGCCGCGTCGCCATCGTGTGAAGCCGTCTTCGCCGCGCCCGGTAACGCCGGTACGGCATCGCGCGGCGAGAACTGGGACGTCGCGGCAACCGACGGCAAACGGATCGCCGAACGCTGCGAAGCCGAACGCATCGACCTAGTCGTGCTCGGGCCCGAAACTGCGATTGCGGCGGGCGTCGGCGACCGCTTGCGCGACGCGGGCATTGCCGTCTTCGGCCCAAATCGCTCCGGCGGACGCCTTGAATCGAGCAAGATCTTTTCGAAGCGGTTCATGGAGCGCCACGGCATTCCGACGGCGCGTGCGGCGATCGTGCACTCCCTTGAAGCGGCGCACAAGGCGCTCGACGATTGGCAAGGCAGTGTCGTCGTTAAAGCTGACGGCCTTGCCGCGGGAAAAGGCGTCGTCGTCACGCCGAGTGCCGCGACCGCGCGGACGCTGCTCACCGAATGGTATCGCGCCGGACGGATCCCGGGTGGCGGCTCGGACGTGCTCCTCGAGGAACGGCTGGACGGACGTGAGCTGAGCATTTTCGCATTGTGCGACGGGCGCGCGATCGCTCCGATCGGGGCGGCGTGCGACTATAAACGCGCCGGTGACGGCGACACCGGGCCCAATACCGGCGGCATGGGCGCGTATTCCCCGCCTTCTGGATTCCCCGACGATTGCTTCGATACCGTGCGCGAACGAATTCTCGCGCCCACGTTGCGGGGACTGCTTGCAGAAGGAGAAGAGTATGTCGGCGTGCTTTACTGCGGTTTGATGTGGACGGGCGAAGGACCGCAGGTGATCGAATTCAACGCGCGCTTCGGCGATCCGGAGACGCAGGCGCTCTTGCCGCGCATCGGCGGCGATTTCGCGGCGCTGCTTCACTCGGTTGCGACCGGCGCGATGGACCTTTCACAGTTGACGACGTCGGAACGGCACTGCGTGGGCGTCGTGCTCGCGACCGGCGATTATCCAAAGAGCAGTGCGCCGTTGAAGAGTTTGAACGCCGATATCGCACTCGATGACGGCTGTCGCGCATTCTGGAGTTCGTCGCGCCGCAACAACGGCACGGTCGACGCAGCAGGTGGCCGAGTTCTCACAGTTACCGCGCTCGGCGACGATTTGCATGCTGCTCGCTCGAAAGCATACGCGGCGGTAAAACAGCTCGCCGGCCGCCTCGGCACCGACGCGCTCACGTACCGCACCGACATAGCGCTGATCTAAAACTATGTGGCGTTTGCCGCGCGCACTGTTACCTATCTATGCCACGACGCTCGTCGAGACGCTCGGTTACACGTTGATGATTCCGCTGCTTCCCGAAATCGTGAAGCAGTTCGGCGCCTCCGACGTTATGACGGGTTCGCTCTTGAGCATTCCGGCGCTCTGCTCGATGATCGCCGCACCGATATGGGGGAAGCTCAGCGACCGGCTCGGGCGCAAGAACATCATCCTCGTTGCGCAGTTCTTGACGCTAGCCGGATATTTGATGCAGGCGCTCGCGCCGTCGCTGCTCTGGATTTTCATCTCGCGCATTATTTCGGGATCAGGCGGCGGTGCGCTGGGGGCGGTGCAATCGTACATCGCGGACGTCACGAAAGAAGATCAACGCGATCGCGCCTACTCGCTCTATGGCGCGGTCTTCGGCATGGCATTCATTCTCGGTCCGGTGGCTTCAGGATTCTTAATTCGTCATGGCCTTGCGGTGCCGTTCTTCGTCGCCGCCGGCATCGAGCTCGTGACGATCCTGATTACCATCTTCTGGCTTCCCGCGCGTATGCAGCGCCGAAGTGAAACCAGCATCGCCGCCTCGTTCAAGGCGGCCAACGTCCCCGGTGTGCGCCTCGTCTTGATCAGACATTTTCTAGCGATCTTTGCCATTGTCTGCTTCTTGGCGAATCTTGCGCTCTTTCTGCACCACCTGCTCGGCACGTCGGTCTCTCACGTCGGATCGTTGCTTTCGGTTGCGGGCGTGATCGGCGGTTTGGCGCTGGTCTTTGCCGTTACGCCGCTCGCAAAGCGTCTCGGGGACCGCCGCGTCGCCCAAATCGGCCTTTTCATCAGCTTCGTCGCCTATGGCGCCCTGGTCTTGGTCAATAATTTGTGGTTCTTCGCCGCGCTTCTAATTTTATGGGCGATCGGCTCAGCGATGGTCGAGCCAACCTTGACCGCGTTGCTTTCGGTTCGCGCGAAACGTACTGAGCGCGGCGCCATAATGGGCGTCAGCGACTCGATCAACAGCGTCGCGATGATCCTCGCGCCGGCCGCCGGATCGGCAATCGTCGGGGCGAACGCGCGTTGGTTTGGCGTGTTACCGGCGTGCACCGTGCTGGCAGCTTTTCTGATGGGCCGCTACCCACGCGCGGCCGCCAAAGCCGAAGAGGCAGCGAGGGTCAGTAGAGCGGGTTAAGTCTATTGCTAATCGGCCGCCCGAAGAGTTGTTAGCTTTTGTCGAACCTCTTTCGTTGCCGGATGATCTGGGTGCAGTGCTTTTTCCTGAATAATCAGTGCGCGTGCGTAGAACCGCGCGGCGTCGCCATAGCGTCCTTTCGCTTCGCACGCGCGGGCGCAATCGCATATGTAGGCGGCCACCTCGGGGTGATGCGGCCCTAACGCTTTTTCGACAATGGCGAGCGCACGCACGAACAAGGACTGCGCTTCATCATAGCGCTCTTGTTTGCGATAAAGCTCGCCGAGGTTACTCAAACTCATGGCGACTACCGGATGATCGGGGCCGAGCGACCGCTCCCAAATCCGCAACGCGCGCAGTGTTACCGCCTCGGCTTCCTCGAAACGCTCTAGGTCGGCGTATATGTTCCCAAGGTTGTTAAGGGAACCCGCCACGTCGGAATGGTCTGAACCGAGCGCTTTTTCTTTAATAGCCAATGCGCGGCGCTGGAAGCCCTCGGCATCATCGTACCGCTGTTGCTCATAGCACACTGCTCCGAGATTGGTCAAGATGTACGAAACGTCGAGGTGATCCGAACCGAGCGCCATTTCTCGAATCGACAGCGCGCGCCTGTGCAGCGCTTCGGCTTGCGAAAAACGGGCTTGCCGCACGCATAGGTTCGCCAGCCTGTTCAACGCAGATGCAACCTCCAGGTGATTCTGACCGAGCAGCTTCTCGAGCATCTTGAGTGCACGCTGTTGCAGAGTTTCCGCCGCGTCGTATTCGCCGCGTTCTAAGAGGTAATGGGCGCACCGACTCGCAATGCGTGCAGCCGGCAGCAAAGCCGCGTCACCCGGTATGGCATCGAGTGCAGCGAGCGCGTGCGGTAACAGCCTCGCGCACTGGGGCCACGTAGTCAGTTCAACGGCGGGAAACGCCGAATCGGCGACCACGATGGCGGTCTCATGCCAAGCAGATTCGGTATCTCGTATGAGATCACGCGCCGCGAGCTGTACGAGGCTATGCATGGCGTAACTCTGCGTCTCCTCGGCATACGTTAAAAGCGATAGCCGGTCGAGCGCTCCCAGCACGGCATCGAGGCGTACCTCGTCGGCCACGAGCGAGTGCAAATCGGTGCTGTCCGTCATGGTCGGACGCAAGCCGTCAGCATAGATCTCTGCCGGCTGGCGAAACAACTCGTCGGGGATGGCGTCGGTCGCGAACGATGCGGCGAAGCACAGGGCTGCAGCGGCGCCGGCGGCTTCGTGTTCCGCTTGGGAAATCGCAGTTTTGAACGTCGCAAAAACCGAGCGCGGGTACTCGGAATCCGCTGGCGCATTTTCAAGATACGCCGCGATATGCTTTAGGTAACGTTCTGGGCTGAGCATTCGCATATTGCGAAGCGAAGCGGCAGCGTGTGCTAGCGCCAACGGAAGCGAGCCGAGCGCCTCTGCAATTGCTCGTGCCTCAGTCTCGCTGAACTCCGTACGCCTGCTCTCACGTCGCAAATATTCCGCCCCAGTAGCTATCGGTAACGCCGTTAGATGGATGGCTTGTACATCGGGACGCCATGTGGCGTTGCGCGACGTGACCAGAGTGCGCACCCTTGAACGCGGCAGCCACGCTCGTAGATGTCGTTCTTCTTCGAGATCGTCGAAGACGAGCAACGCGGGCTTTTCAAAGCGACTCGGTATGGCTTCGATCACGTGGCGGGCCGCGATTCGACGGTCGGCGTGTTGATCGAGGCCGTCGATAAAAGACATTCCGAGTGAGATCAGCCCCTCGATGATACCGCCCTCGGTCTGTGCGTTCAGCCACCAAGTCACCGAAAAGCGGTCGCGGTTGCGCCGCGCATACTCCCGAGCAATAGCCGATTTCCCGACGCCGCCAAGGCCGTAAACCGCCGCGATGCTTCCTGGTTGTGCGAGGGCGCAGTCCAAAGCCGCCAGCTCGTCTTCGCGGCCTGCGAACGTGGTAACCGCGGGCGGCAAGAGCGCCGCACGCGAGCTCGGCCAAGGCCCGACCGTGACCGAACCCGTCGGGCGGCGGCGCGGGGAGGCCGCTTTGGCGGCAGCCTCCTCAAAAGCCCGACGTTGCTCGTCGTCGAGCGCCAATGCATCGGCCAGTAGCGCGAGCGTCTCCCTCTGCGGTGCTCGCCGAAAACCGCGTTCCAGCGCGCTGATTGCCTCGACGCTTACGCGAGCGCGCTCGGCAAGAGCTTCCTGCGAGAGCCGCGCCGTCAGTCGCTGCTGGCGCAGAAGCGCCCCGAAGCCGGGCGCTCCTGGCGCGCGCCCCTCGGATTCCATAATGGATAGCAGGATTCGCCAAGGTGCGTCCGCCCCCTCAGGGGCCCAGCACCAATCGTACGTTCGAACTTGTACGGCTGTACGTTATGGGACGGCTGCGGAATAGCTATTGTAAGAGCATGGAGGATTGTATAGTGTTCCAACCATCGATTGTGGCTGCCACGCTGTCGATTATTATTGTCGTAGCTGCTCTTACGGGTTGCAGCCGTGGCGTAGGCACGGGTTCATCTTTTCTCCCGGCCGCCGATTCTTATTCAGAAATGATTTCTAACGGAGGCGCGCAGCTTGATGCGCGGTCTTCTTTGCGCTCGGCTTTAGCACACTTCGCGTGCCGCGAAGACGCGACACTGCCGTGCAGGCCCGGAATGCCGCTCGAACAGCCAAACGTGCACGTCGGTCCCGCCCGCTTGCCGCCGACGGCAACGAAGGATGCGGTTCAAGCGCCGTGCGCGGGACAGAACTTGGGCGCCGTTTGCGGGTACGTAAAAGTCCCGCTCGACCGCGCACATCCACAGAGCGGATCCCTCGAGATTCGCTTCGAGCTCTTCACCCACACGTCATACGGGCCGCCGGAGAGCGCGATCGTCTTTAACGCGGGAGGTCCCGGCGATTCGACGACCGATCCCGGCGCGACGTTCGGAATCCTAAACGTGCTCGCGCAAGACCTCGACCGGCATGATTTGTTATTGCTGGACGACCGTGGAGATGGTTGGTCAGGAACGATCGAGTGCAAACCGATTCAACATGGAAGCGATCCCTGGGCAGAAGGCTTGACCGATTGCGCCTCGCAGTTAGGTAGCGCGGCCAGTCTTTATGGTACCGGCGACATCGCAAAGGACACGGAAGCCGTACGCGCCGCATTGGGCTACGACAAGGTCGATTACTTCGTCTGGTCTTGGGGCGGCCTCGACGCTACTGCATACGCAACGCGATTCCCTAGGCACCTCCGTTCCCTCGTGCTCGACGCACCGGTCGGTGAGCCGAATATGAAGAATTATCTGCGAACCGTGAAATTCGTGACGGAGTCCGATTCGCGGATGGTGCGGCTTGCCTGCACGTACTCCCCGACCTGTCGCGTCGACCATCCTGCACCGGATACGGACCTGCGCCGGCTGATCGGGTCCATCCGCACACGGCCGTTAGAAGGGCGCGCATACGATGCAAACGGCAACTTGACTCATGTTCGAGTCGATGAAACCAATCTCGCATCGTACATTATTCACAACCCTACAGGGAATTTCGTCTCAACCGGGGAGATCGTTGCCGCGGCGCGCGCGCTCAGTCAAAAGGATGACGCGCCGTTATTGCGACTTGAAGCTGAATCGTACTATCCGTTTCCAAACGGTTTGAACTTTGGAAATCCCCACATTTTTTCGGTGGGAGCCGAAGCTGCAACCGGGTGCGCCGATCCTACCTACCCGTGGTCTTGGAAAGCTTCGCCTTCAGCGCGCGTCGATCAGTATGCCGACGCAGTCGCCGCGCTTCCCGCGAATTACTATGCGCCATTTTCCCACGTAGTAGCACTTTCGTACGCGTACTCAAACGGGCGGCTTTGCCCGTGGTGGGAGCTGCCGATGGCGCCGTCACCGGTCGTCGAACCGGGTGCGAAGTTTCCCGACGTCCCCACACTCGTGCTCTACGGAAATATGGACGACGTTTCCCCATCCCAGAGCGTGCCGCGTGCCGCGAGTCAGTTTCCGCGAAGCACGCTGGTAGAGGTCGCGGGGTCGGGCCATGTGGTTTCGGGATACAGCCACTGCGCGACCGTGTTGGAATCGAAGTTCGTCGAGACTCTGCAAGTAGGCGATACAGGGTGCACGCAAGTGCCGGATACGGTCTTTCCCGCGGTCGGGCGCTTTGCATTGGTCGCCGCTGACGCGCGCCCCGCCGCGGTCGATCCGAACGGGCGCAACAAGGTCGGCATGGCGGAGCGGCGGGCGGTGACAGTTGCGGTGGAAGCCACGCTCGATGCATTGAAACGCAGCACAATCGGTTCCGGCACCGATGCGTGCTTGCGTGCCGGCAGTTTCACAACGGTTTATCGTCCGGCAGAGTGGGTGTTGACGTCGAAAGACTGCGCGTTCTCGACCGACGTGGCCGTTAGCGGCACGATAAAGTGGGGCGCCGGCCGTTCGCTGACCGCCGATCTTTCGCTCAGCGGTTCAGGTACGAGCGGCGGCACGATTCACGTGCGAGGCAAGTTCGAGGCACCAGGCTCCGTTAAAAACTTCAGGATCTCCGGCGCACTTGGCGGTAAAGAGGTCGCGCTGCTGGTTCCTGAAGCGTGACGGAGGAGTGTAATTGCGATCCACGTAGGCCATATCTCGGCTCAGTGAGGTAAAGTAAAGTAAAGTGAAAACACTCAATCTGCTCCTTTCGTGCGGTATTGCGCTTACGAGTTGTTCACGCAGCGGTGGCCTGTCGGCAATACCGACCGCGGCGATACCCTTGGCTCGCAGTGTTGACGCTGGTACGCAGACGAGACCGCTGTTTGATTCACGGTCTGCTCCCGCAAAACTCTTTGTGAGCGGCTACGAGAATAATGCTCCCCCGTACACTGGTATTGTCAAGATATTCTCGGTGCCATCGTATCGGAATGTCGGGCACATCACGAAGGGCGTCGCTCCCGGGGACATTTGGATTGACAAAGTAGGAAATCTTTATGTCGCAAACGGGTTCGCGGCGAATGTTTCCGAGTACGCACCGGGTGAACGCTCGCCCAAGTGTTCGTACAGCCTGGGGGGTAACTTCGCAGCCGCCGTGACGACTGATGGCCAGAATCACGTCTTCGTAGTTGGTACCGAACGTCGGCGGTATCTCCTTCGTGGCTTCCTTTACGAATTCAAACAATGCGGCAGCCTCATAAGCCAATCAGAAATCCGAAAAAACTCTCAGGACGATCCTCCGACTGGCGTTGCCGTCGACCGGTCAGGTAACGTTTTCGTTGAATATTGGTTTGAGGCGACTCAAGGCCGCTTTGTGGAATTCAAGCGAGGCGGCTCAAGGCCGACTCAGCTCGGCGCGATAATCGGCAGCGCAAGCGGAAGCAGCAGTAGCGGGAGCGGCGGGCTCGTCGTTGACAGGCACGGCAATCTGATCGCAACGGATGCTTTTGAGTCTATTTACAGGATTCGACCGCCGTACGACAGGGCACACGCCCTCGTTAGCAATCTCAGTTATCCCACGAGCGTCTCCTTAAATAAGTCTGAAACGCTCCTGTATTGCGCCTCACCGTCGGGGGTGACGGTCTATAATTATCCTTCTGTCATGCTGGTAAAAACGCTGCATGGTGTGTTCAAGAACGGCGTAGCGGTCGGCGTGGCGGCAGCGCCCGATGCCACGTTTTAAAATTGATTGCAATATGTTGGGCATTGGGCGCGCTCGATATGTTTTAAGCCTTTCAATAACGGCGGCGGTGGTTTCAAGTTGCGGCCAATTACAGAGCGCCGAACTCGCGCCGCCGTTTTCCGGAATACCGTTCTCCGATTGGACGACTTCTTCGGCGCATGATCGTGATACCGAGCTGTTCGTAGCGGGTGGCGACAATACATCGGACAGCGCCGTAACAGCCTTTTCCGTACCGTCGTACCGGCAAATTAGGAAGATAACGGAAGGCGTCCTCGCTCCGGTAGGCCTTTGGATGGATAAACCCGGAAATCTCTACGTTGCGAATAGCTTTTCGCATTCGGGCGCCATCACGGAATACGCTCCAGGGAAATCGCGGCCGCGATGCTCGTACAATCTACGAAGCACGGAGGTCGCCGTGGCGGTCACGACCGATGACGACCATCGCGTGTACGCTGCCGGCAACGACGTGCGGCAGTACAATCGTACCGGTTACCTCTATGCCTTCGAGGAATGCGGCAAACTGCTGAGGAGAACTCGCATCGGAACATTGCAGATTAATTTTGCTTGTGGCGTCGCGGTCGATGCTGCCGGCGACGTCTTCGTGGCATTTTTCGGCGGCGGGAATCGAGGGCGTTTCGTAGAGTTCGTAGGAGGCGGCTCGACGCCGACGTACCTTGGTGCCGTCATCGGCGGAGGAAGCGGTAGTACTGGCAGCGGCACCGGCGGACTCATCATTGACAAGAATGGCACTCTTATCGCGACCGATACGTTCAATACGATCTACACCATTCCGCCGCCCTACTCGACGGCTAACGTCCTCGCGACCGGCCTAAGCTTTCCCTGGACTCTCTCTTTGAACAAGCCCGAGACTCTGCTGTACAGCGCAAACGCGGGTTCCGGCACGGTAACCGCGTTCAAATATCCCTCGGGCAAACGTGTAAAAACACTCAATACATTTCCGGCGATCGGCGTCGCAGCCGGCCCCGACGCAACATTCTGAAGGCAACTCGTTTGCGTAATATTGGCCGCATGATCTATGCTGCGATCGTCCTCGCCGGCTTCGGACCTTATCAATGTTCGCGGCGTGCTCTACGGCACGACGACGGTCGGGGGTGGCGCTGAAGGCTGCGGCTCCGTTGGGTGGGGGACGGTGTTCAAGACCACGACGGCTGCAAGAGCCGGGGCGGCTGCGGTACGCTTTTCGCGCTGAGCGAGTAGCGACCACCGCCCAGCCCGGAGGGGATCGCTTGCCTTGGTGTAACTCGGCGCCGGGACGGGGGTTATTAGTAAACGTCATGGCTTATCGCTTTCAGCCAAGTAATCGTTATGGCGGGCCCTTG
>JAMXLK010000086.1 GCA_024281075.1 Vulcanimicrobiia bacterium
TACTTCGCCATCTCGGGTCGTTTTAATTCTCCGTGGGTCGGTTGGTTACCTGGGGAGCTGTTGGTTCCCATCGTGCGCGGCTTACGTCCCCGTTTCGGGGACTCTCCCTTCGCGCTTCCTGCGCTCCGGTCGCTCGTTTCTCCGAGCTCTCGCCCTCCGTGGCTTCGCTCGGATTCAGACGCCCCTCAGCGGGGACGTAAGCCGCTCGGATTCGACCCCATACGCTTTTACGTAACGATCCAGGGCTGAATAATCTTTGACGACCGAGATGGTGAAGTATGGGAGAGTAGCGCGCAGCATGTCGGCGAGCGCGTTGATTGTGGGTGGGGCAGCTTCGAGCAGTACTAATCCGCTTTCATTGATTAAGTCGGGTAGCGTTGGAAGCAGGCGGCGGTAGAGCGCGAGCCCCTCGGGGCCGCCGTCGGTGGCGAGGCGCGGTTCGAATGATACCGGGTCGGGCGGTTTCGGCACGTCGGTGGTTGGAATATAGGGTAGGTTTGCAACGACGACGTCGTAGCGATTCTTCCGTACTGGTTCGACGAGATCGCCCTGATAGAAACGGCAAGCTGCCGATACGTTGAGGCGGCGCGCGTTTTCACGGGCGACGTCGAGGGCGGCCGGCGAGGCGTCGGTGGCGTCGACAACGACGGCTGTTTCCGCCGCGAGCGTGCACGCGATGGCGCCCGAGCCGGTGCCGACGTCGAGCACGCGCATCGGTCCGTCGATGAACGCAATCGCTTCGTCGATGAGATGCTCGGTTTCGGGACGTGGCACGAGCACGTGCTCGTTTACAAGGAACTGACGGCCGTAAAATTCGGCGGTGCCGAGAAGGTACGCAATCGGTATACCCTCGCGCCGGCGCTCGCAGAGCGCGTAAAATCGCGTTACTTCTTCTTGGGGCGGCTCGGCGTCGGCGTGTGCGACCAGCCAGGAACGGTCGCGCTGCAAAACGTGCGCGAGCAGCAGTGATGCATCGGCGTGCGCTGATTCGGATAGCAGCGCAGCGACGGTTGTCACACCGCGGCTTCGCCGGCGAGCAGCCGCGCGCGCTCGTCGGCGATCAGTTCCTCGCTGATTTGCTCGAGGTCGCCGTCCATGACGCCGCGGATATTGCCGAAGTTACGGTTAATGCGGTGATCCGTGATGCGATCTTGCGGAAAGTTGTACGTGCGAATCTTTTCGGAGCGCTCGCCGCTTCCAACTTGCGAGCGCCGCATCGAGCCGACCGCCTCTTCTTGTTCGCGGCGTTTGCGGTCGTACAGCGTCGCGCGCAGCATCTGCATCGCCTTCTCGCGATTTTGCTGCTGGGAACGTTCCTGCTGCGACGCAACGATGATTCCGGTGGGAACGTGCGTAATGCGAATCGCCGATTCGGTCTTATTGACGTATTGGCCGCCCGCGCCGGATGCCTTGAACGTGTCGATCTGCAAGTCTGCAGGTTTGATTTCCACCTCGACGTCGTCCTCGACTTGGGGCAGCACGGCCACCGTTGCAGTGCTGGTGTGAATCCTGCCTTGTGCCTCGGTTTGCGGCACGCGTTGCACTCGGTGGACGCCCGACTCGTGCTTGAGATAGCGGTACGGCTCTTTGCCGGTAACGGCAAAGACGATTTCTTTATAGCCGCCGGCTTCACTCTCGCTCTCCGAAACGAGCTCGACTTTCATTCCGGTGCGTTCGGCGAACCGCATGTACATGCGCGCTAAATCGCCGGCAAAGATGGCCGCTTCGTCGCCGCCGGTGCCCGCGCGCACTTCGACAAAGACGTCTTTGGCATCGTTCGGGTCGCGAGGAACCATGAGGCGCGAGAGCTCCGCTTCGAGCTCGTCTGCACGGGCGCGCAACGCAACGTTCTCTTCTTGTGCGAGCTCGCGAAGCTCTCCGTCGCTCTGCCGCGCGAGTGCCTCGTTCGCCTCGATTTGCGCGCGGACGCCGGAGAGGCTGCGGTATGTTTGAACGGGCGCCTCGAGCTGCGCGCGTTCTTTGACGAGTGCGGTATAGCGGGATTGGTCGAAGGCGCCCGTGGGATTGGCGAGCTGCGCGTCGATCTCATCGAAGCGCCGCGCCATCGAATGCAGCCGGTCGATCAGAGAGCGGCTGCCGCCTTCTTCGCGTCGCGCGCTGCCTTGCGGGCGGCGGCCTCCTCTTGTTTGCGCCGCGCCGCGGCAGTGCGCTGGTTGAACTTGTCGACTCGTCCGGCGGTGTCGACGAGTTTTTGCTGTCCGGTGAACAGCGGATGACAGGCAGCGCAAATTTCAACGGCGATTTCGGGCAACGTCGAGCCCGTCACGAAGGTATTGCCGCATGCGCAGTGCACGCGGGCTTCGGGGTACCATTTCGGGTGGATCTTGGTCTTCACAGCCTATGCATTATAGCAAGCGTGTCAAAAAGGAGGCGTTCCGGGCCCTCCAAAAAGGCTCCCAGGCCAATGAAAATGCCTTCCTTCTTCTTCGCAGTTGCTGGCGGCCTGACCGCCGCGGCGCTTTTTGCCTTCGGACCCGCCTCGCCGCGGAGCGTCGCGGAGGCAGCGACCCCACCGCCAACGCCGCCTCCCATTGGGAGCCAACCAACCGCGATGCCCAACCCCTCGATGGGGCCGACGCCGTCGGCGACTTTTACGCCGGGTCCCGCGGCGACGCTCAAGCCGACGCCGTCACCGCCGCCGAATGCGCGCAAGGGCCTCGACGGCGTCTGGGAAGTCGCAATTCAACATCCCACAGGCACCGATTACACCCATTTCAACGTCAAACAGGACGGCGACACGTTGACCGGCGTCTATCTCGACACACACGGCAAGAAGTACCCGCTGGCCGGCAGTGTCGACGGGCAAGCGGTACGCCTGATCGTTTCGATGCCCAACGGCACGACATTATTGCTCGAAGGCCGGCTCGACGGCACGACCGATATGGTCGGCATGTTGACGATGCCCGATGGGCAGGTGCCGTTCACCGCAGCCTATCGCGCCAAAGAGAAGTGGATTGAGAACATCAATCCATCGCCGGGCGGGATACCGGGCCAAGGCGGCTACAC
>JAMXLK010000087.1 GCA_024281075.1 Vulcanimicrobiia bacterium
ATCGGATCGATCGGAGTCGGGTCGTCGGGTTGCGGTACCGGTGCTGACATATGTCCTCCAATATTGCTACGCGATGGTGTCGTCTTTTCGAGACGCTTCCTTTGCCGCGTCATGTTCGTCCTTATCGTCTTTGTCGCCGAGATATTCGTCGTACTCGGGCGGCTCTTGATGCTTTGCCGGGTTTGGCTGCGGCAACGGCTGCTGGCTTGTCATTGACGCTTGATACCCATGCACGCGGGCGCAAATACAGGCGAGCGTAACCGGCTGGGCGTAGCTACCTGCCTATGCCAAATACTCCGCCACAATCATCCGAACTCAAAGAATACGCAGAAACCGCGCGCCGCTCGCAAGTTCGCATCGCAACGAACCGCGGCGACATTGTCTTCACGCTCTTCCCGGACGATGCGCCGCTGCACTCGGCGGCATTTATCAAACTTGCGGAAGCGGGATTTTACGACGGTCTGAAATTTCATCGTGTCGAGCCCGGCTTCGTCGTGCAGGGCGGCGATCCGAAAGGCGACGGAACCGGCGGCCCGGGCTACAATCTCAAAGCCGAGTTCAACGCGCGGCCGCACGTGCGCGGAACTGTTGCAATGGCGCGCGCGTCAGACCCGAATTCGGCCGGATCGCAATTTTATATCTGTCTTGACGACGCCCGATTTCTCGATCGCCAATACACGGTGTTCGGACAGATGACCGAAGGGTTCGAAGCGCTCGACGCAATCAAGCGCGGCGACACGATGACGAGCGTTCGGATCGAGCCCCGCGCTAACGCGACTCCGTAAGCTGATCCAGCATCTGCTGCGCCCATACGTGCCGCCCCGTGTCGACCGGCACGACATTAGGCGCGACAGTAATGGACGGACTCTTATGACCGCCGCGCCGCTTCGAGCGGCTGCCCGGCGGCGCCCACGCCGTAATCGTGCCGTCCCACGAACTGACGTACACGACGCCGTTTGCAATTACCGTTCCTTCGTCGCCGTTATTGGGCAGCGCAAGCGTCCATAAGAGAGCTCCCGTTGCCGCATTGAACGCGAACTCTTTCTTGTGATTGTGATTGGCGATGTAGACGACGCCGTTGGCGATCGAGATCGGCGATCGCGGAATCTGCACGCTTTTCAACTGGCTGGCATCCGGCCCGAACCTCGCATTCCAAACAGGCTTGGTATTTAACGTGCAGTTCGACGCCATGCTAAAGGCAGCGATGCCCGGCTTATACTGACCCTCCGTTGCCGGCATGCCGACGTACACATAATTCGTCACCGGATCGTAGGCCGGGACGCCGACGAAAACGCCTTTGTCCGTGGGAATCGACATCGCAATATACTGAATGGGTCCGCTGCTAATCGTTGAGACGTCGTAGAGTTCGAACATCCCGGATTTGTTAATCGCCGCGGCAAGTAAAGGGCACCCGTACGGCTGAAAGAGTAACGGCGTTGCACCGAAATCAAAGTCGTTATCGCCGCTGATGATCGGAATGTTCGTCGGGTAATTATTAGCAATGATGGTATCGAGCTGGGGCGACAACTCGATAATCTGCTCGGCGTAGTCCGCGTTCTGCTGCGCTCCCTTATGGGTGTCCGCATTGCCAGTCGCGATAAAGACATTGTTCGTGCTTGGATCGATGGAGGCGCCGCCCGGGCCCCAGATGCCGGCACCGCTCGGTCCCTGCGTCGACGTGCCGCTCATCGGGAAAAATTCACCCGCGATACTCGGCCCCGTCGTGTTGATTGCAACGATGCGCCCGTACCACGGCGAGATGTCGCAGACGTGCGCCCCCGTCACGCCGTAGAGCAAACCGTTTGCGGGATTATAAGTGAACCCACCGTGCATAAAATTCCAGTCGCCGCTGTAATCCGCAACGGTGATCGGCCAGCCGTAGGCTTCCTTACCGGTAACTAAGTCAACCGCGTGTACTTGATTGTGCCCGTCGCTAAAGTAGAGCAGGTTTTTGCCGCGGTCGATCGCCGGCGTCTCGCCGATCGAGAAGGTCAGATTTTGATGGTAGCAGCGGTAGCCGGAACTCGGAACCGGATCTTGCCACAAAATGGTACCGTTGCTCGCGTCAATTGCCTCCATCGCGGATCCGTTTGCAGAGCCCGCATAGAGAACGTCCGTCGTATGTCCGTTGACGTACAGACCCGAGGCTAACACCGGCTCGTGAACCATGCCGAAGCCGACGTTTGCGGACCAAAGCTGTTGAAGACTCCCGACGTTGCTCACGCCCACCTTCGACTCGAACGGGTTGAAGCCCGAACGCTGCAGGTCGAAGCCAAAGGAATCCCAATCTGTGGCTCCCGAGGTAGCCTTACGCAGAACCTTCGGGTTAGCGCGACTCGCCGCTTGCGTTTGCGGCGCCAAACCTGGACCGACCGCGTTAGAACCGCCGCAGCCCGTGAGTATAGCAACAAGCGCGAGCGAGAGAGCCCACGCTCGTACGCGACGATGGGTCATCATTTGCTCCTTGTGATGCCATCAAAACGTTCCGAGAAGAGTACCGAGAAGTACGCTAGTCTTTTGTTTCCAGCAGCCGGACTTTTCACCTAGGAGGCAAGCAGATCGAGCGCGACCGCTATGATAAAAGAGCCCGGCGCCATACGCGCCGGGCTCGCTAGCTTCGGGGCCGGAAGGGTGCGCTAGTCGCCGTCTTCTTTATGCGGCGGGAGCGGTTTGATCTTGCGTGAGCCTTTGAGCTGCTGCGCCAAATACCATCCGGCCGTTTCGTATTGCGCCGGCAGTGACGTCGGTGACGGAATCGGGGTGATCCCGAGGGACGTGCAACTCATGGCCGGCGGAACGGCCGGCTTTGGAATCTCGGCGAGCGACGGTGGATTCCCGCCGCCGCGAAGCTTCGATTCATCGAGCGCGTCGAATAAATTCGACGTTTCCGGATCGGCATCGGCCGGCGACAAACCGAGCGAATCGCCTTTCTTTTCATCCGGCAGCGACGCAAACGTCGGCA
>JAMXLK010000088.1 GCA_024281075.1 Vulcanimicrobiia bacterium
TCGATCCCAAGCGTGTTTACATCTTCGGGCATAGCATCGGCGGGATCGTCGCGCCGCGTTTAGCGGAGCGCGAGCGCATTGCCGGAATCGTCGTCGCCGAGGCCGTCGGGCGCGATTGGTTCGAATACGAGCTCCGGAACACACGGCGTCAAGTAGAGCTGAGCGGCGCCACGCCGGCTGCGACCGACGCGGCAGTGATGGACAAATACCGCTGCATGTACCGCCTGCTGGTTGCCAACGAGTCCGAGGAACGCATCGAAGTGGAAGAACCGGTGTGCAAAGAGCCCAATGGCGTATATCCGGTCGATGCGGCGTACATCCGGCAAGTGGCGGCGCTGCACGTGATCGAACCGTGGTCGCGGCTCGACGTGCCGGTCCTCGTGATTTACGGGGCTTCGGATTTCGTTACCGAGCGCGACGATCACGTGCGCATCGTAGCCGTCGTCAATGCCGCGCATCCGGGCGCGGCGACGTTCCACGAAATCGCCGGGATGGATCATTTGCTCTACCGTGCGTCCTCACCAAAAGCAGCGATGGATGCATTTTCGAGCGGCGCGGCGCGCGAATACGATACGGATCTTAGCGCCGTCGTCATCGCGTGGCTCAAGCAGCAGACCTAATACTCCACGGCGGCACGATCCACGCCGGCATCGACTCCGAAGCCGTGCGGGCCTTCGCCGTGCGCGATGGCCGCTTCATTCATGTCGGATCGATCGAGGAGGCTATGGCCTTGCGCAGGCCCTCGACGGAAGTGCTTGATGCGCGCGGATCGACCGTTTTGCCCGGTCTGATCGACGCCCATCTACATCTGACCAACCTCGGGCTCAAGCTTCGCCAAGTCGATCTCGACGGCGTCGAGTCGCCGGAAGCACTTGTCGAACGCACCGCGTCATTCGCTCAAAGCTCAGGGGACGAATGGATTTTCGGACGCGGCTGGGACGAGTATCATTGGCCGGTTCGCGCCTTGCCGTCGCACGATGCTTTGAGCGCGGCGATACCCGACCGCCCAGTCGTGCTCGCGCGCGTGGACGGACACGCGGTTCTTGCCAATGCCCGCGCGCTCGCCGTCGCAGGCGTAAACGCAGCGACGCCGGATCCTCCCGGCGGACGCATCGTACGCGACGCGCGCGGCGAACCGACCGGCATCCTGATCGATAACGCAGAAGTGCTCGTTTACGACCGAGCTCCGAAACCGACGCACGCGCAGCTCGTGCGGGCCGTGCGTGATGCGGTCGCGGAGTGTAATCGCTGGGGCATCACGGCGGTCTGCGAGCCCGGCTGCGGCGACGACGAGCTCACGGCGCAGAAGGAGTTGCTGGAGAACGGCGCCTTCTCGCTTCGGAACTATGCGATGCTGCACGATGAGCCATCGTTGATCGAACGCCGCGCACGCGCCGGCATCGTCGACGGTGCATACGGCGGACGGCTGTGGGTCCGCGCGATCAAAATGTATGCCGACGGCGCGCTGGGCTCGCGCGGGGCGGCTCTACTTCAGCCGTATAGCGACGATCCGCAGAACACCGGACTCATATTGGCATCGCGCGAGCACATCGAGCGCATCACCGAGAACGGATTGCGTACGGGCTTTCAGACGTGCGTTCATGCCATCGGCGATCGGGCGAATCGCATGGTACTCGACGCGTTTCAAAGTGTACTCCGGCGCGCCGGTTCGTCGGAAGATTGGCGGCTGCGCATCGAGCACGCGCAGATAGTCGCTCCGGAAGACGTCGCGCGTTTTGCTGCGCTGGGCGTAATCGCGTCGGTCCAGACCACGCACGCCGTCAGCGACGGGCGGTGGGCGCTTGCGCGCCTCGGGCGGCAACGGATTGCAAACGCTTATCCGTGGCGCGCCTTGCTCGATGCGGGCGCCGCAGTCGCAAACGGCACCGACGCGCCGGTCGAGCCGGCGAACACGGTACGCTCCTTTCTCGCGGCGATCGCGCGGGACGGTGCGAATCCCGAGCACTGCATGACGCGCCGTGAAGCGCTTGCCTCGATGACCATTGCCGCGGCGCATGCCGCCTTTGCCGAGAGCCTCATCGGCTCGATCGCGCCGGGAAAATATGCCGATTTCGTGCTGCTCGATTGCGATTGGCTGAGTGCTTCGCTTGAGGAAATTGCGCGAACGGCGATCGTCGCGACGTATTTCAACGGAAGACGGGTCTATTAAAGCGGGCCGCCGAACAGCCTCGCATGCGCGTTTCATTGCGGGTTCTACTCGTCGCCTTTTTGGCGTTCTCCGGCTTGACCGCACAGACTCCGGCACCGAGCCAACCATCCCAGCCATCCGCGAAGCCTCTGCGTCATCTCGAGTATACGTTCTCGGATCACGAGGAAGGCGTGAACGAGTATCACTACAACGGCATCAACATGGCAACCGGGACCGGCGCCGGCGTCGGCGGCGGTGCAGCGAACCTCGGCGGGGCCGGAACGATGTTCGTCGACGTGATGTCGGTCGCCCAAGATGGCGCACTCACCGTTCGCATCTCCGAGCAGGTCGAGCGGGAACCGCGCCCCGGTCAAGTCTATACATGTACGGTCTACGGCAACACGACGGTGCTGTGTCCTTCGGTTCCGTCTCCCAGCGACGCTCAATGGATCCTCTTGAGCTATCTGGGTCGCCAGTTCGTCGATGCTGCACCGTGGGACGCCAACAACCATTGGCAACGCAAGGTGACGAATTCGCAGTACTCGCTGGTCGAAGATTTCACGCTCACCGATGCTTCGAACGGAAAGCGTTTAATGATCCGCGAGCACAAGAAGATGGATTTGCACAACGGCGGGTTCGATACCCAGGCCGAGGACGTCAATATCGTCTACGACCGATCGATGGAAGTCCCGACGTCGATTCACGACGAAGCGCAGGACGCCGGTACGGAAGGGTCGTCCCACGCAACTTTCGATTTTCAGTTAATTCAGGACTCGTTCGCGAAAGCCGGCTCGACCTAGCGCCACATCCCCTTGAGATCGTACGCCGAGCACGCGTTCCCGGTGCAGGCGACGCCGGAAATGTCTTCGATCGTCCTCAACACCGAGTAGTGCGTGATTTTTTGTGCGTACTTTCCGGGCTTGATCATCGGTCCGAGCAGAAGCGTCGCGATTTGATTTCGCCCGTTTTTGTCCGGCGCCGCCTCGTCCCACGTTAGGACGAGCAGCCCGTCGTGCTGTTTGTCGTAGGTCAAAAACGGCGGCAGGTTCGCTTTGAGCCATCGGTCACCGGTCTGCGTGCTGCAATCGTGCATATCGTGGCAGAGATTCGGCACGACGATGGTCAACGTCGACGGCGTCACGTAACCTTGGTAAATCAAATTCGAGCTGGCCGGGACGTTCGTGAAGTTCACCCACGGGTTATGTTTGCGCGCGTACTCCCCCGAGTAGCAGCCGGTAAACCCATTGGACGGCATCGATTCGGAGTACCCGTCGAAGGTTGCGCCGGCGGCGAGCAACTCTTCGCCGACGTTCGCGGTACTGAACGTGTGCGGGCACGAGTCGTCATCGATACCCTGCGTTGAGCCGGAGAAGAAAGCAAGATAGTTCGGTTGGCTTGGGTGGCCGATCGCATGGCTATTGGTCATGAGTGCGGCTTGCGGGACGAGCTGCTCGTTGATGTACGGCGCGTCCTTGCTGCCGATGATGAGATCGTAATCGCGATTCTCCATGATCACCACGACGACGGAGCTCGCCTGCGGCGCCTTTCCGCGGTTGACGGCCGGAACTGAAGCAGCGGCTACTGAGCTGGGCAGCGTTGCGCTCGATCCAAGGCAGCCTGCGCACAACGGCGCGACCAGCGCCGACAGTAACCACGATCGTTTCATTGCAAATACTCCATTGGTGTGCGAAGCGCTTTTCGGCGGCCCAGCAGATAGACCGCGATCCCGCTCAAGAGCATCAACGCCGTAAGACCGATTACTTTCACCACCGCAAGCACCTTGTTCGGATCGTCATCGGCCGGGAAACCGGCGAAGATAATCGCCGAGACGGTCGTCGCGAGACCGACGACCGCCGCAAGTGAAACGGTGAATTTCCCGCCCGGAATCGGAACCATCTCGCGGGTTTGCCGTTCGCCGCGAAGCTTCAGCGCGGCGGCGAAGAGGAAGAGAAACGGCACCATCGTGATGACGACGGTCGAACTCACCAAAACGTCGTACGCTCCGCGTACGCTTGTGCCGCCCTGTCCCAAGAATATGAAGACCGCTGCAATCGCCGACTGTGTTACCAGCGCGGCAACCGGCGATCCCCACTTCGGGTGCATGCGACCGAAGGCACTGGGCAGATAGCGATCGATTCCGGCAACGAACGGTATGCGTGCTACGGCGCCGAGCCATGCCCCGGCGCTACCGACGCAGCTCAACGCGACGAGCACGGCCGCGAGGGGAGTCAGCGCCGTCCAGCCAAGACGGGTCGCGACGTGGCCGATCGACTGCATCACACCCGATGAGGGATTGACGTCGTGCGGAAGCAGCGTGGCCAACACTGCGATCGTGCCGCCGATGTAGATGACGGCGATTGCGGGAGCCGCGATGGCGAGCCCCAGCGGTATCGTGCGGCGCGGATTCTTGATTTCGCCACCCATGAAGGGCATCGATTCCGGGCCGGTCCACGCAAATGCGATCACCGACCAGAATATGATGTCTTTAATGTGCAGACTCGGCCGCATGGACGCGGCATTGATCGGCGTTGCGGGGCCAAATCGCAGCCATGCGAGTCCGCCGAGCGCGAGCAGCAGCAGCGTGACGGTCCAGCGAGAAATCGCGCCGGCATTATTGAGCCACTTGCCGACTTGGAGCCCGTAGACGTTGACGACCGTCGCGAGCGTCAAACCGGCTAACGCGACGGCGATGAAGTATGCCGGCGTTGCGGAGAGCGCGCCGCCGTTGCTTCCACCGATGAAGAGCGCATTGCCGGCCGCAAAGTATAAGAGCGCCGGGAAGTACGGGAGGTTGCTGGCCCAATAGGTCCAGCCGGTGATAAAGCCGGCGAACGGCCCGAACGCGCGTTTACTCCACACGTAGAGGCCGCCTTCGTCGGGATGATGCGAGGCGAGAAAAACGACCGCGATCGAGAGCGGAGCGAACATTGCGAGTGCGCCGATCGCCCAGATCGGTATCGAACTCGCTCCTGCCGCGGCGGCGGTCGCAACCCACTGCAGATTCGAACCGGCGACGACGAAAAAGAGTACGACGTCACCCAAGCCGAGCGCGCGCCGAAGCTGCATGCAAGCACCGCTTCAACGCCGATAACGGCATCGCCCACCGCGAGGGTGGGCGATGACGAGTTGCGCTATTTGTCTATTTGATTAATACGGGCGTGCCCAATGACCGGGTTTCCAATACCAGCCGTACGGACCGTGCGCCCAATGCCCCGGACGCCACAACGCGCCCGAATACGGGGGATACGCGTAGTAACCGTGGCGCCAGACGTACCGATAACCGTTCCAAGTCCAGTATCCCGGCACCCAGTAGTAACCCGGTCCCGGCGCTACAGGGACCGTTTCATACATCGGCGCCGGAGGTGCCGTCTGTACGTAGACGCCGCCGTAGACCTGTGCCGCTGCCGGGATCACGGCGCCGGTCGCGACCGCTCCCCCGAGTGCACAAGCGAGCAGAAGATTTCGAAGGTTCATCATGCTTTTTTCTTACCACGCTCGCACGAGCTGCTCGCGGGGAGAGCGATTAAAGCATCATTCAAGTACGATGAGAATCAAGCGCTCGCATCATCGGCTGCAATTCGCTCCAGAGCGCATCCGCGCGATCCACGAGCTGCGTGCGCTCCTGCTGCAAGCGGCGTTCGGTAGCCGGCATCGTCGGGGGAAGAATCGTCAGCAGCACGTCACGGTCGTGCGCTTCACCGAGCGCGTCCTGCAACAGTGCCAGACGGTCGGCAATTTGCTCGAGCGAAGGCTCGACCGCGCCGAAACGTTCGAGCGCGTAACGCAAACGCTTGCACGCAATACGAAAGTCGTGAAGATTCTGCTTGTCGCGGGATTCCAAACCGCTTGCCAGTGCGCGCACTTCGCCCAGGCGAGTCTGCAGCACGCGATCGACGATCCCGTCGACGTTCGCAAGGCCACGCAGCTCGACGGGTTGGGGTTTCACGTTACCGCTAGAAACGCATGCGCGAAAGCGCTTTGCGCGCATCTCGCGTCGCGGCCCGCTCCTGGTTGCGCAGGCGCTCCAGGAGCGGCTGCGCCATGGCGCCCTCGCTTTCGTGGACGCTGGTTTCGAGCAGCCGTAAAATGATCGTCGCGTCCCGCGCGGCATCGGTAGCGGCGGCGGCCCGCTTTACGCGCCCGCGAAGGCGCTTGGATTTCGCGATGCTCGCGACGTCTTCGAGCAACGACCGAAACCGCCGGCCTGTCGTCCGCACGTCATGCAGCCGCTTTTCGTTCGGTTTGGTGACAAAGCGCCGACGTGCTCGCTCAAGCGCCCGGCGTTCGCGAGCGATCGTTTTTTCAAGCCACTTCATCGCGATGTGCGGCTCACGTGCAACGCCTTCGACGGGGGTATTTCCGGCAACCTTCGCGAAGGATTCGTCCCGACGTGAGATCGCCGCGATTCCCCCTCCTCGTCGCGCTGTTGGTCGTCGTTGCAGCGGCATATTGGTACTTCCATTCACAGCGCGCTCCGAACGGCGAAACCATCGCCGTCTATCATACGAAACTCGACGGCACGTCGCTCGGAAGCATGCGCGTCTCGATGCGGCCGCGCGCGCCGGGGGAGAGCGCCGCGGAGCACCGGCACAATCAAGTGCTCTACGCCGCAGTGGAAGCCGTCACGGGACCGCCTAGCGACGTGAACGCGATTCGTTTTCCGCCCGGAACGCACGTACGCAGCGTCGCGATCGACGGCTCGACGGCAACGGTCGATCTGTCGAAAGAAGTCGAAACGCAGACCGGGGGATCGTTCGGCGAAAACGGCGAGTTCAAAGCGCTCGTTTATACCGTGACCAGTCTTCCCGGCATCGATGCCGTCCAGGTAACCGTGGATGGAAGCCGGTTGGAGACGCTTCCCGGAGGACATCTTGAACTTGACCAACCGCTTCGCCGCTCCGATTGGTAGTCTAACCGCGGCGGCGGTCTTCGCAGTGGTCGGTGCCGCGCCGGCGCGCGCAGACGCGCCGCTTACCGTGGTCTATCAAGGGCAGTCCATTCGATTCTCCCACATCGACTCGAAGGGCGGCGCGCCGGCGATCGGCGTGAACGACCCGGGCTTTGCGACGCTGCTGCGCAGTACGAGTTCCCTGCTCACGTGGAAGCCCGGCGAGCGCTACGTGCTCATCACGACGTCGGTGCCGACGGTTGTGAGTTTTGCAATCGGCGATCGCCGCTACGATATCGGGCCCATCGTGCTGCAAGCCGCCTTTGCGCCGTACCAGCGGGGTAGCGAAGCATTTCTGCCGCTCAACGAAGTGCTGCGCGGTCTCGATCTCGCCTTGCGGGACGACGGGGCGACGAAGGTGCTGCAGCCGCAGCTTGCGAGCCTCGAGGTGCGTACGTTACGCGATCGCGTGACGCTACTGGCGCACGGGGGCGCACCGTTGCGCCCGCGCGTCATTGCGCAAAGTTCCTCGTCGGTAACCTACGCATTCGACGGCGTCGGAACCGCGCTCATTGGAACGCGGCAGATCAATGCCGGCGGAGTGCGCTCGGTGCAAGTTACCGTCAGCGGCACGGTCCGTGCTCCCGTCACTACCGTCATCGTCGCGCTCCAGCCCGGTGCTTCCGCGCGACCGCCCCAGAATAACGGCGAACGCGACGTCGTGCTTGCCGTGAGCGCGGCGCGGGCATCGCCCCAGAGCCTAGCCGAAGAATCGCCGACGCCCGAGCCGGAGCCATCCGGAGCGAATAACGCCGGCAATGCGTCCGATGCGAACGCGACGGCCAACGGACCGGCAACCGTCACGAGCGTCACGTCGCAGGCTTCCGACGCGGGCGTCACGGTCACGGTCGCCGTGAACGGGAACGCGTCTTTCGCGTGGCATCGATTACGCGATCCCGACAACCGCTTTTGGATCGACGTCAAGAACGCACAACTACAGGGCCCGCCCATCGACCAAGCTTCAGCAAGCCCGGTCATTTCGATGCGCGCACGACAGATCGACGCGACGACGGTGCGCATTGCGCTGACGTTGGGGCAGCCGAACACGATTACGGTCACGCCGTCGTCGAACGGTCTTCAGATTCAAGTCGGCAACGACGCCGTGAGCGACGATGCAGCACGATCGGGCAGCGGAACGATCGGCAGCGTCGTTTCGAGCGGCGAGCAGAATCCGGTGCCCGTTACACCGGCGCCCGCCGACAACGCGCCTTCAGACGCCGGCACGAGTGACGGCGGCTGGAAGTTCGGTCCGCGCAGCAGCTACGTGCCGACAAATCCGCGACTCATCGTCATCGACCCCGGGCACGGCGGCAGCGACTCGGGAAGCGAACACGGCTCTTTAAAGGAAGCCGATCTCGCGCTCGACATGGCGAAGCGTCTTCGTGACATCTTGGTGGCGCGCGGCTGGCAAGTGAAGTTAACGCGCGAGACCGACGTCGACGTTTACGCGCCAAACGATTCTCCCCACGACGAGCTGCAAGCGCGGGTGGACGTTGCCAATAAAGCCGGCGCACGGCTCTTCGTGAGCATTCACGCCAACGCGTTCATCAATTCAGGGCCGTACGGCACGACCTGCTATATCTCCAAGCCCGAAGACGTGCCGCTGGCGCGGAACGTTGAAGCGCAGCTCGCGCAAGACGGTACGAAAGACGACGGTGTGGTCAAGAGTCATCTCTACGTGACGTATCACACGCGCATGCCCGCGGTGCTCGTCGAAACGGCGTTTCTCACCAATCCAAGCGATTACGCGCTTTTGGCATCCGCGGCTTGGCGGCAAAAGGTCGCGCAGGAGATCGCCGACGGCATCGGTCAGTACACGCGCGCCTATCCGGTTTCGAATCAGGCGGGGCAGTGATCGGCCTCTTCGATTCCGGACTCGGCGGCCTCACCGTGCTCGCGCGCGTGCGCGAACGGATGCCGTCGGCGGATCTCGTTTTTTTCGCGGATCAGGCGCACGTCCCGTACGGTGACCGCACGCACGGAGAGCTGCTGCAGCTGTTACGGGTGAATCTCGAGCGCTTCGAGCAGTACGAAGTCGACGCAATCGTGATGGCCTGCAATACGTCGTGCGCAATTGCGGAACGCTATGGTTGGCCCGGATCTCGCGTGCCGATACTCGATCTCATCGAATCGGCGGCGATGGCGGTGGAACGCGCGGGGTTCGCGCGAGTCGGCGTCGTCGCAACGGCTGCAACCGTCGGCGCGGGCTCGTACGGCCGGACGCTGCGCGCGCGCATCGGCGGCATCGACGTCGTCGAGGTCCCGGCCCCCGCGCTGGTGCCGCTCGTGGAAGCCGGGGCGCTTCTTGGCGATGAGCCGCGCGCCGCCGTTGCGGAGGTTTGCGCGCATCTACCGCTCGATCTCGACGCACTCGTCTACGGCTGCACGCATTATCCGCTGCTGGACGGCCACTTTCGCTCGGTGCTCGGCAACGAGATTGCGCTCGTCGACCCCGCGATCATGCAGGCCGAGCGCGCGGAGCTGCTTCTCGGCGCGCGCGCGCACGGCGCCGGCGCAACGACGTACGTGACCAACGGCGACGAGCCGTTATTCCACGCTAACGTCGTACGCATGAGCGCGGTATCAGCCGTTACTCTGTGACGGGCCGCCGGCGGCCAAGAACGTAACCACGTCCCACGCGTTACGGATGCCGATCAAGATCAGCAGCACGACGCCGGCACCGACTGCAAAGAGCGCCTTCGCCGTGAGCACGAGCAAGGCAATCGCACCGATGAGAATCGCGCCGTACGCCGCGAACGGCAAAACCGTATACCAGATCCAATCCTCTACGTCGGCACGGTAATCCAAGAACTGCTTCGTGCGATACGCTACCCTCACGATGTAGGCGACGCCGAGAAAGCCAATTACTCCGACCGATATCGCCGCATAATACAGCGTGTGCCACGGCGCGCTCAGCACGGCCGAGACCAGCAGCACCGCGCCGAAGTGCATGACGGTTGGCGTACTGAACGTCGAGATTCCGTCTTGAGCGGTTTGGATCTCGCGTGCTCGCAGCAAGCTGATAACGACGAACATAAGGCCCACCAGGGCTGCAGCCGACGAGCCGGTCATCATGTAGAAGCTCGACCATGCGGTCAAGATCGGCGTTTCAGACATCTTACAACCTCCGCGGCCGCACGTTCGCCGGTTTCAAGCGCCCCATTGACCGTGCCGCCTTGACCATTCGTCGACGTTGCCTCGCCGGCGAAGAAGAGCGTTTCGTCGAGGGGCTGTGCCAGCGCCGCGCGGGCACTTTCGCCACCGACCGCGAGGTAACTGTACGCTCCGCGCGCGTATGGGTCGGCACCCCAATCGTGGGTAAAGCCGGCTTCGAATTCCGCGCGCGCCGTTGCCGTCGCACCGAGCATCGCTCCGAATCCGTCACGCGCGCGTTCGACAAGCTCGTCGGGGCCCGCGCCGCGAAGCGCGGTTGCGCCGGGTCCACCCGTCCATGCCATGACGAGCTCCGTACGTACCGGCAGTTGCGTCCAATACACAGCAAACGGCGCCCGTTCGCACCGAAACCATGCGGCATCACGATAACGTCCGCCATCGACGCTCTCCCAAAACGGCGTTCTGAACCACAATGCTACCTTGACGACGTCGCCGGAAATTATTCTCGAGAGCGCCTCGCGTTTGGAATTCGGAAGCGGCGGGTCGAACACGACGCCGCCGTGGTCTTCCGCCGCTTGTAAAACGCCGGCCGGGAGCGTAACGACCGCCGTACGGGCGTACAGAACGTCCCCTGGGCCGCCCGTTTCGATCGTGACGGCACCGCGCTGCCACGCGATGCGGCGCACGATTGCGGAAAGGCGAATGGAAGTTCCGGCCGTCTCGCAAACGGATTTGAGCCGCTGGAACATGCGCGCGTATCCGCCGATGGGTCGCGCGCTGCGCGCATCGACGCCCGAGCGCCATTCGTGCGCGATCGCCCGCGCGCTTGCGATCGCAGGATCGGCGGCATCGAAGCCTTCGACGAAACGGCGCGCCGCCCACGCCCACCGCCGTCCGGAGACATCGCCTTCAAATCGCCGTAGAAACTCGTCGACGCTCTCATCGTGCGGTAAGGACTCGGCCCTCTCGAAGATCGCCGCCGCCGACGTGAAATCGTCATGTTCGGGCTCGAGGCTTCCGCCGGCCGCGCACGCCCACGCTTCGCCGTCGAGATCGACTGCAGCCGTTCCGTCTTCGCGCAGCAACGCATGCGTCTGCTCCCCGACGCCATGAATGAACTCGGCACCGAGCTCCGCGGGCGTCAACACGCGCGCAGTGGGAACCGTGAACGCGCGGCCCCCGACGCGCTCGCGCGCCTCGACGACCGCAACGCGTAACGAGTCTGCCGCAAGACGGCGCGCCGCGGCTAGACCCGCTGCGCCCGCGCCGATGACGATGGCGTCGAACTGCACGGCGATTACCGGATCGGCGACGCGGAGAGCAATCCGACGTGAAACAGCGAGAAGAAGAAGGCGGTCGTGGCGACGGCGAGGGCGGCGCCGGCCAAGACTTGCGCGACGGTGTGTGCCTTGAGATAGACGCGCGCCCAGCAGACCATTGGAATCAGGACCATGAACGGCAGCGGTTGACGGCCGTACAGCAGCGTCAGCGCCGCCAGCGGCGCCGTGATACCGAGCGCGTGCGTGCTGATCTTCCAGTAACGCGTGATGTATTGCACGATGAGCGTCGAAACGGTATAGCCGAGCATCGCGGCAATCATCAGCCGGGGCGCGTGCATGAGCCAGAGTGTCGCCGCGCCGAGGATGTCGAAGATTACGAAGACGGTGAAGACCATCTCGCGCTCGACCCGTACCGACATGTCGAGGTCGGAGATTCGATCGGTCGCGTTGAGCCAAAAGACGTAGAGCATCGGCCCGACCGAAACGAAGAAGGTCGAAACGAAGAGGAGGCGCCAGAAATCCAACGTGTCCTTTGCGCCGATATGAGCGAGGATCGCAAAGAGCGCAAATGCGGTCAGGAAGGGATTGAAGATGGTCGAAAGGCTGCGCGCCAGTTCGCGCCAGACGCCGCGTTTTTTGATCGGAACGATCGTCTCGAGCGGATCGCCGTACGTCCGCGATTCGGGCACCCCGCCTGCTTCGCTCCCCCTCCAGCGTGTCATCCTGCAGGCCGTTCGACGGGTGCGGTCGTAGAGAGCATGCCGCAATGAACCCCCTTCTGATGGTCGCTACGGCCGCCGGGCAGGCCGTACCAACGGCCGCGGCCACGGCGTTGCCGCGCGGCGCCGCCGCGTCCTCGCCCCTTCCCGCCGCACCGCCAATCGTTCCGCAGCCTGCTCCAACGACGTGGTTTTCGCAGCACGTGCCATGGTTGACGCACGGGCTTGCCGGCATCTTCATCATCGCCGCAATCGCGCTGGTCTTTTTGCTCGCGATTCAAACGACGAAGCAAGAGGGACTGACCGGCTCCATCGGCGGCCGCGTCGAGTCGACGTATCGCGGACGGCTCGGTGCTGAAGAGCTGCTCAAGCGCTGGACCGGCGTGGCCGCGGTCGTTTTCGTCGCCAGCGCATTCGTGCTCTCGCTGACTGGAATCTAGAGCGCGTTGCCGCTCCTCGAGGTCGATAATCTCAAAACGACCTTCCGCACAGAAGACGGGCCGGTTACCGCCGTCAACGGGCTTTCGTTTAAACTCGATGCCGGCGAAACGCTTGGAATAGTCGGCGAGTCCGGCTCCGGCAAATCGGTGACGGCACTTTCGATCATGCGCCTCTTGGCCCGAACCGCCACGGTCACCGCCGATCGTATCGCTTTCAACGGCGAAAATCTGCCCGATAAGAGCGAGGCCGAGATGCGGCGGATCCGCGGTTACAAGATCGCGATGATCTTCCAAGATCCGATGACGTCCCTCAATCCGGTGCTCACGATCGGCGAGCAGATCTCCGAAGCGGTCCGACTCCACCTGGGCTTGGGCAACCGCGAAGCGCGCGATCGGGCGATCGAGATGCTCAACAAAGTGCGCATTCCGCTTGCCGCAAAACGGCTGGGAGATTATCCGCATCAGTTTTCTGGAGGCATGCGGCAGCGAGTGATGATCGCGATGGCGCTTTCATGCAATCCGCAGTTGCTCATCGCCGACGAGCCGACCACGGCGCTCGACGTCACGATTCAGGCGCAGGTGCTCGAGCTGATGGACGACCTCCAGCGTGAGACCGGCGCAGCGATCATTCTGATCACGCACGATTTGGGCGTCGTTGCGGAGTTCTGCCGCAATGTGATGGTGATGTACGGCGGAAACATGGTCGAATACGGGACGGCCGATCAAATCTTCAGCCAGCCGCGTATGCCGTACACGCAAGGCCTGCTAGCGTCATTACCGCGGCTCGACGAGAGCGAGCACCGGCGGCTGGAACCGATTCCCGGTCAGCCGCCAAACCTGCTCCGCCTTCCGCCCGGCTGCGCTTTTGCTCGGCGCTGCACGTACCGGATGCCGATCTGCGACAATCCCGTGCCGCTGTACGATTTCGGCGCAGGCCACGTCGCACGGTGCTATCTTTATGACGAACGCGCGCGCGACCAGCGTCCGCCCGAGGCGCAGGATTTTCCGACCATCCCGGCCGGCAGCCATACTTAAATGAACAACGGCGCGCTCGTCGAGGCCACGGATCTTTTCAAGTACTTCCCGATTCATGCCGGCCTGACGTCGCGTCACGTCGCCGACGTGCGCGCCGTCGATGGTGTTTCGTTTAGCATCGAAGAGGGCGAGACGCTCGGGCTCGTCGGCGAGTCGGGTTCGGGCAAGACGACCATCGGACGGCTTTTGCTGCGTTTGCTGCCGGCCACCAAGGGCGACATTCGATTCGAAGGCCGCAGCATTTTGAAGATGAACCGGGGCGAAGTTCGCCGGCTCCGCAGCTCGATGCAGATCATTTTTCAGGACCCCTTCGCCTCGCTCAATCCGCGTATGACGATCCGGGAGATCATTTCCGAGCCGCTGCGAATCCACGGGATGGCCGAACCCGGTCACATCGACGAACGCGTTCAAGAGCTGCTCAAGCTGGTCGGTTTGCAACCCTATCACGCGAACCGCTATCCGCACGAGTTTTCCGGCGGCCAGCGCCAGCGCGTGGGCGTCGCCCGGGCGCTCGCCGTGCAGCCGAAATTCATCGTTTGCGACGAGCCGGTTTCGGCGTTGGACGTCTCGATTCAAGCGCAGGTCATCAACTTGCTGGAAGAGCTCCAGGCAAAGTTCCGGTTGACCTATCTTTTTATCGCCCACGACCTCTCGGTCGTGCGCCACATCTCGACGCGCGTCGCCGTGATGTACGTCGGTAAGATCGTCGAGCTGGCCGATCGCGACGAACTCTATCGCAATCCGCTCCACCCCTATACGCAGGCGTTGCTCTCGGCGATTCCCATTCCGGATCCAGCGGTCGAAAAGCGCCGCAAACGCATCGTTCTGACGGGCGATATTCCGTCGCCCGTGAATCCGCCGTCAGGCTGCCGGTTTCATACCCGCTGCCCGGTTGCGTTCGATCGATGCATCTCCGAAGAGCCGCCGCTGCGCGCGTACGCGCCGGGCCATTTCGCTGCGTGTCACTGGGTGGAAGAGCACGGCGGCAAAGGGCCGGATCTGGCGACGCCGCTGCCGGCGTAGGGCGAAAAAATAAGGGCGATCGCCGTGCGATCGCCCTTTGTACTAACGCTCGTCCGCCGCTACGATTTTTTCTTTCGTCCGCCTTTGCGAGCTTTGCGCGCGCCCTTGCGGACGCCTTTACGCACTTTACGCGCGCCCTTACGCGCGCCTTTACGCACTTTACGCGCACCCTTACGCGTGGCTTTGCGAACCTTGCGACCCGCCTTCCGAACCTTGCGCGCGCCCTTGCGCCCAGCCTTGCGCCCGGCCCTGCGAACCTTCCGCGCGCCCTTACGGGTCTTGCGCGCTACTTTCCGGCCGGCTTTGCGCACTGTACGCGCAGCCTTGCGTCCGGTGCGGCGCACTTTGCGCGCCGTTTTCCGTGCTGCTTTGCGCTTTTTGCGGCCGCCGGCTGCCTTTGCCAGCACGATGGCTGCAATAGCTTTTCGTCGGCGTGCTTTACGGCGCGGTGTCGTTTCTTCCGCGTCCGAACCGCCGTTCATTGTGGAATCGGAGTCCATTCATTCCTCCTCGTCCCCGGGGACGATAAGCGTTAAGTGGACAGCGCTTTTCGCGCCTTTGAACGCATCATAGATGATTTCATAAAATCATGCAAATTAATGAAGGCGCCGAGATGCGCCGTTCATCCCGATGTTTTGACGCGAAAGCGCGTTATGCGGGCGACTCCGCGAATTTATCCTGAG
>JAMXLK010000089.1 GCA_024281075.1 Vulcanimicrobiia bacterium
CTCGCCGACGGCCGGTTCGCGATCAGCGGCGGTGAATACAACTCGCCGGGCAACGGATACGATCTCCAGCTCACGAATCTCGGCGCCGTTTACGATCCGGTCAAGAATTCGTGGACTCCGATTAGCCATCCAAAACAATGGCAGTACATCGGCGATTCTCCCTCGAGCGTGTTGCCGAATGGGAACATGCTCGTCGGCGACAAGCTGCACCACTGGGATGCGTATCTCGATCCGAAGACGTTAAAATGGAAGCGGGTCGGCGATAAAGGCAAGTCGGATTGGAACGCTGAGGAAGGTTGGACGCTGCTCCCTAACGGCACAGTGCTCACTGCCGACGTCGCAAACGCGCCGAATTCGGAAATCTACAATCCCTCAACCGGTACCTGGAAGAGCGCCGGCTCGACAATTGTGGACTTACACTCCCCCTCCCCGTACGGATGTCTGCAGTACGGGCCGGGTCTCTGCTACTATCCGCCGGGTGAGATCGGACCGTCGATTCTCCGCCCCGACGGCACCGTTTTTTACGCCGGCTCTTACTCAACGAGCGGACCGGGCCACACTGCGATCTACAGTACGGCATCGGGCATGTGGACCGTGGGGCCCGACTTCCCCAACGGCGACAATGCCGGCGATAGTTACGCTGCGCTCGAACCGAGCGGAAACGTTTTAGTTTTCGGAGTCAGCGGAACCGTGTACGAGTGGAACGGCTCGACCCTCTCTGCCGTCAACGGTATAACGTATGCAGGGCCGCCGCTTCTGCTTCCGACGGGTCAGGTGATGGTGCTGAGCTATTCGACGGCTTATCTGTACACGCCAACGGGACAGCCGCAAGCGAGTTGGCTGCCGACGATTAAGAAGGTTTCCAAGAGTTTGACGCGCGGGCAGACCTATTCCATCAGCGGGACGCAGTTCAACGGCTTCGGACAGGCGATGTCATACGGTGACGAAAACGAAAACGCGACGAACTACCCGTTGGTGCGCATCACGAACAAGGCTACGGGGGACGTCTTCTACGCGCGGACGCACGATCACAGTACGATGGGTGTCGCGACGGGCTCGACCGTCGTATCGACCAACTTCGACCTTCCGGCGAACATGGAGACCGGCGCGAGCAGACTCGTCGTCGTCGCGAACGGCATCGCATCAAAACCGGTCAAGGTCACGATCCGGTAGAAAGCGCGCGTCACGCGCGATGTACGGCACGTAGCGGAAATCCCGAACCAATGCGATTTTGCCGGCATCGGTTTCGAGCAGGACGAAGTATGCCGGCTGCCGGCTCGTTGCGGGGCTGAACATTGCGATGGCCGGGACGCCGTCGACGAAGCCGGCCCGGGCGCGGAGCTCTTCGGTTTCGAGGTACTTGGCGTAACGGTCGCAGTATCCGGCATCCGCCATACGCTGCTGCACGCGCGACACGACGTCGAGCCGCGACTCGTCGCCGAGCAGTGCGCGCAGTCCATCCCAATCGTGAGCGTTGAAGAGATCGACGTACCGCCGCAGCGTCGTTTGTTTCTCTTCGGATAAGCGTTGCCCGGGCGGCACCGTCGCCGCGTGCGGCGCGCGCGCAATGTTGGCGCGGCCTCTTGAGAGTGCGGCCTTCACGGCGCCGACGGTCGTCCCCATCGTGCTCGCCGCGTCTTCCAGCGATTGCCCCAGCACATCTTTGAGGATCACGGCACTGCGCTGCACCGGCGGAAGCTCGGTGAACGCACTGAGCGCCGCTTCAACGAGCAGCGGATCGATGCCGTCATCCTCCCGCTGCGCCCGTTCCGGCAAATCGGCAACGGGCTCGACGTGTTGTCGGTCGTAACGCTTGAGAAAATCCATAGCAGTGTTATGTGCGATTCGGAAGAGCCAGGGGCGCAGATTCGGCGGCTGCGTCATCTGGCCCAGTGCAAAATAGGCTTTCGCTAACGTCTCCTGAACGACGTCTTCACCATCGAAAACCGATCCGGTCATGCGCGCGCAATACCGGTGAAGTTCGGGACGGATCTCATCGATCAGCTCCATGAACCGATCGCGTGCCTCCATCATCGCCGGTAACAGCGCGCGCGTTTGATCCTGCATGTCATTTCAGCGGTTCGACGGCTCGGCCGATGACTATTGCCGCAACTTGATTCGCAACGGCGAAAGAAATGCGGCGAGCCACAACGCCGTTCCGGCGCCCACCCCGCTTGCCCACGTGATCAGAACCTCCTCGACGGGCATCATAAAAACGTGCGCAAGCAGGATCATTGGAGAACCGCTTGCGCCGCCTCGACGACCTCACTCCAGCGGCCGTCCTGCGCGGCACCGTACGAGTCGTGCCAGTTCCACCACTTGTAGGGCTCGCTTTGCGGATAACCCTCAGGTGAGTCTTCCCAGGTTTCTTGTCGTCCCAGGGGCGTGATGTCGAGGTAGCTCCAGGTGCCTCCCAGTGCCTCGTCGCCGCGATTGTTGCGGAAGTAAGTGCGATAAACCGTATCGCCGTCGCGGAAGAAAACGTTGGTACCGTGCCACTCGTCCACGCCGAAATCGGCGTCGAAGCCGTCGGTGATTGTATACCACGGCATCGCCCAGCTCATACGCGCCTTGAGACGCGCGATGTCCGGCTGCGGAGCGCGCGAAACGTTGGCGAACGTCGTGTCGCGCGCGTTGAGGTGCGCCAGGTGCGCGACCTGGTCGGCCATCATCGAGCATCCGCGACAGGCATGTTCCGGCCATCCGTAAACGCCGGGCTCGAAGAACGCGCGGTAGATCACCAGCTGACGGCGACCCTCGAACAAGTCGATCAGCCCGACCCGACCTTTTGGCGAGTCGAACGTGTAGCTTTTCTCGACGCGCATCCACGGCATCCGGCGGCGCTCGGCCGCGAGCGCGTCACCGGCGCGGGTCAGTGCTTTCTCCTTCACCAGCAGCTTCTGGCGAGCCGTCTCCCACTGCTCCGCCGAGACAACAGGAGGCGTATTCATCGTGCGGTCGGTCATCGTCAGGTCTCCTTCTTCAAAGCGTACTGCCTAGAAGACGACTGACGTTCGGCAAAAGATACGGGTGGCGGGGCTACGTCATGGGCGGCCGACGGCGACGCCGAGCACCTGACCGTTGATTCCGGTCGTTATCGTTCGCGTCGGGGTCGATGCGCCCGGCGCGAAGACGACGACGCTGCCATCGTTGACGATGAACTGGTTTCCGACGAAGAGCGATCCGTCGGGCGCGTACGCGAGACTATCCGGCGTGACGATACCCGACGTGAGCGCTGCGCTCTCATCCTTATACGGGGGCGGGTAAAAGCGCACCGCCTGATTGCACTCGTCGGCGACGACGATGTCGCGATTCGCATCGAGCACCAGCCCTTCGAGGAAGGCGCCTTGCAGATCGTTGAGCGGCAGCGTGGTGCCCTGATACGCGTTGTGCGGAAATTCGACGACGAACGTACTGCTTCCGTAGATTTGCGCGACGAAGATATCGCGCTTGCCGTCCACGGCAATGCCGTGCGGAACGTATACATCGTTGGTCTTGATTTGCGACGGCGAGAGCTTCCCGGCTGGAAAGATTGCAATGCCGCCTTCCGTTTGGCCCGATAGCCCGCCGTCCGACACGTACACTCGCCCCTTGGCGTCGACCGTTCCGCCGAAGGGTAGCCCGATGCCGTTGGTATAGGTGCGAATCGGCTTGCCGGTCATCTTGGGCGCGTAGACGCTGACGAAACTGTTCTGCGCATTTTGACCGCTGATTCCAACGTAAACGTTACCGCTTGCGTCGGTCCAAAGCGCACTAGGGTTCGTCCCGAGATTACCGACCGTTCGGATCACCTTCGGGTTCTTCGCATAAGCGTCGTAAACGACGACGGAGCCTCCACCGATGGCGTTTTCAACGAGTACGTAGAGGAATGCGCGTGGGTGTTTTCGCAGCGGGTGCTGGAACGGTGCACGATCGTCTGCGCCTTCCAACAGTCTCGCCGTCGGCGGCGCGGCCGGGTTGCAAATGTTCAGTCTCGAAACCGCACCGGGCACCTGCGGCAGCAGGTTCCGTTGCGGTGCGCCGCCTTGCGTGCAACCGGCGAGCGCGATGGTTACGCACAACGCCGCGCCGGCGTTACAACTCGAGAGCAACCGTCGTGGCAACATCTTCACTCCATTGGGCACCGAGCGCCATGAGTTCGTCAAGTCGATCGCGCAGCGCCGCCCGAAGGCTCGCAACGATGCGCTCGTGTTCTTGCCGTTCGGTGTAGTCGCGCCAGGCTCCAAGAGAACGCACCCTCGCTTCAACGAAGCCGAGGAGCATTGCCGCTTGTTCCAAATCTTTGAGCGCCGCAGGTTCGGTCCAGTCTCGCTGCAACGCCGCGATCGCGACGATGTGCTGCAGGACGAACGCGGTCAAAACCGGCGAAAGCACGTCGCGCGCAGCTTCGAGCGCGCGGGCGGCATAGGTTCGGGCATCGCCAAAACAATCCAAAGCCACGAGATACGCCGTCATGTTCATCAAATCGGCCGCTTCGGAGCGGCGATTGCGGGTTGCGGCGTGACCGGCACGAGCCTCCTCGGCTTGCTGCAGTGCGGCCGCGGCATCGCCGGTCTCAAATTCGACTTCGGCAAGGTGCCCGGCAATCGACGCTGCCGGTCTTTCGAGACCGAGTGAAACGTAACGCGCCAGCGCTTCGGCATAGAATCGGCGAGCGGCGTCGATGTCATCGCGACGCGAATGGGCGGTTCCGAGATCGCTTAAGACCAGTGCCTCTAGGCGGCGATTCTCGAGACGCTCGGCGGCAGCCAACGCCTCGCGCAGAAGCGCTTCACCCTTCGCGCCTTCTCCCGTTGCGGCGAGCGCGCTCCCGGCGGCGTGCTGCGCGCGTGCCAGCTGAGTATCGTCAAAGACCGAACGCAGCCGCAACGCCTGTTCTGCCGAAGCAAGTGACGCTGACGATTCGCCGAGGGCGCCGCAGAGCTCGGCATCGGCGATATAGAGCTGAGCGAGCTCGTCGGCCTGCGTTTTTTCCGTAATCGAATTGATCGCCAAGCGAACCCAGCGCCGCCCCTCCACCGGCGAGAGCGAATACCAAAGTCTCGCCAGCGCGCCGGCAAGGAGACATCCCAGGCGTAGATCGTTCCGTTCTCCCAGCGTCCACCCCAGCGCGGCGCGAAAGTTATCGAGTTCAATTTCGGCTTCGTGGAACCACGACTGCTCCGGCGCGCTGTACCAATCCTTATCGAGCCGCGTCGCAACCTCGAGAAATGCCAATGCGTGCCGGCGTGCCTGCGTGTGTTGTTCGCCGCGCGCCGCCAACTTTTCCACTGCGTATTGTCGCGTAGTCTCTTGCAGATGATACCGTGCGGCGCCCTGCCCGAACTCGACCATCACCAGCGATTGCGCGATCAGCGCCGAGAGCGACACTAGGACGTCTTTCGCCGGAATGTTCTCGTCCGCGCAGACGGTGGTTGCAGTCTCCAGCGTGAAGCCGCCGGCAAAGATTGCGAGTCGCTCGAAGAGCAACTGCGCTTGCGAGGAAAGAAGATCATAACTCCAGTCGACCACGGCACGCATCGTCGCGTGCCGCGGAACGGAGGCCTGCGGACCTTCATCGAGCACGTCGAAGACTCGGTCGAGGCGATCGCACAGCTGGCGAGGCGATAACACGCTCGCGCGCGCAGCGGCAAGCTCGAGGGCAAGCGGCAAGCCGTCCAGGCGCCGGCAGATCTCGACGACCGGCTCTACATTGTCATCGGTCACCTCAAAGTCCGAATCGGCGGCCCGAACGCGATCCACAAACAATGCAACGGCGCCGTACTTCACCGCTTCCTGTGGCGACGGCAGGCTCTTGCGCGGAACCGCGAGCGACGGGATCCGATAGGTTCGCTCGCCGGTGATGTTGAGGACCTCGCGACTCGTCGCCAGCAGCGCTACATTGGGGCATTCGCGCAAGAGCGACCCCGCCAACACGCGCGCTTGTGAAACGACGTGTTCGCAATTGTCGAGAATAACCAGCAGACGCCGTTGCGCGAGATAGGCGAGCAGCGTCTCCAAAAGCGGCCGCTGGGGCGACTCTTGCACGCGCAAGGCTTCGGCAAGCGCATGCGGCACCAGCTTGGGATCGTTGAGCGGCGCCAGCTCGACGAACCAAACTCCGTGCGTGAATCGGTCCAGCAGGCGATATCCGACCTCAATGGCCCCACGGGTTTTCCCGACGCCGCCGGCTCCGACGATGCTGACGAGCGGCGAGGTTTCGACGAGATCCTCGATCTTTGCAAGGACTTCGTCACGACCGAGAAATGACGTGAGTTGCCGCGGCAAGTTGTGCGCGTGCGCCGGAGCGCGATCGGGAAGGCGCGGGCCGCGCGACCGTTCGGTAGAGCGCTCAAGCCGTTGCCGTGATTCAAGCGAAAGGCCCAGCGCATCGGAAATGCGCTCGACCGTCTCACGATACGGCGCCTTACGATAGCCGCGCTCCAACGCGCTGACAGCTTGCACGCTGATGAGCGCCCGTTCGGCAAGAGCCTGCTGCGAAAGGCCGGCTTGGACGCGAAATTCTTTCAGAAGGCCGGCGAATTCGTCGGTCGTCGGTACGGCAAGCAAAGCCGGTCGCGATGGTTCCGGCCGTGACATTCAACTACCCGGCGCGGGTGCGATTCCGTCCGGTGGATTGAGAATGCCGCCGATCGTCTGTACATAGTAGACGATCAGACCGTTGAGGTTCACCGCGTCAATGTATCCCGCGGCATCGGCGATCCATAAGTTCTGCGGATTGCCGTTATCGAAGTTTATGTTTTTGGGAAGGAGAAGCTCGCCGAGCAGACTGCCGATCGACAGAAAGATGCTGCACGAGGACGGGCCGGAGCATTTATAGATTCCGGCTAGCTGATCCACGTAGTAGAGATTGCCGCTGCGGTCTAGGGCGATTCCGCCGACAGCCAGGATTCCAGACGCAAAGAGCGAGCCGCTGCCGTTGCACCCCGAAAACTTCACGATCGATCCCGTGAGCGTCTTAGGATCGTTGAAGCTCCAATAACAGTTTCCATTTGAATCGATCGCGATGCCCTGGCCTACAATCGGATCGCTTCCGTAGCTCAGGATGCGCGACGGCTGAGTTTGCCGGTCGAGATAAACGCTCACGCTGCCGGCACCGCCGCCGGCGGTCGACCCGTTGGAAACGGCCACGAGTCGCCGATCGGGAGTGGCGCTGACGTTGACCGGAACTTCTCCGGCGTCACCGAGCGTTGAGATGGGTCCTTGCGGCCCCTTACGCGTCGTGCGATAGACGAGCACGTTGGAATCGCCCGAGTTGGCGATATACCATCGGCCGTCGGGCGTCGTCTCCATACCCATGGGTTTTGAGAATCGGGAATCGAGCGTCTCGTAATATTTCAGCGCGTCGCTCTTTTTTTTACGTTTGTAAACGACGACGGCGTTGCTCGAGGGCTGCGACGCATACATCCAATCGTTGCCGTAAAAATGCGACGCCGGTTGCGCGGACGTTTGCGGCGGCCCGACGTAGGACGTGGCCGGCAACGCGGACGGACTTTGTGCGCAACCGCTCAATGCTGCGGCGATCGCCAAATGCAAACATCGCCGTGGGGTAAAGCAGAGGCTACTCACTGGTGCACCTGATGTTACGCGGATGAAAGAAGTAGTTTCCGGTCACCATTCAACCAAGGCCTTGCTCGATGATCGAGCGCTCGGCCGCTGGAATGCTTCAGTCCATACGACCGGTAATCCTGGTTTACAAGTTCGGCAAGCGAAGAAGGCCCGCGATGCGGGCCTTCTCTGCTTCCTATCCGATGCGTAAACCTTTACAACGTGACCTTGACGGTGATTTTGAATTCGTTGCCTTTCGAGTCTTTCCACGTGAGATGTCCGGTTCCAACGAGGGCACCCAGGATCGTGAAGACCGTCCTACGGTCGCCCGACTGCGGTGAAACCGTCACGATTCCGTTCACGTCGTTGCTCACCGTAAATAGACCCGCGCCGTACCCTTTCTCGTGGAACTTGCAGTCGACGACCGCCGCGATGACGATGTGAAGGCGATGGCCGCACGTCGATTCGATGTCGACCTTCTTGTCACGATCCAAGGGGCCGACTTGTGACACCGGCAGCGCACTCGTGCTTGCAGGTACGTACGCGGCGCCGCCGGGGGACTGCCCGTGACAGGCCACGAGGCTGAGCGTCAGTGCTGCCAGGCTGCCCGCGAGGACGATGCTTTTAGAGTTGAACCTCATGACGTAGCTCCTTTACCTTTTCGGCTCAAGACTTCGCGGGCGTTGCGCCCGTAGTCAAGCGTGGGATCAGGGTAACGCAGGAGGTCGCGGCAGCCCATATACAGCCGCTAACGTGTCCGAAAACTGTATTGTGTGAGAAAAGTGTGCGAGCTGCTTAGGCCGGCGGCAGAGCCGTCGGCCTAAGCAACGCGAGATCTCGAACGGATTTACATAACGTAGAGCTGCAGCGTCCCGGGATCGACGTAATAGAAACCCGGCGGCACGTACATGTTCGGGTACGCGCACATCACGCTGTCGTTGGGACCGTAAATGTAGACCAGATTCTGCGGTCCGCAGCGTGCGGGCGTTAAACCGTAGTTTTGGAAGAGCCACCAGCCCGGGCTACCCCATCCCGGTTCAACGAAGCGCGTCTGGTTCCAGAGCGCCGTGCCCGCTGCGAGCGTGAAAAACGCGAACGGACCCCAGAATCCGCCGCCCCAGTAGCCGGTGTTCACGACCCAGGGAGCACCGCGGTTCCACCACCAGCGAGCGCCACCGAAACGCGGATTGACCAACACGTAGTTTGGCCGCCATCCGTTGTTGCGGGCCCACGTCGGACGCGGACGGTTCGCCCACGACGGCCGGTTCCATCCTGCGCTCGGCGGACGAACGTTCGGCGGACGATTCGGTCTCCACGGATTTGCCGTTGGCCGTGGCGTCGGGCGGGAAACCGGCGGCCTCGCGGTCGGCCTATTCGGCGGCGCCTGAGTCGGGCGCGGCGGTCTCGCCGTCGGTCTGTTGCCCGGTCTGTTCGTCGGCCCCGGTCTTACTTGACCGCTGTTGGGGTTCTGTTGCATGGCTATCGCGCCGGCCGGCGCCAGAGAGCTAACAGCGAAAAAGATCGTTACGAGTGCGGATACCAGGCGTGCTCTCGCCATCATGTGCGACCTCCTCAATTCAGTTTCGTCGCGTGGACGATTTGTATTCGTTGTAATCGCTGGCGACGCCCGCTCCCGACTTAGCCGCTTGCCGCGGGGCTCGCGCCGATATCCGAATCGACGCCGCGGGGAATCAGGTAGTAGACCGCGATTGCGAGATACGCTGCAAAGGCGACGACCGGATAAAAGAGCGCGATGATTGTCGCAGCCACGTATGTGATCCAGCCGACGCGATAGGCGATGACGGTGCGCCGAATCATCTGTCCCGATACCGATCCGGCAAAAGCACGGCCCTTGACGAGCCTCATCAACATCAGGTTGTAGCACGTCGCCGTCGCCGAGAGCGCCAAGCCGTAGAGAAACGTCGATGATTTCAGCGTGGGATTCGCGCCCAGCGTGCTGGTCGCGAACGGGATGAAGGCGGTGCCCGCGAGCAACAGCAGATTGAGAAAAACCGTCATGCGATCGACTCGGGCTACTAAACGAAACAGCGCGTGATGATTCTGCCACATAATGCCGATGACCGAAAAACTGAGCGCGTAGGCGATGAGATTGGGCCATAGGCGCAGCAGCACCGGCGCGAGCTCGCGGTCCGAGGCATAGTGCGCTTGCGGCAGCACGAATCCGAGCACGAGCAGCGTTGCCGAAAACGCAAAGACGCCATCCGAGAACGCCTCAAAGCGCGCCTTGTTCACGGTCCGCTCAAGCGTTTACGCTAAGCACGCTTCCAAACCAGCACATTGGAGCTGTTCCAAATCTCGGGCGGTAGCGTGCGAATTGTGAGCGTATCGCCCTGCAACACGAATTGCCGTTCCAGCGTCGTGCCCATGAGATTCGTAAAGACGCTGACTTCGACGTGGTGGAAGACGCGATCGCCCCGTACTTCATAGCGTCCGGCGTACGCGAGAAAGTTTAGCAGTGATTGCGTTCGGCTCTCTTCGGATTGGGCCGTTCCCGCCGGCGAGTTCAGCATCGGGCGATGCGTGCCGGCAAGGACGGCCGCCATGCGTGCGTCGGCGCTATAAATCAAATAGCCCACCGGATCGGGTCCGAATCGCGGCTTCTCTTTGCCTTTGCCCTCGTCAACGTCGAAACTGACGAGATTCCAAGCGCCGACGATCCCTTCGCGCGCGTCCGCCGGCGCCGGCGCAACGCCGCCGACTGCGGCGAGCACCCCGAATGATGCCGCAATCTCGAGCAGGCCCTTTCGGGAAACGGAATGCAATTGGCTCATCGCGCCGCGATTACTCTCCCCTGCGCGAGTTCCTCTTAGCGATTCGCAAGCTTGAAGACCACGTACGCAACCGCTTTTGAGGCAAGCTCCAGAACGAGGGGATCGTTGTTGGACAAGTTATCGCACCACCGATGCGGGTAGTCGACGCAGCCTCCGTTGAAGCTGCCGATCTTACCTTCGTAGTTGCCGCGCTCGCCGCCCCACAGCGCCACTTCCCAAGGGTGTTTGCAGCAATTTTGCTGCGTGAGAATTCCGGAGTTCGGAACACCCTCGAAACTGAATGACAGCGAGTCCGTACCGTTATTCCCGAAATTAGCGGGCCGGGCGGTGATGCCGGCGCGTTGGAAGAAGTCGCGAAAGTAATCGTTGCCGATCTTAGAATCCGGAACGACGTTCCGAGGAAAATGCTTCGCTTTCGTCGCGTGACCCGGATCGGCAATCAAGAAATCGAAATTCGGCGTCGCGGTGACGTCAACGTCGACGTCGAAGAGGATCCGCCGTAGCTGCGATCGCGTAAGATGCTCGGTGTAGTAGCGCGAGCCCAGAAGGCCGATTTCTTCGCCGCCGAACCAAATGAAGCGCAGCTTGTTTCGCGTCGGAGTTTCGGCGAGAACGAGCGCGAGCTCGAGAATCGTCGTCGATCCCGAAGCGTTGTCGAGCATGCCCGCGCCGTAGATCGAATCGAGATGGGCGTCGACCGCCACCACGCGCTGTGCGTCGCCGAACGGCGAATCGGCAATGACGTTATAATCCACGTCATTGCGCGACGCGGCCCGAATAACGATGCGGACGATCGGCAGTGACCCGCGGCGCTCCGGAGTCAGCAAACTACGCACGACGGCGGGCGACGCCACGCCGATGACGGGAATCGATGCGGGATCGACGAGGCGTGCTTCGTACGCGAAGGGCGCCGTATCGTACAGGATCACCGCCGCCGCTCCCGCGGTGACGGCGTTGGAAACTTGCGTGTCGAAATCGCAGGTGCCTCGCCGCAGCAGCGCGACGCTCCCGCGCCGGAATCCCAAGAAATCGAAGGACGAACAACCCGCGGTGGAGCCGCTGGGGAGTTCGGCCCGCGCGCTCACGGCGCCGGCGGCGGAACGGCGTGCGACGAACCAGTCGCGTTCAAACGCATAATCGTGCCCGTCAACGCGCAACTGCGGCGTAGAGACGAATTCCGACTTTTTGTAGGTGTAGCGCTGAATCGTGACGGCATAACCGGCGTTGCGCATCAGTGTCGCCACGTACGCGACCGAGGCGGCGTAGCCGGCCGTACCGGTATCGCGGTTGCCGTGAC
>JAMXLK010000090.1 GCA_024281075.1 Vulcanimicrobiia bacterium
GGCTCGCGCGTAAGATCGCGATGCTGACGTATAAGAGCGAGGATCTGTTGAACAGCCGCCACGGCCGGCGTCCCGATCGCCTCGGCCGTCCGTTGTTTGACGTCGAGGGGTACTTGGAGCATCAAGCCGATCTGTTCGAGCGGCGGATGGACGCGGCCAGCTACGCAGCGCTCACGCACGCGATGGATTCCTTCGACGTCCGCAGTTTCGACATTCCCGCGACCAAGCCGGAGCTGATCTTTGTCGGCATCACTTCCGACTGGCTCTTTCGTGCGCACGACGTTCGCGCCGCGGCACGGCGCTTTGCGCTGCGCGGCTTCCCCAGCCGTTACGTGCAGCTCACCTCGAGCCACGGCCACGATGCATTCTTGGCCGAGCCCGACGTTCTGCGCGTGCTGCTGGAGCCGTATTTGCGCGACGCCTCGCGCGAAGCAGCGGTTGCCCAATGACCGGCGCAACGCACGGGTTTGCGACGCGGGCCGTCTGGAGCGGCCGCGAACGGTGCCCCGCAACGAATGCAACGATCGCGCCGATCTATCAAAGCGTTACCTACACGCTGCCGCATGCCGGCGCGCCGGTAGAATTCGACTATTCGCGCACAAAGAATCCGACGCGCAATTTCGTCGAGCGCCAGCTGGCCGCGCTCGAGGATGCGGAGTTTGCCTGCGCGTTCGGCTCCGGCATGGCCGCCGTGACAGGTGCGGTGAGCCTACTGTCGAGCGGCGACCATCTTTTGGCGACGCGCGATCTCTACGGCGGAACGCACCGGCTCTTCACGCAGGTGTTGCCGCGCTACGGCATTACGACGACATTTGTAGACACGTCTGACATCGCAGCGACGTGGGCCACGGCGACACCGCGGACGCGGATGCTCTGGCTGGAGACGCCGAGCAACCCCCGCCTGCGTCTCGCCGATATCGCGGCGCTCGCGCGTACGCGGCCACGCGATGTACTCATCGCTGCAGACAATACGTTTGCCTCGCCGCTTCTGCAGCGGCCGCTCGCGCTTGGCGCGGATATCGTCGTTCACTCGACGACGAAGTATATCTGCGGGCATAGCGACGCGCTGGGGGGCGCGGTCATAAGCAACGATCCCGAAATCGCGGCGCAGATCGCCTTCCATCAAAACTGCGTCGGCGCCGTGCCGGGCCCGTTCGATTCCTATCTGACGCTTCGCGGCGCGAAGACGCTGCCGCTTCGCATGGAAGCGCATTGCCGCAATGCCAAACGGATCGCGGAGTTTCTCGAGCGGCGCGACGATGTTGCGGAGGTGTGCTATCCCGGGCTCCCGTCGCATCCGCAGCACGAGTTAGCCGCACGCCAGATGAGCGGCTTCGGCGGCGTCGTCTCGTTTCGCCCGCGCGGCGGCGCCGAACGGGCACACGCGATTGCCTCATCGACGCGCATCTTCAATCTCGCGGTCTCGCTCGGCGGGGTGGAATCGCTGATATGCCTACCCGCGCGGATGACGCATGCGTCGTTGAGTGACGCGGAGCGGGCGGAGCTCGGCATCACCGACGATCTGCTGCGATTGTCGGTCGGGATCGAGGACATAGAGGATTTAATCGGCGACCTGAGCGACGCGCTTGATGTGACACGGAGTGCTGCCGACGATCGCGAGGCTTGCGCGCGCCTAGTAACAGGCGTTAGCTAACCAAACTGTAGCGTAGTACTCGACGCCCGCACTTAGGTTTGTCGGCGCTAACCGGCAGCATGTGCAAGAACTCAAGTATCCGCTCCTTTGAGCGATAAATCGGTAGTTTCCCGGAATCAGTGCCAAAAAGTAAAAATTGCCGTTCTTGTTGGTCTCAGTCGTCTGAATGATGGTCTGTGATACGGCATAGACCTTTGCGCCTGCGACCGGCACCTGATGAAAACGGTCTCGAACGGTACCGCGAACGGTCACATTCCCTTGAAAAGCACTCTGGTCCACCGGCATCAATGCGATAGTGAAAAATGCGGTGACCGTAGTCAGAGGATCCATAACGCTATTCTAGCGCAAACGCCCGGCGCCATGTGACGGTTGGGCATTCGGGGCCCGCGTTGAACCTGTGTCGAGCGAAGTCGAGTCGCGCGCTCCTCAGGACGGCACGTATTGGCGAAGCGATCGTGACGTTCTGGCGAGGACCGTCTGACCGAGCGCCGGAGCAGGATTGCGAGAGGCGCGAGGCAGTCGATAGGAGCGCCACACGATGTGGCGCGACGAATGTGTCCGAGTCGGAACGTCGCGAGCGCTTCGCCATGCCCGTGTCGCCCTTCGACACGCTCAGGGTGACACGGGGCCTTCGCGCAGTTTGTAGCGTTGGAGTTTGCCGGTTTCGGTGCGCGGAAGCTCTCCGACGAACGCGATCTCGCGCGGTGCCTTAAACGGCGCGATCTGTGACTTGCAGAACTCGCGCAGCTCCTCGGCCTTCTCGGGGGTCGCCCCGCAGCCGTCGGCGAGAACGACGAAGGCCTTGACGAAGTGCGTTTCCTTTTCCGGATCCCGTATGCCGACGACGGCAACCTCTTTAACGTCCGCGTGCCCGATGAGCGCCTGTTCCACTTCGGGACCGGAGATGTTATAGCCGGCGGAGACGATCATATCGTCCATGCGCGCGACATACCAAAAGTAGCCGTCGGCGTCGCGGCGGTAGGCGTCTCCGGGATAGTTCCAACCGTGCTGAACGTAGTTGCTCTGGCGTTCGTCCTGTAGATATTTGCAGCCGGTTGGGCCTTTGACGGCGAGCCGCCCGATCGTCCCATCGGGAACAGGATTGCCGTCATCGTCGTGTATTTCCGCAGTGTAGCCGGGCACCACGCGTCCAGTTGATCCGGCCCGCACTTCGTTCTCCGGAGAGCCGACGAAGATATGGAGCATCTCCGTGCTACCGATGCCATCGAGAATTTTGATGCCGGTTTTCGCATGCCACTTTTGCCAGATCGCAGCCGGCAGCGTCTCGCCGGCCGAAACGCACGTGCGCAAGGAGGTGATGTCGTGACGGTCGAGTTGCGAGAGCATCGAGCGGTACGCGATCGGAGCGGTGAAGACGGTCGTCACGCCGTAACGTTCGATGGCGTCTATGAGCTCGGACGGACCGGCCTTTTCGAGCAGCAGCGTCGCGGCTCCGGCGTAGAGCGGGAACAGCAGCAGGCCGCCCAGACCGAAGGTAAAGCCGAGCGGTGGACTTCCACAGAAGAGATCACCGGCGTGTGGCTTCAACACGCGCGCCGCGTAGGTGTCGCAAATCGCCAGCAGATCCCGGTGGTAATGCATCGTGGCTTTCGGCGTGCCGGTCGTGCCGGATGTGAAGCCGATGATCGCGATGTCTTCCGCCGCGGTATCGGCGTTGGCGAAATCGCCGGGTTTGTGCATCATCCGGGCTTCAAGTGAATCGCGATCGCCTGATTCGTCGTTGAAGCACGCAACACGAACGCCACCGTACTCCAGACACCCACGATCCAGCTCATCGCGCAAGCGGATGTCGCAGAGCGCGTGCTTGATCTGAGCCTTCTCCATCATGAAACGCAGCTCGCCCGCACGGTAGAGCGGCATGGTGGTCACCGCGATCCCGCCGGCTTTGAGCACCGCAAACCAGCATGCGGCAAGCATCGGCGAGTTCGGCGCACGCAAGAGCACGCGGTTTCCCGGTTCGACGCCGAGATCGTCGACCAGCACGTGCGCGATTCGGTTTACCTTCGCGAGCAGATCTTCGTAGTTCCACGCACCGCCGCCCGGAAGCACGATGCACCGGTCGTTGCCGCCATTTCGTTGCACCCGGCGGTCGAGAAGGTACGCAGCGGCGTTGATACGATCGGGATACTGTAAACCGGCAAAGAGCAACTCCGGCAGCTGCTCGCGTGCGGGAAGGCGATCCTCAGCAAACGTATCGCGCTGCGCGGTGGAAGTACGTCGGGTCATCCTTCGACTCCGCTCAGGATGACACGTCTAATACTTGACGCGCGATGACGACTTGCTGGATTTCGCTCGCGCCTTCGTAGATGCGCAACGCGCGGACGTCACGATAGAGCCGCTCCACGATTTCACCGCGCGTTACGCCACGGGCGCCGAAGAGCTGGACCGCGCGATCGCACACGCGCCCCGCCGCTTCCGTTGCGAACCATTTGGCCATCGCCGATTCGCGCGTGACGCGTTCAGCGCCGAGGTCTTTCCGCCACGCCGCGCGATAAACGAGCAGCGCGCTTGCATCCACGTCGGTAGCCATCGCGGCGATCGAGCCTTGCGCCAGCTGCAACGCGCCGAGCGTCGCACCGAACAAGCGCCGCGACCGTGCATGCGCGACCGATTCGTCCAACGCCCGTCGCGCGAATCCGAGTGCCGCCGCTCCGACCGTGCTGCGAAAGACATCGAGCGTTCCCATCGCAATTTTGAAGCCGTCGCCCTCGTCACCGATGCGCTGCGACGCGGGAATGCGGCATCGCTCGAAGCGTAGTCCGCCCAGAGGATGCGGCGAGATCGTTTCGACGCGTTTGCCCGCCGAACAGCCGGCCGTCGCCGCGTCCACAGCAAACGCGCTCAATCCTCGGGCGCCCTCCGCACCAGTCCGCGCGAAGACGACGTAGAGGTCCGCGACGCCGGCGTTCGAGATCCACGCCTTCTCGCCGTCGATAACGTAGGTTTCGCCGTCGCGCTGGGCGCGCGTAGCCAGCGCCGCGACGTCGGAGCCGGCCTCGCGTTCCGAGAGCGCAAACGCCGTGACGCATCGGCCGTTGACCACGTTGGGCAGATAGCGGCGCTGCAGTTCAGCGCTGGCGAAGAGCGCGATCGGCGCGCTGCCCAACCCCTGCATCGCGAAGGCAAAATCGGCAAGCGCCGAACGATAGGCGAGCGTTTCACGGGCTAAGCAGAGGGTGCGGGTGTCCAGATCGGCGCGCAGACCGCCGTAGATTCCCGGCACGCAGGCCCGCAGCCAGCCACCGTCAGCGAGCGCCCTCACCCAAGCGCGGCACGAAGCATCGGCCTTCCGTTCGTCGTCCAACACGTTCGCTTTCGCAAGCCATGCCTCCAGCGCGGCCGCGAACGCGCGATGTTCTTCGTCGAAGAATGGCCAGTCGTGCACGTCAGTTTCCCTCGAAGCGGGGCGAACGTTTTTCAACGAATGCTTCGTACGCGCGACGGAAATCGCCGCTCTCCATGAGACGGGCCTGCGCGCGCGCTTCGGCATCGATTGCGTCGTCGAGCGGCAGCGCCCATTCTTCGTGCAGCATCTTCTTCGTCATTGCGTGCGCGAGGGTAGGGCCAGCCGCAATTTCGTTCGCAAACTCGCGCGCGCGTTCGTGCAGCACGCCTGGTGCGCAAAGCTGGTTGAAAAATCCCCACTCATACGCCTGCGCTCCCGGGAGAACGCGGCCCGTATAAAGCAGTTCGGCTGCGCGTCCCAGACCGACGATTCGCGGCAACAGAGCGCACGCGCCCATGTCGGATCCGGCCAGGCCGACGCGAACGAAGAGAAACGCGACCCGCGCGCGTTCGGTACCAAAGCGAAGATCGGAGGCCATTGCAAGAATCGCCCCGGCACCCGCAGCAACACCGTCGACCGCCGCGACGATCGGCTGGGGACACGCCCGCATCGCTTTGACGACGTCTCCGGTCATCTGGGTGAAGCGCAGCAGATCGTCCGGCGACGACCGCGTCAAGGGGCCGATGATTTCGTGCACGTCGCCGCCGGAGCAGAAGTTGTCGCCTGCGCCGCGGAGCACGACGGACTTGACGTCCGCGTTTGAGCCGAGCGCGCGAAAACGGTCGCGCAGCTGCGCGTAGAGTTCAAACGTGAGCGGATTCTTGCGCTCGGGCCGGTCCAGCGTGATCGTCAGCACGCCGCCGTCGATTTCGAACCTCGCGTTGGTCATCGAATGCGAAACGGAAGGTCTTCTTCGTATTCGGTTCCGGCACTATTGCGCGCAATGATGCGCAGGGAATACGCGCGCACGAAGATGGGCGGCGCGTCCAGGACGTTCAGTACGAAGCTGAATCGGCCCGGAGTACGTTTCGGGACGTTGATGGAAAACAGATTCGTTCGGACCTCGACGCTCGCGACGTTGGTGCCGGTAACGACCGCTCCCGACCAGCGCTGGCCGCGCCGAACGTCGAGCGACGAGAATCGCAGCCCCAAGATGCGCGGCGGCGCGCCGTTGGGCTCGATGCGTGGCGCCGGCAAGGCCGCCAACCCGACGGCAAGATTTGACGGCGGATCGGGAAGCCGTGACACGCAGGCCGGCAGCAGTGCCGTCAACGCGAGCGCTCCCATGCGGTGCAGCACGAGTTGGTCCTACGGAGCCCTTCACGACGCTACCTGCAGGCGCTCCCGCCATTCGTGGGTAAGCCCGCTCAACATGGTGCAGCTGCTCGTGCAGCAGCATGCCGCTCCAAGAAGCATCGCGCTTGACTATGCCATCGGCATCTGCTGCGTCTGGGTCTCTGGAGGCTTTTTTCTTGATGCGTGGGCGCATGGCCACGTTCCGATGGAGTCGTTCTTCACACCATACCATGCCGTGTTCTATTCCGGCATGCTGGCACTTGCATCGGCCGTGCTCGCCTACGCGCTGCATTACCGAGCGCGCGGATACGGGTGGGCGAACGCCGTTCCCCGATGCTATCGCTTGGCACTCATCGGGATTCCAATGTTCGTGCTTGCGGGACTCGGCGATATGCTCTGGCACCGGATTTTCGGGCTCGAGGAGGGCGTCGACGCACTCCTTAGCCCGACGCACCAGATTCTCGGTTTGTCAATCTTCTTTTTGGCCAGCGGCCCGATCCGATCGGTGCTCGCCGACCGGCACCATGCCACGACGCTCGCGCGCCAACTGCCGCTCGTACTCGGGCTGGGAACCTGGCTGATCTTGGCGCATTTCGGCACCGCTTACGCCTTGGATCCGGCGGCGGGCCGCACCAACGCTCCGCCATCGATCGTTCCGTTCAACGAAAACTATCTCACGGCGCTTTCCATCGGTTACTACAAAATCGCAACCGGCGCGCTGATCGTCATCTTTCAAAGCACGCTCATCGCCGGCTTCATGCTCTGGGTGGTTTCGAGGATCCACCCCTGCCCCGGTGTGCTCACGCTGCTCCTGCTCGTCGGGAACGTGCCCGCCGCAGCGGCGTTTACGAATCAGACGCCGCTGCTTGCAATCACGATCGCGCAGGCGCTCGGCGCCGGATTGCTCGCTGACGCCTTCGTCATGCGATACGACCCGCATCCGGCCCCCGCCAAGCGCGAAGCGTTCTACTGGTTCGCGGTGGCGGTTCCGATGACGTATATCGGCGTTTACCTCATCGGCATTGCGCTGCACGAGGGCGTCTGGTGGGATTGGAACGTTGCATTGGGGTCGTGGATCTGGTCGGGCGTCTGCGGCTTCGCACTGAGTCTCTTGATCGTCGCACGACGAACCGCGTGATCGCGATCGTGCTCGCCGCGATCGCCGCGTTTGCGCACGCGGCGACGGCGTGGCGGTACGGTTACTTTCGCGACGAGCTCTACTTCATCGCCTGCTCCAAGCATCTCGCCTGGGGCTACGTCGATCAGCCGCCGATGGTTGCCGTGGCTGCGTGGTTTTCCGGGCCGGCCGGATATCAGCTCATCGCGTTGCGCGCGCTGCCGATTATCGCCGCGTCGCTCACCGTTTATCTTGCGGTGCGGCTCGCCCGCGAACTCGGCGGAGGGACGTTTGCCCAGATACTGTGCGGCTTCGCAACGCTGACGCTGCCGGCGTATTTGCTCCTCGGCAATACCCTGACGACGAGCTCGTTCGAGCCGTTCTTTTGGACGCTCGCGCTCTATTGCTCCATTCGATTGGTGCGAGCACCGGCAAGCCGGACGAAGCGTTGGTGGCCGGCGCTCGGTTTGGTGGTCGCTCTGGGCGCGTATGCAAAATACTCCATTTTACTCCTCGCTGCGGCAATCATACTCGGCCTACTCGCGACGCCCGAGCGACGCGTGTTGCGCTCTCCTTTCGCACTCTACGCGCTGGGCCTCGCAGCGTTTTTGCTCGCGCCGAATCTCGCGTGGCAAGCGGCCCACGGCTGGCCAATCGTCGACGTGCTCGCCGGAGACGTCAACCATCGCCACGCATTCCAAAATGGTCTGCTTTTGGAATCGTTCGACGTTCTGCGAAACGCGCCGGCCTTCGTCGTGGAGCAATTCGTCTATACGAATCCGGTCGCCGCCGTGTTTTGGATCACCGGCGTCGTGGCGCCGTTTCGCATTGCAACGTGGCGCGATCTGCGCTTTATATCGATTGCGTTTATCATCGTCTTCGCCGCCGCGATCGCACTGAATGCGAAAGGCTATTACATCATTGGCTTTTACGCCACGCCGATCGCGGTCGGCGCGGTCGCGCTCGAACGCGCCACCGTCGCCGCGCGGGCCGCGCTCTTTGGGATTCTGGCTGCGGTTGCCATCGTGGCGCTGCCCCTTTCGCTGCCGGTGCTCCCCGTCGACACGCTCGTAGCATATACGAAACTGCTCGGGCTCACCGGGCGCAATGGCACTCCGGCGCATCTAATTCAGCCGGTCTTTGCGGAACAGTTTGGGTGGGAGCGCCTCACGCTCGACGTTGCCGGCGTGTACTTTTCGCTCCCGCCGCCGGTGCGTACGCGCACGGCGATCTACGCCGACACGTACGGCGATGCGGGCGCGCTCGAGTTCTTCGGCCCGCGCTATGGCCTGCCGCCGCCGATCTCCAGCCAGAACAACTACTATCTTTGGGGAACGCGCGGTTACGACGGTTCGACCCTAGTGGCGATTGGTGCCACGCAAATCGAGCGCTTGCGGCATCTCTATCGCAGCGTGCAGCTGGTGCGCACGTCAACCGAGCCATACAAATGGATCGTCGAGGGGCCTGCGCCCATCTATATCTGCCGCGATCCCATTGCGCCGCTACCTGTGATTTGGCCGGCGCTGCGCTGGTACGGCGCCTGAAGTGCTAAACTATACGTGCGTTCACCCGCGGAGGTGCATCATGACGTTTCGCCTGAACCGCTGTTCTGCAACCGCCTGCATGACGATTGCGGCGCTCTCCGCTTGCACAGGCCTTCCCTCAGCTCCAGCCGGGACGGCTCAGTCGTTCCAACAGCGAGCGTCGGCATCGTCGTACCAGCTGCTGTACCGCTTTAGGACCTTCTCGCACGGAATGAACCCACGTGCTGCCTTAATTCATGTCAAAGGTACGCTCTACGGCACGACGCCATACGGCGGTAGCGGGACCTGCGGCATCGTCGGGTGTGGAACCGTTTTCGCCTTGAGCACGGACGGCTCGGCCAAGGTTCTTTATAACTTCGCGGGCGGCTCCGGCGGGGCGTTCCCGAAAGGAAGGTTACTCGACATTAACGGCACGCTCTATGGCGCCACAACCAGCGGTGGTGATTCGGGATGCCCCAATGGGCCCTCCGGCAACGGATGCGGCATCGTTTATAGCCTTACGCTTAACGGATCTGAGACGATCCTGCATCGCTTCCATGGCGGCTCTGACGGAGCAAACCCAAGCGGCGGTCTCGTAGAGTTGAACGGCACACTGTACGGCACGACGATTAATGGCGGTGCCCAGGGCTGCGGAACGGTTTACAGCATACAAACGTCCGGCCTAGAGAAAGTTGTCGCTGATTTTTGCACTCGCCGCTTGGCCGGCCTTAACCCGGAAGGAGAACTCGTCGCCGTGAACGGCGCGCTGTACGGCACGACCAGTGGCGCAAACGGCACCAGCGGCTGCAGGCTCGGATGTGGGTCGGTGTTCCGCGTCGACGCGAACGGCGCGGGAAAGGTGCTCCATAACTTCACCGGCGGCCAATCGGATGGGGCGAACCCATACGCCGGATTGGTGAACGTTAACGGAACGCTCTACGGCACAACCACGGGTGGCGGCGACGGATACGGCACGGTGTACGGCATCAGTACGACGGGCTCCGAAAACGTACTTTACCGGTTCAACGCGCCGCCGGACGGAGACTACCCAGTGGCGCCACTGACCGTTGTAAACGGCGTGCTTTATGGCACGACCGTGGACGGCGGGATTGCGTCCGGATGCCACAAGGGACGTTCCTGCGGTACGGTCTTCAGCGTCGACATGGGCGGCAAAGAGAGAGTGGTGCATCGCTTCGCCGGCGGATCTGCCGATGGCGCAAACCCGTACGCGGGTTTGACGACCATGAACGGCAGATTTTACGGAACGACCTCAGGCGGCGGCATGCACTGTGACGTACATCGCTGCGGCACCGTCTTCGCATTGTCGCTATAGGCGGCTAGCGGACGGCCGGGCGGGGAATGGTTAGCTCGACCCCATTCTGCGATCCATCGATAAGATCGAGCACGCCTTCCGCAACTTCTTCCACCGTCGCGATACGTCCGCCGGGGTTCATTCGCGCGAGCAACTCGCGGGCCTCACCCTCGCTCTTTTGCGTTCGTGTGGTAATGTTGGCAACGGTTCGCTGCATCATCTCCGTTTCGGTATAACCAGGACAGATCGCATTGACGGTTATGCCGCCGGTTCCGAGCTCGGCCGCGAGCGCGCGCGTAAAGCCGATGACGCCATGTTTGCTCGCACAATATGCTGAAAGATAGGGTGCGCCGCCGAGTCCGGCGGTGCTTGCGATGTTGACGATGCGGCCCCACTGCGCGGCGATCATGTCCGGGACCGCCTCTCGCGTGCAAATGTAGGTACCGGTCAAATTCGTCGCAATGATGCGATCCCACATCGCGCGGTCCGTGCGCTTCAGCGGCGCCGATTCGGCGATCCCGGAGTTATTGACGAGGATTTCAATCGGGCCATTCGCCTCGCGGCATGCTGCGAACGCGCGACGTACTTGCTCCTCGTCGGTGACGTCCGCCTGTGCCACGAAATATGCGTTCCCCATGTCGCCCTTCGACACGCTCAGGGTGACATGGGGCGTACGGCTGACGATGCTGACGTGGGCGCCTTCGCGCTCAAGGGCCGAGGCGATCGCACGACCGATACCGCGCGATCCGCCGGTGACGACGGCGTGCCGGCCGGCTAAGCTCACGGGGTTGCCGTCTGCGCGCGAGCGATGAGCCGCTCGAGCTGATCTTTTCCGGGCAAATACTGCACCGGCCAGAGCGCATCGCGGTACCCGAGCCGCGCGGCGGCGTGCAGCGTCCAGAAGGGATCTGCTAAATGTGGCCGACCGAGCGCGACGAGATCGGCACGGCCGCCCGCGAGAATCGCGTTGACTTGATCGGTTTCGGTGATATTGCCGACTGCCATCGTCGCGATGCCGACCTCGTTGCGAATCCTATCAGCGTACGGCGTCTGGAACATGCGTCCGTACACCGGCTTAGCGTCGGGGGACGTCTGACCGGTGGAGACATCGATGAGATCGGCACCTTCGTTCTTAAACGCTCGCGCGATCTCGACGGCGTCGTCGCCGGAAATTCCGCCGTCGACCCAATCAGTCGCCGAAATGCGCACCGACATAGGGCGCTCCGGCGGCCAGACCTCGCGCATCGCTCGGAAGACTTCGAGCGGATAGCGCAGGCGGTTTTGCAGCGATCCGCCGTATTCGTCGTTGCGCCGGTTCCTCAACGGCGTGATGAACGAGGAGAGCAGATAGCCGTGCGCGCAGTGCAGCTCGAGCATATCGAAGGCGGCCTCGAGCCCCATTGCCGCGGCGCGCGCGAACGCATCCCGAATCTCGTCCATGTCGGCCTTGCTCAGCTCAGCCGGAACTTGATTGACCGCCCCGTAGGCAATGGGAGAAGGCCCCACAATGGGCCAGTTTCCGTCGTCCAGCGGCTCGTCCATTCCCTCCCACATCAGCTTCGTGGAGCCTTTCGGCCCCGAATGACCGAGCTGCAAGCAGATCTTGGCGCGCGAATGTTCGTGCACGAAGTCCACAATGCGCCTCCACGCGGCGACATGCTCGGGCAGATACATGCCCGTGCATCCAGGCGAGATGCGGCCCTCGCGCGTTACGCACGTCATTTCCGTAAAGACCAATCCGGCACCGCCGAGAGCGCGCGTGCCGAGATGCACGAGATGAAAATCGTTCGGCGTTCCATCAACGGCGCTATACATATCCATCGGCGATACGACGACGCGATTGATCAGCTCCAGCTCCCGCAACCGCAGCGGCGTAAACATCGGCGGCGCGACGCGACCCGCAAACCACTCCTCCACGCGGTCGACGTAAGCGGTGTCGCGCAGTCGCAGGTTCTCATGCCCAATGCGCTGGCTGCGCGTCAGCAGGCTGTATGCGAACTGCTCGGGCGGCAGCACGGCGTAGCGCGCGACATTTTCAAACCACTCGGTCGAATTGCGCGCTGCGTTTTGAATGCGCAGCACTTCGAGCTTGCGCTCATCCTCATAGGCCCGAAAGGCGCGCTCAGTGTCACCCTGAGCCTGTTGAAGGGCAACACTGAGCGAGATTGCGTCTTCCATGGCGAGCTTCGTTCCGGAACCGACCGAAAAATGGGCGCTGTGCGCCGCGTCGCCCACCAGCACGACATTGTTGTCGAACCAGCGTTCGTTGCCGACGCGGGTGAAATTGAGCCAGTCGCGGCCTCGCAAATGCGCGCTGTTGGCCATGAGGCGGTGGCCGTGCAGATACGGCTCGAACAGGCGCTCGCAAAATGCGAGCGTCGCGGCGGTATCGGCAGAGTCCAGCCCGTGCGCGAGCCACGTCTCCTCGCGACATTCGACGATAAACGTGCTCAGCTCGGCATCGAAACGATATGCATGCACGGTAAACCAGCCGTGCTCCGTCTGCTCGAAGATGAATGTGAATGCGTCGAGTGGCAGCGTCGTTCCGAGCCAAACGAACCGGCAGAGCCGGCGGTCGAGCCGCGGCTCAAAAACCGCGGCGTAGGCGTTGCGGACGCGGCTATTGATGCCATCGGCGCCGACGAGCAGATCGTACTGTCCGCGAAGCGCTTCGACGTCCTCGACGTCGCACTCGAATTCAAGCTCGACGCCGAGCTCGCGAGCGCGCTGCTGCAGAATCTCGAGCAGCCGTTTGCGTGCGATGCCGCAGAAGCCGTGCCCGCCGGAACGAAACGTTCGGCCCTTGAAATGGATCTCGATATCATCCCAGTGCGCGAACGATTCGGTGATCCGGCGATGCGTCGGTTCGTCGGCAGCGCGCAAATTTTCCAACGTCGCGTCGGAAAAGACGACCCCCCCTCCGAACGTATCGAGAGGCCGATTCCGCTCGAACACGCGAATCTGCCAATGCGGGAAACACTGCTTGATCAGGATGCCGAAGTAGAGACCGGCCGGACCCCCGCCCAGGCATGCAACGCGCAGCTTCCCCACTTGGTCAAAGTTTGATGAGAGCCGCAGACGAATCCCGCCGGGTATGCTACGCTACGCTCGAGTCGATGGGAAGGCGAGCGCTGCGCGTTACCGTTTTGAGCCTCTCTTTTGCGGCAGGCATCGTCGCGCTCGGATCCGCCGCGCATCGAGCCTGGGCATCGAGCTCCATCGTTATTTCCAGCGGAACGAATGCAACCCGCACTACGATTCCGGTTACGATCGACGGTCAGCACGCCACGTGTGTATTGGATACCGGAACGTCGGCCATGATCGTGTCGCCGTGGCTTGCGCAGGCGGCTCATTTGACGGCGCACGCGGGAACGTTCGAGGTCGCTCCGGACGGTCACACCTATGTCGACCGGCAAACGGAGATCGCGCGCTTTGGCGTCGCGTCGTATGTCTTGCACGACGTACCGGCATTGATTTCTCCGAACGTTAGCGGCGGCAACGCACTCTGCGGCTACGATTTCTTTACGCACTTTCCCACCCTCATCGATCGCGATCATAGGCAGGTAACGCTCTTTCCGGCGCCGTCGAAACTGACGCGCATGCACTGCATCACCGTCGATCTTACGCCGAAGGTTCCGCTTGCAACGATTCAGATCAACGATACGTGGCTCAGCCATATCGTGCTCGATTCCGGGATGGCCGGGGGCGGCGCACTCTGGGACGGCGTTCGCGAACAGCTCCATCGGCCGCTCGTGGCCAATGCCAACTACGAGACGATGCCGGCCGCGGTACGTCAAGGTCTTGCCTGCGGCGCATCTGCTTGGGTGCGTTATACGCCCGGCTCTCCCTTGAGCTCGATGCCGATTTGCACCGAACCCCAACGACCGGACGGTTATAACGGCATCATCGAAACGAATCTACCCACCGTGCACGCCATGGCGGTTGACTACGCGCACCGCCGCGTCTGCTTCGACGTCGGCGGCTATGCCGACGTCGCGATGCCCGCGGCTCCGGCCGCCCCGGCACCGACGGCAACGGACGCGTGGTCGCGTTACAACTACCTTCGCCCACCGAAGAGTTAAACTCAGCGCTTTCGGGCGATTAACAATCCGTCGCAGACCGGTACGAGCGCAACATCGACACGTTCGTCGCGCCCGGCCTTGGCGTTGAGCGCGCGCAATGCCTGGGTGTCTCGATCGGAGGTCGCAGCATCGAGGACCGCTCCGTCCCAGAGGACGTTGTCGACTAAAATCAGTCCGCCGGCGCGTACCAAGGAAAGCGCAGCGTCAAAATACTCGCCAACGTTGGATTTGTCCGCATCGATGAAGGCCATATCGAACGGCTCGACGCCGTCGCTACGGATCTGCGCGAGCGTCTGCAATGCCGGCGCGATTCGAAGATCGATCTTGGCCGCAACGCCCGCCTCGTCCCAATAGCGCCGCGCAAGTGCCGTGTACTCCTCGCTGACGTCGCAGGCGAGCACGTAGCCATCCTTCGGTAGAGCGAGCGCCATCGCCAGCGAGCTGTAGCCGGTAAACACGCCGATTTCCAGGTATCTCGTCGCCCCAATCGTACGCGCGAGCAGCTGCATCAGCGCACCCTGCTCCGGGCCGATCGCCATGCGCGAATGCGGATGACGCGCGGTTTCTTCGCGAAGCGCGCGCAACACGGGATTTTCTCGCACGACCGTTGCGATGATGTACTCTTGGATCGCGGGATCGATAAACGTACTTTTTGCGGTCATCGCCTCATATAATAGCACGCAAAGAGCGCCCGCGTTGTGCGCGGGCGCTCTTTTTAGGCAGTGCGTTACTGCGGAGGTGGTGCGTCTTGTGCCGGTGCGCCGCCGGAATCGCCTCCGGAGGCTCGAGCGGCGTCGTAGCCACGTTCGACGTCGTAGCCGCGCGCAGCATCATAACCGTGCACGGGATCGTAACCACGGGTTGCGTCGTAGCCGGAGTTGCCGTTCGCAACGGGTCCCTGTTCGGCCGGGGCTTGTTCGACCGGCGATTCTTCGGCAGGTGGCGCTTCGTCAACCGGTGACTCTTCCGGCGGCGGAGCTTCTTCTATCGGAGGTGCCTGTTCCACCGGCGGGGCTTCTTGTGGCGGCGGCCCCATCGGTGGTTCGTATGCCGTTCTTACGGCGTAACTGGGCAGTCCGTCGGAATACGGCGACGCTTGCGGAGGCGGCGGTGGTGCTTGGGCATATTGAGGGTCGTCCGCGTATGGTCCATAGGGCGCCTGCGCGTACTGCATGTAATTGGAATCGTCGCGCGTCGCGCGATCCAAAGCGCGATTTGCGTTGTAGACCATCGCGACGGTTTCGTTCGTTATCGGCCAATCGGGATACGAGGAACGCAGGTCAGCGAGTGCGGAGGTTCCACCCTGGCCGGATACCTGACCGGCCCGCCAATACTCGCGAACGAGATGGGCAATCATATACGGCAACCAGGGATCGCGTGGATATTGCCGCTGCCAGTCGCGAATGGCCAGCTGCAAATGGTCCAGATACACTGCGACGTCGGAATCGAGCATCGATCTCGCGTCGCGCTTGTCGAAGTCATTTAAGCGGTTGCGAATTTCGAGAACGCTTTGCTTCGTCGGTCCGAAATATTCATCGGCCGGCGCTGCGTTTGGATTTGCATCTGCTCGGACGGCTTGAACGCAAGCACCCAGCAGAATACTGACTACGAGAAGTACTTTGCGCATTGTACCTTCCCTCTACGGGACAAACGACCGCACAATTGCGGTCATGTGATAATTGTCGGAGGGCAGGCGCCTGCTTCCGCCCGTTAATCGTGTACGACCGATTACAAGAGCATTAGAGTAAAAGAGCGCCCGATTCTTCGAGCGCTCTTGCCAAGTGATCGCGTTAAAATTAGATTAGGTGCGATTGAGCCGAGCGTGTACTTCGTCCAAGTCCTCGATGGTATTGAGCGTCACTGCGTCCTTGACCGATGCGTTGCCGATCTTGGACGCGCCGCGCATGCGCTGCGCGAGATCGTCGCCGTGGTTGTAGCCGCGAATCGCCGCGTTGAGCTGGTCAATCGTTGCTTTATCCGTCTTGCCGTTGGCGACGACCCACTCTTCGAACTCCATGTACGTCGGCTTACGTTGACGTATGAAGTCGATCGCTTTCTGCCGGTCTATTCCGAGCGAACTTAAGGTTAACGCGTCGAAACCGCTGCCGCACTCATCGTAGCCTTCCGGCAACGCACCGGCGTTTGCAAGCGAGACTTTCAGCCAAAGGCGTGGAAGATGGAGCGCTCCGAGCGGCCCGGCGGTGCCCGAGCTGACGAGCGGTACTATTTTCTCTTTCGTTTCGGTAGACATATCGTTACCTCCTAAGCGTCAGGGAGAGATCGAATAGACTGTGCCGCCACCGAGCTTGCCGCCATACGCGGTCGTGCCGTAGAGCTTACCATTGAGCTGCACGAGACCGGCGAGCGGTATTTGACCGTCGGTTCCCTTGCCGAATGGATGCAGCAACGTAAATTTGCCGGCCGGCGTGACGGCAAAGACGGTGCCGTATTGATAACCACCGCTGCCGGTTGTTCCGTAGAACTTGCCTTTTAAGTACAACAACGCGCATACCGGTGCAGAACCGTTGAAGGCGCCTTGGAACGCGTAGATCGTGTGCTCGGAGCCCGTGGTCGTCACCGCAAAGACATCGCCGTCGTTATTCCGTCCTGCACCCGACGCAGTGCCATACAGCTTGCCCCCAACGTCGATGAGGGCCGCCTTCGGGTACGCGCCGTCGTCTTGATAGTGAAAGCTGTAGACGATGTGTTCTTTGCCGGTCGTCGTCACCCCAAAGACCGTGCCATCGTTATCCGCGCCGCCATTCAGCGTGGTCCCGTAGAGTTGGGTGCCGTCTTTAACGAGGCCGCCGTACGGATCCAGCCCGTCCTTGCCGCCCACAAAGTTATGCAGCAGACGAAACTTGCCGGACGTACTCACGGCGAAAACCGTTCCGTCGTATTTCGTTCCCCCGATGGTCGTCGTTCCGTAGAGCTCGTTGCCGATGGCGAGTAGCCCGGCGGCCGGCTTGCCTCCGTGCGTCGTGTCGAAGCTATGAATGACGCGTTCTTTGCCGGCCGACGTCAAAGAAAACACCGTCCCGACTCCGTTCGTGCCGCCATAGGTCGTCGTGCCGTAAAATGTGTTACCCGCATAGATCAGCGAGCCGCTCGGATTGGTGCCGTCGTTGGTGACGCCACCAAAACTGTACACGATTTTTTCCGAGCCCGATGACGTCATTTCGAAAACGGTTCCGTTCCCATACGCGCCGCCGCCGAACGTCGTGCCGTAGAGCTTTCCACCGACGACGATAAGTTTGTCTTGCGGCTGGACTCCGTCGCCCGACGATCCGAACGAGTACAGCATCGCATATTTACCGCCCGGGGCAACGGCCGCCGGCATGGCGCCGGCATAAGAAGCGCGCGGAACGGCGCCTGAAGAGCTACAGGCAGCGAGCAGCAGGCAGGCGGCGCTCGTAGCAACCCAACGCCTACACACGTGACACCGTCTGACCACGGCGCGACTTGAAGGTTAGCTCCGACACGCCGGATTTGTCCAGCTCGCCCAGACCTAGATCCTTCATCTTTTCGTACTGCTCGAACGTGGCACGCGCAAGCGGCAGCTCCAAATCGAGCTCGCGCGCGAGGGCAAGCGCGATTCCCGAATCTTTTGCCGCGTGGGCGGCCGAGAAGTACACGTCGTGTTCGCGATTCTGCATATCGGCACCATCCGTTTCCAGGACGCGCGAATTTGCGCCGGTTTGTGAAAAAACTTCCCGCAGCATATCCAGGTCGAGCCCCAGAGCATCGCCGAGTCCCAGCCCTTCGGCAAGTCCGGCCGTATTGACGTTCATCACCATGTTGACGAGCGCTTTGACCTGCGCGGCTTTGCCCGCCTCGCCGACGTATTTGAGCGACGCGCTCATCTTTTCGAGCATGGGTTTCACACGTTCAAACGTTTCACGCCGGCCGGCTACCATCAAATAGAGCGTGCCGTTGCGCGCTTGCGGGATGGAGCTTGCCATGCATGCCTCGAGAGCACCGGCTCCGCGTTCCTGCGCGAGCCGTTCGACGTCGACGTGAACCTTCGGCGAAACGGTCGCGCAGTTGACGAATACTTTGCCGCGAGCGCCATCGAGCAGCGAATCGCCGTGCGCGGCAAAGACGCCGTACATCGCGGCATCGTCACTGACGACGGTGAGGATGACGTCGGATAGCTCGGTGACGCGGCCCAACGACGAGGCAACCTCGCCGCCCGTCTCAGCGGCCGTGAGGCGCGCGGATTCCGCATTCACGTCGTACAACGCCGCGATCGGATAACCGACGTCGTGGAGTCGTTTGGCGATGTTCGCCCCCATGCGGCCCGTGCCGACCACTCCAACTGGCCGAAGCTCGCTCATCTCTTCCTCCCGAAACGCGAGTGCGCTTCCCGGCGGCGGTTCCCTGCCGCCTCGGCGCGAGAAGGCCGCCGCCAATACGGCGGCCAAACCTTGTGCCTCATTAACCCCCTTTGCTCAGGAGGTGCATATGCGCATTCCCCGCGTTCTCGTTGCCGCTGCGGTGCTGCTCGCGGCGACGATTCCGGCCTTTGCTTCCGCGCAGGTGGAGAGCACGCCGATTCCGGCACCCAAGAAACCGAACTTTTCTTCGATGGAATTTATGATCGGAACCTGGACCTGCAGCACGAAGAGCGCTCGCCGGCCGGCGGCATACGTTACGACCACGACGTACACGATGGATCAGACCGGATACTGGATCGATGGAACGTCGACGACGCAGCCCACCAAGTGGATCTCGCAGAAGCTCTCGACGTTCGATAAGATCACGTACGATTCCGATACCCATCGCTGGGTGGACGTCAGCTATGGCGACGGCGGTGCGTACGGTCTCTCGTTCGCCAGCGGTTGGAGCGGCGATAAGATCAGCTGGCACGACGTTTCGTTTGCGGCCGGCCCCGACATCAAGAGTCAGACCGATAACGTCGTAACGAAGGTCAGCAACAACAAGATGACGAGCTCGTCATCGTTTACGGAAGCAAAGACCGGACGCGTCGTCAGCGTCACGGGCGTTTGCACGAAGCACTAAACGTGGAATAAAAGAGGCCCGCGTAACGCGGGCCTCTTTCTTTAGTAGCCTTCTTCTTCTTGGTTGTTTTCGTTGTACGGCGTCTCTTCTTCTTCGCCTTCGTACGACGGCTTTTCATCTTCGTAGTTAGACTCGTCGTCCTCTTCCTCGAGTTCGTAACCTTGCGGTCCCTCGAGCTCCTCTTCGGCCGGCTCTTCTTCTTCCTCGAAGACTTCCTCGGACTCGATCTCCGGCGTGCGTGGTGCCGGCGGAGGCGTCGGAAGCGGAGCCGTCGCGTCGAGCGGTTTGCTGTCGTCGATTTCCTCCTCTTCCTCTTCTTCGACTTCAGCCGGAGCTTCGGCGACCGCCTCGCGCGTTGCGACGACGGTTTGCGAGACGGCTGCACTTTCGTCGCCCATCAGCAACCCGTACTCGCGGCGCTCGGATTCGGCCATCTCGTCCTCGGGCGTCTTGATCTCGACCTCTTCGCGGTTCTCCGTGAGCACCTTGACGTCGAGTGCAAGCGATTGCAGCTCCTTGATGAGCACCTTGAACGATTCGGGAACGCCCGGTTCCATCACGTTCTCGCCTTTGACGATCGCTTCGTAAGTCTTGACGCGTCCGACGACGTCGTCGGATTTGACCGTCAAAAGCTCTTGCAGCGTGTAGGCGGCGCCGTAGGCTTCGAGCGCCCAGACCTCCATCTCGCCGAAGCGCTGCCCACCAAACTGCGCTTTACCGCCGAGAGGCTGTTGCGTGATCATTGAGTACGGACCGGTCGAACGCGCGTGGATTTTGTCGTCGACCAAGTGCGCGAGCTTGAGCATGTAGATCAAACCGACGGTGATCGGACGCGAGAAACGCTCGCCGGTACGGCCGTCGCGAAGCCAAGTCTTGCCGTCGGCCGGAAGGCCGGCGTCTTGCAACCACTCCGCGATGTCTTCTGCGTGCGCGCCGTCGAAGACCGGCGTCGCCACGCTCATGCCGAGCATACGCGCGGCCCAGCCGAGGTGCGTCTCCATGATCTGCCCGAGATTCATACGCGACGGTACGCCCAGCGGATTGAGCACGATGTCGACCGGCGAGCCGTCCTCAAGATACGGCATGTCCTCTTCCGGCAGCACTTTGGCGATGACGCCTTTGTTGCCGTGGCGACCGGCCATCTTGTCGCCCTGCAGAATCTTGCGCTTCTGCGCGACGTAGACGCGAACGAGGTGATTGACGCCCGGCGACAGCTCGTCGCCGTTCTCGCGCGAGAAGACCTTGACGTCAATGATCTTGCCCTTCTCGCCGTGCGGAACTTTCAGACTCGTGTCCCGGACCTCGCGCGATTTTTCGCCGAAGATCGCGCGCAAGAGCCGTTCCTCCGCCGTCAGCTCGGTCTCGCCCTTGGGCGTAACCTTGCCGACGAGGATATCTTCGGGGCGGACTTCCGCACCGATGCGAATGATGCCGCGCTCGTCGAGATCCTTGAGCGCATCCTCACCGACGTTGGGAATGTCGCGTGTGATCTCTTCGGGACCGAGCTTGGTGTCGCGCGCCTCGCACTCGTACTCCTCGATGTGGATCGAGGTGAAGCGGTCTTCCTTGACCATGCGTTCGCTGATCAAAATGGCGTCTTCGTAGTTGTAGCCTTCCCAAGGCATGAACGCGACCAGCACGTTTTGTCCAAGCGCGAGCTCGCCTTGATCGGACGACGGGCCATCCACGATAACTTGTCCCGCCACGACGTCGTCGCCGACTGCGACGATCGGCCGTTGGTTGATGCACGTGCCGGCATTGCTGCGAACGAACTTGAGCAGTTCGTAGGTCCGCTCGACTCCGTCGCGATTGCGCACGGTCACCCCGCGCGCGTCGACCGCGGTAACGTTTCCGGCCTCTTCGGCAACGATGAGGCTGCCCGAATCCTTGGCGGCGCGATACTCCATGCCGGTGCCGACGATCGGCGCCTTGGGCTGCAGCAAAGGAACGGCCTGACGCTGCATGTTCGCACCCATCAAGGCGCGGTTAGCATCGTCGTGCTCGAGGAACGGAATAAGCGCCGTCGCAACCGAGACGATTTGCTTGGGTGAGACGTCCATGAGTTGCACGCGCTGTGCCGGCTCTTCGATGTACTCTTCGGCGTAGCGAGAGACGACCGATTCGGCCGTGATGCGTCCCGACTCGGAATCGACCGGCGTGTTCGCCTGTGCGATGATGTACTCGTCTTCTTTATCGGCGGTCAGATATTTGATTTCGTCCGAAACGACGCTGTCGCGGACGACGCGATACGGCGTTTCGATGAAACCGAACTTATTAACACGCGCGTACGTCGCGAGCGACCCGATGAGCCCGATGTTCGGGCCTTCCGGCGTTTCGATCGGACAGATACGACCGTAGTGTGAATGGTGAACGTCGCGAACTTCGAAGCCGGCTCGTTCGCGGGACAGGCCGCCCGGGCCGAGCGCCGAGAGCCGCCGCTTGTGCGTGAGCTCGGCGAGCGAGTTCGTCTGATCCATGAACTGCGAGAGCTGCGAAGACCCGAAGAACTCTTTGATCGCCGCGACGACCGGACGGATGTTGATAAGCGCTTGCGGCGTGACCGTTTCGATATCTTGCACGGTCATGCGTTCGCGCACGACGCGCTCCAAGCGCAACAGGCCGACGCGGAACTGATTCTGCAAGAGCTCGCCGACGGAACGGACGCGCCGGTTGCCGAGATGATCGATGTCGTCCTTAGCGACCATGCCGACGGCGACGCGAATCAACCGCCGAATGACGGCGATCATATCCTCGCGCAACAGGCAGCGCGCGCCGTCGCCGATCGTATCGCCCTTCTTGACCATTTGACCGCGGCCGATTCCCGGGGCAACGCGCGGACGCACGCCGAGCACTTTGCGGATACCGAGCTGCCCGTACAAATCGTACGTAACCGTCTCGCCGTCTTTGTAGCGAATGGTTACGAGCGACTCGGACTGCTCGGGGCGCTCTTTATCGAACACATCGACGACCTCGGTGACCTCGCCGTCATCGCGCGCCGTGATGATCGCCTTGGGCTCGGTCATGCCCGCGTCGCTATACTCGTTGATCGAGACGTGCGGCCGGTCGACTCGCTCTTCGGGATCCGGATTTTGAATGCGGTACTGGAACTTGCTGCTGAGCTTGTACCGGCCGACACCCGCTAAATCGTAGCGTTTGTCGTCGAAGAAGAGCGACTCGATGAGCTTCTCGGCGTTCTCGGCGTTCTCAGGCTCGCCGGGTCGCAGCTTTTTGTAGATCTCTTTGAGTGCATCTTCGCGCGTTTTGATGTCGCGATCTTTCTCGATCGAATTGCGAATGATCGCGCGGCCTTTGTCGGGCAAATCGTCGAAGAGTTTGAGGATTGCTTCGTCGGTCTCCCAGTCGTAGCCGAGTTGTGGGCGCGAAAGCGCACGGATAAACGTCGAAACGTAAATCTTGCGATTCTTGTCGATGCGCACACCGATCGTGCCCTCTGTCTCGTCGTTCTTCGTGCCGTTGTCGGTTTCGAATTCGATCCACGCGCCGCGATTCGGAATGATCGTCGCGTTGTACGTCGGCCTCGCATTGGTGTCGACGTCCTGACTATAGTAGACGCCCGGCGATCGCACGAGCTGGCTGACGATGACCCGCTCGGCGCCGTTGATCATGAACGTGCCCTTGTCCGTCATGAGCGGGAAATCGCCCATGAAGATCTCTTGGTCGGGAATGCCTTTAATTTCGCCGGACTCGGCGGTGATGAGCCGGACCCGGACGCGGAGTGGGGCGCTGTAGGTCATGTCGCGCTCCCGGCACTCCTCGATGGAGTATTTCGGCTCGCCCAGCGAGTGCTCGCCGAACTCCAGGATCAGGTTGCCGGTAAAGTCTTTGATAGGGGAGATGGACGCGAACGCCTCGGCAAGCCCTTCGGTCTTGAACCAATCGAAGCTAGCCTTCTGCAGCTCGATGAGATTGGGAACCTCGAGAACGTGCGGAATCTTTGCGAACGAATACCGTTCGCGCTTCGGGCCCGGCTCGGGCCGCTGCTCGACCGTAAATGCGCCGGTCGGCATCGGGAAGGTCGAGGGCATGACGGTCGAAGCGCCGTTGCCGTCGGTCGTGACCTTGAGGGTCGCGATCGAGCGCTTCGATCTACCTTTAGTAGCCCTCGGCGAGCTCGGGACAGCCTCCGCGGAATCTTTCTGTGCGGACTTCGGAGCTGTCGTCTTCGCCATTACTCTCTTTCTTTAGCTATGAATCGAATCAAATAAATGCGTCAAAGGGGCTTTCGGGCACACCAAAAAGACGAAACACGGGCTCCGTAGATGGAGGTGTCTCGCCCTTCTCTTTGCGGCGGCTTTCATGCGCCCCGGGGCATAGGCTAACAGAGTTTAACACCCGTCGCCAGAGGCGTCAAGGAACCCTGCTGCTTG
>JAMXLK010000091.1 GCA_024281075.1 Vulcanimicrobiia bacterium
CTAATTGACCACTCGTGGCGGCCTGTGTTACCCTTGCCTAGGCCCTACGGGGCCTAATTTTTCGTGCTTCGCGGGACGTGCAGCACGGCCGAAAGGGGGGTCGTCAAAAATTGGAAGTTCGCATCGCACCAGGCGAAACGATTGAGAGCGCGCTGCGCCGCTTTAAGAAGGCAACCCAGAAGGCCGGTATCCTCGCCGAAGCACGCAAGCACGAGCATTACGAAAAGCCGAGCGTCCGTCGCAAGAAAAAGTCCGCCGCGGCGCGCAAACGCCGCGCATAGCAACCGATCATGGGAGCCCTCAAGGACCGCATCGCCTCGGAACTCAAAGAGGCGATGCGTGCGCGCGACCAGCTGCGCCTCGACACCCTTCGCTCGGCGCTCTCCGGGTTCACGTATAAGCGCACGGAGAGCGGAAGCGAGCTTTCCGATGCCGACGAGCTGGACGTCGTCCGCCGGCTCGTCAAGCAACGCGCCGATGCGGCCGGTGAGTACGAAAAGGCCGGGCGACCGGAGTTAGCCGATAAGGAGCGGGCCGAACGCGAGATTCTGCTCGCCTACCTGCCGGCACAGCGTTCGGCCGCGCAGATCCGGGAAATGGTCCAGAGCGTCTTGGCCGAGCTTCCGCCGGAGTCACGCAACGCCGGCGCGGTCATGAAAGTCGTCATGCCGCAGCTCAAGGGCCTGGCGGACGGCAATCTCGTCCGTCAAATCGTCACCGAAGAGCTGCGAGCGTAACCTTCCCGCGCGCGCCAAGGTAGCAACCGGCATGAGGAAATTCCGCCTGCCGGTCTGGCTCTGCTGCGGCTTGCTGCTCGTGGGAGGCGCCGGCATTGCGGCCGGGCAGACGCTTGGGCGGCCGATCGTTGTGGTGCCGATCGACGGAACCGTCGACGATGGTATGGCGCATCTGGTCGAGCGTTCCGTCACGGAGGCGAATCAGCAACACGCGCGCGCAATCGTGCTGAACGTCAATAGCCCAGGCGGTTTGGTCGAGGCGGCTTTTGCGATTCGCGACGCTCTGTTTTCCGCGCAGGAACCGGTCTACGCGTACGTCGGCGGACGCGCCTATTCGGCCGCGGCACTCATCACGCTGACCGCTAACCGCATCGTCATGGCGCCGGGGGCGTCGATCGGCGCGGCGGAGCCAATTCCGGCGACCGTCAAAACCATCTCCGCGTTACGCGCCGAGTTCGAATCGACCGCCGAGCGCAATAAGCGCGATCCGAAGATTGCCGGCGCAATGGTCGACAAGAACGTCGACCTTCCACAATATAAGCGTGCGGGCACGATCTTAACGTTCAATACCGAAGACGCGGTGCGCTCCGGGATCGCGTCGGGAACTGCGCCGACGTTCGACGACGCAATCGCGCAACTACATTTGAGCGGCGCGCCGCGCATCGGCGAGTCGTTTTCGTGGGCCGAGGCGCTGGCGCGGTTTGCGACCGATCCGGTCGTCAGCGGTCTTTTGCTGACCGTCGGCATGTTGGGACTCTTGATCGAGATGCAGACGCTGCACGCCATTGCCGGAGTCGTCGGAATCGGCGCGCTCGCGCTGTTCTTTGGAAGCCACGTCTATGCCGGTTTCTCCAATGGCTTCGTTGCCGTTCTGGCGGTGCTGGGACTCCTCGGCATTCTGTGGGAACTGCACGTCGTACCGGGTCACGGTCTGCCCGGCATTTTGGGTGGAGTCGCGCTTTTTGCAGCGGTGCTTTTTGCGTTCGGTCTGCCATTTTTCTTCGTGGGCATCGAAACGATCGCAACCGCGATCGTACTGACCGTGATCGTCTTTACGCTCGTCGTCCGGGCAGTTCCGCAAAACGCGTGGGCGCAGCGCCTCGCGCTGGCCGCTGCGCAAGGCCCCGACTACGTTGCGAGCGCCGATTATCGCGAGCTTCGCGGACGCGTCGGAACCGCGGTGAGCTTTCTCCGGCCGGCCGGCATCGCTTCGATCGAAGGAAAGCGCATTGGGGTGCTCACGGAGGGCGAGTTCATCGCTCAGGGAACCCCAATCCGGGTGGTGCGGGTCGAAGGCGCGCGAATTTTTGTCGAGCCGGTCACGTCATAGGAGCAAAACATGATTGCCGTTAGCGGCGCGATCATCATCCTCATCGCGCTTATCGTATTCTTCGTGTTCCTGTACTATTTTCCGATTGGGCTCTGGATCCGAACCATTGCCGCGGGTGTCCCGCTCGGCATCATCGCTTTGGTGCGTATGCGCTTGATCGGAATCCCACCCGGCGTGATCGTCACGAACTACGTCCGTGCGCGCAAGGCCGGTCTCAATCTGACCGTCGACCAGATGCAGTCGCACTATCTCGCGGGCGGCAACGTCGAAAACGTGACGCTGGCGATGATCGCCGCGCAGCGCGCCCAGATTCCTTTGGAATGGCAGCGAGCGGCGGCGATCGACTTAGCCGGCCGCAACGTTCTCGAAGCGCTGCAAACGTCGGTCAATCCAAAGGTCATCGAGACGCCCGTCTTTCAAGGCGTTGCGCAGAATGGTATTCAGCTCAACGTGAAGGCGCGAATAACCGTTCGCAGCGATCTCGACCGCTACGTCGGCGGTGCCGGCGAACCGACGATCGTGGCGCGTGTCGGCGAAGGCGTCGTCTCTGCGGTCGGCGCAGCGGTCGATCACAAAGAAGTGCTCGAATACCCCGACCGGATCAGCAAGACCGTGCTGGCCAAGGGCCTTGACGCGGGGACGGCGTTCGAGATCGTCTCTATCGACATTGCCGACGTCGACGTCGGCAAGAATATCGGCGCAGAGCTGCAGACAAGCCAAGCTGAAGCCGACCGGCGCATCGCCCAAGCCAAAGCTGCGGAACGTCAGTACGCCGCACTCGCGGCCGAGCAAGAACAAAAAGCGCAAACGCAAGCGATGCGCGCGAAGGTCGTCGAGGCCGAAGCAACGATTCCGCAGGCGATCGCGCAAGCGTTCTTACGCGGCAATCTCGGCGTTATGGATTATTACCGGCTCCGCAACGTGCAGGCCGATACGGAAATGCGCGGCGCGATCGGCGCCTCGACCGAAGCCGCCTCGGATGCGCAGCAGCCGCCCGTGCCCGGTCCCGCGCCGAAGTAACCGCGTCGCATGCGCGACACTTTTTTGCTGCTCTGGGTCGGCTTTCTCGTGGTCGGCGTCATCGGCAGCATCGTCTCCAGCATTCGCAAACAAACGCAGCAAGGCCAGGCGGCGCGCAAACCGCCGCGTCGCATACCGACCCAGTGGCAAGCGCCAGCAGCCCAAATGCCACCGGCACAAATGACGGAATGGGTGCAGCGGGTAACGGCGCCGATTGCCCCGCCCCAGCCTCCTCGTGCCGCGCCGCGAGCGGTCGTGCCGAAGCCCGCACCGCCCGCTGCGGCGCTGGAGTTGCCGCATGACTTTCCCGCCGCGCGCCATCCCGCCCGGCCGCATCTCTTTCGCGATCGAAAGACCATCGTGCAGGCCGTGATCGCCGCGGAGGTCCTCGGAAAGCCCCGGGCCCTGCGCGACGAATACTTTTAGGCTTGACCGCGCAGCGCTCCATCGACCTCGGCGAACTCACGGATCGCGTCCGCCTCTTCGGAGAGTTCGATCGGAACCTCTCGGCTATCGAATCGTCGCTCGACGTCGCGGTTCACGCTGAAGGCGACCGTCTTTTGCTGGCAGGCGAAGACTCCGCGGTGGCCCGCGCCGAGCAGGTGGTCCGGCGCGTGCTCGAGGCCGCGGTCGAAGGTGCGCACATTACCCCTGACGACGTGGCGTTGGCACTTTCGGACGCGCGCGTGGACCGGTCGGCCGCGCTGCCCGCGACGCTGCTTCGCAGCCACCGTGGTCGTGAGGTGCGTCCCCGTACCAGCGGCCAGCGCCGCTTCGTGCGTGCGATCGACGAATGCACGCTGACCTTCGGCATCGGGCCGGCCGGCACGGGCAAGACGTATCTCGCCGTGGTAATGGCGGTGCGCGCACTCAAACGGCGCGACGTTGCGCGCATCGTCCTCTCGCGTCCCGCCGTGGAAGCCGGCGAGCGGCTCGGATTTCTTCCCGGCGACCTGCGCGAAAAATTCGATCCGTATATGCGCCCGCTCTTCGACGTGCTCGGCGAAATGCTCGACGACACGGCCGTCAACAAGTACATGGAGCGCGGCACCCTTGAAGTCGCGCCGCTTGCCTTCATGCGAGGACGCACGCTCTCCGACTCTTTCGTAATTCTCGACGAAGCGCAGAATGCCACCGACGATCAACTGAAGATGTTCTTGACGCGTCTTGGAAGCGGCTCGAAGATGGTCGTAACCGGCGATGTGACGCAAATAGATCTACCGATGGGGCAGCGCAGCGGCTTGCGCTCGGCCGCGAACCGCCTCGGGTCTATCGACGATGTCGCCGTCGTCGAGCTCGACGAAAGCGACGTCGTGCGACACCCACTCGTTGCCCGCATCGTCCGAGCCTATAGCTTGTGATTTACTACCGCAACGACGTGCGCGGCAGCGGCGTGGACGGACGCGCGCTGGTCGCTACGGCGCGCCGGCTTCTCGAAGCGATCGGCGAGCGGCAGGCGGCGCTTTCCCTGTCGCTGGTCGGCGACGATGCCATTCGCGCACTCAACGCTCAGTATCGCGGCAAAGATGCTGCGACCGACGTGCTGAGTTTCCCACTCGACGGCGAACCGGCGCCGGCGGCGTCGGAGCGGCTGTTGGGCGACGTCGTGATTTCGATCGACACGGCACGCCGTCAAGCGGACGCCTACGATGCGCCGCTGCAGCGCGAAATCTATCGCCTGTTGATTCACGGTTTGCTTCATCTCAAAGGGCACGATCACGAAGCGGCCGCCGAGCGGCGCGTCATGCGGCGCGAAGAACGCCGGCTGGCCGACGCAATCGCGCTGCCTTGGCCGTACTAAAAAGCGATGCATCAGCCGCGCGAGCCGCATTATCTGCCCATCGAGCGAAGCCGCATCCTTCGATCGTTCCACCACGCCTTCGAGGGCATTATCTACGCCACGCGCACCGAGCCGAACATGCGCGTGCATTTCCTCATTGCGGCGCTGGTGCTCGTCGCAACGCTTGTGCTTCGCCTCGATCGTTTCTACGTCGTCGCAACGATTGGGCTCATCGCGCTCGTTCTAAGCCTCGAACTAATGAACACGGCAATCGAAGCGATCGTCGATTTACTTACCGTCACGCATCATCCGCTCGCCAAGAGCGCGAAAGATGCGGCGGCCGGAGCGGTGTTGATCGCGGCGGTCGGCGCGGCGCTTGCGGGTTACCTTATCTTCTACCAAGGAATCATCAGTGGGGGCGCCCGAGTATTTTCCGCGGTTCAGGCGGTGCCGGCGAATGCCGCCCTTATCTCGCTTGCCGTCGTGGCGATCGCGACGGTCTTTGCCAAGGCCTGGGTCGGACGCGGTTCGGCGTTGCAAGGAGGCGCCGTCTCGGGACATACCGCATTGGCATTCGCGGTGGCGACGATGCTGGCGTTTTTCTATCAGAAACCGCTGGCGGCCATCCTTGCTTACTTCGGCGCCTTCTTAGTCGCGCAAAGCCGCGTCGAAGCAAGGATCCACCGCCCGTTCGAGGTCTTCTGGGGCGCCGTGCTCGGCACGTTGCTTGCCGTGGTAATCTACCTGCTGGTGCGACCCCACGTTATGCTATAATGGCACCCAATTTGAACACGGACCCTCCTAGTAGCACTCAAGCCCTTCCGTACCAGATCGCCGCGCTCGTCGTGCTCGTCCTGCTGGCCGCGTTCTTTGCGGCCTCCGAGGCGGCGCTCGTCTCCATCTCGAGACTTCGTGCGAGGGCCATCGCCGAGCGGCGGGTTCGGGGCGCGCGCGAGCTGGAGCAAGTCGTCGACGATAAGACCCGATTCTTGACGTCCATTCTCGTCGGCAACACGATCGTGCTCCTCGCCGCCGATTCGCTCGCAACGTATATCGCCTTGACGCTGGGTATCCCGTCGGGTGCCGTCCTGTCGACGGTTATCATGGCGGCGGTCTTCCTGCTCTTTG
>JAMXLK010000092.1 GCA_024281075.1 Vulcanimicrobiia bacterium
GCGCCGGAGTCGAAGGACGCGCCGACGCATCGAACTTGCTACCGTCGCCGCCCGTCGCAGAAGCTGCATATGAAAAGCTACTACGTCTATATGGTGCGGTACTCGGACAATTCGTTTTATATCGGAATCAGTAACGACGCCGACGTTCGTGTCGCTCAACATAATCTTGGCACCGATCCGGGATCCTACACGTATACGCGGCGCCCGGTCGAGCTCGTTTATGCGTCCGAATTTCGCGAGGTTATGGACGCGATCCAATGCGAGAAGCAACTCAAAAAATGGACGCGCGCGAAGAAGGAAGCGCTGATTGCGGGCGATTGGAATCGAATTCATGAGCTTGCCCGGTGTCGGCAGAAAGAGTAACAGTACCGCTCGTCCTTCGACTTCGCGCCTGCGGCGCTTCGCTCAGGATGACACGGGTGGGGGAGCTACTCGCGGGCGGCGACGGGATAAACCGCCGGACTGCGCAAACCGTTTTCGTCAACGCTGCGCACGGCGATTACGTCGTCATCCTTCGATACGGAGACCGTTGCTTCGGTAACGTTGCCGACGTTGCGCGCATGCTCCCACTGTGCGGCATCGGTTGCCCGCCAAAGAATTTCGTATGAGACTGCTGCCGCGGCCGGTTTCCAACGCAGCGTTGTGTCGTAACCGAGCCGCCGTAACGGCATCTGCACGCTGCCCGGCGGTGCCGGGCCGAGTGCGAGCGTCGCCAGCGCCGCTACGTTGGCTTGCGTTGCGCGCCGCAAATACTGCGCGTCGATGAACTGCGGCAGATCGCCGTACTGAACGCCGTCTTCGACCCGCACGTCCTGATGCTGATGGGTGAAGTTCTCGTGGGCTTCGACGAAGCGTATCGCGGCTGCATATCCGGCATCCTGAAACGATTCCTGATCGCCGCCGCGCATGAACCGGTCTGCGCGGTAGATTTGGCGCACGCTGAAATCGGGAATGTAGACCGGAACGACTTCCGCGACGAAGCGCGACAGCTCGCGCGACGGCGAATCGTTCTCCGAACCCACGAGGTTGACGCGCGCGACGTCGGCGCCGCTGGGTACGGCCTGACTGAAAACGCGAATGACGTTGGGTTCCGAGCGCCCGTCGCCGCCCACGGAGTTGCCGATGATGTCGTCGTTGAGAACCGCGAGCACCGGCGTATGCCGCGCTGCGAGCTCGCGCGCGTAGTGGTTCGAGCCCCACAGGCCGAGCTCTTCACCGTCAAAACATGCAAAGACGATCGTGCCTCGAAAGCGGGTCGCCGCCATGACGCGCGCCGCTTCCAGGACGGCCGCGACGCTCGAGCCATTGTCGTCGGCGCCGGGCGCCGTGCCGGCGCCGTCGGTGCAGTGTCCGTCGCAATCGTCGAAGTGGCTGGACATGATGTAGACTCGGCCGGGTTCGCTTCCGCGAAGCGTCGCGATCACGCTCGACTCCTGCACGGCGCGCGGCGTGCGCGGCGTCTTCGTCTGCATGTAGGTATCGAGCGAAACCGTCATCCGGCCACCGGCCGCCGCTGCGACGGCTTCGAACTGCCGCGCGATCCAATCGCGCGCTCCAAAGACGCCGTGCGACGGCGTGGAGCTGCGTTCGGAGAAGTCGTTGCGGGTTCCGAACGCCACCAGACGATTGACGTTTGCTTGCAAACGGCCGGCGTCGACTTGGCCGACCATGTTGGCGATCGGCGCATACGGCGTGAGCGCCGGCAGAGCGTTATCGGAATCGAGCGCTGCGAGGAGCGCTCCGGCCAGCAGCAGTGCCTTCATCTATTCGTAAGACCGGCCGGCAATTGCATAGGTAGCCCGCGTGACCTTGTGGATCGCCGCATACGCAGCAGAGTAGTCAGAAGCGTCAGCCGTCATGATCGCCAGGATGAACGGCGAGTCACCGTACGGCTCGACGATTGCGACGTCGTTGACGGTTCCTTGAACCTCTCCGGTCTTATTGGCAACGGGCGTTCCGTGCGGCAGCGCGGCCGGAATGCCGTCGCGGTCGGTCTGCCCCAGCATGATCTTGACCATTTGCCGGCAATGTTGCGCCGAAACGATCGTCCTCACCCCTTCGCGCGCGCCTCGCTCGATGAGGTAGAGTAGCCGTCCCATGTCGGCCGGCGTCGAAACGTTATCGTGGTGGTGCACGATCGCCGTATAATCGAGGAACTGTCGCGCGAGCCGCGTGTGTTCCATTCCTGCGCGCCGCCCCACCGCGTTGATGCGCGCAACGCCGAAATGACCGATGAGCAGATTCGCTGCCGTATTGTCGCTCACTTGAATCATCGGGACGATGAGCTCGCGGACGGTAAAGCGTTGGCCATTGTCGGCTTGATCCATAAAATCTGAGCCGCCGATCAGATCGCTGCTGTGAAACCTGATATGTGCGGAGAGCGCTCCGGGATCGGACTCCTCGGCAAGAAACGCGGTCGTCATGATCAGGACTTTGATCGTCGACGCGGTCGGGAACTTATGCGAAGCATGGTACGACACGAGCGGCGGTCCCAACGCCATCGTGCGGGCGTAGACGCCGATGCGGCCCGGCATGGACGCCGCGATTGCACGAACTTTGGCGCCGACCGACGGCGCGGCCCAGGCCGGCACGGAGATGAGCGCTGCGCCCGCGGAACTCAGAAATGCGGCGCGTTTCACGAGCCCGTCCCTTGATAGTGGCGCAAGCCGACGAGCCAAAACCCGTACGCCGCTCCCAGCCACGCCAAACCGATGGCGGGCGTCAACAATCCGACCGCGGGGTTGAGATGGAGCGCGACCTCGGTTTTCTGCAAGAAAAACGTCGCCGGGAAGTAATTCATGAATGCGAACGGCAGCACGAAAGCGAGCACGATGCGCACCCCGCGCGTGTAGATGCTGATTGGATAGCGCGTGAAGTCTTGTTCCAGCGACATCACGACCCAGCGAATGGTGTCGACGCGCACGAACCAGAACGAGCACGTCGCGACGACGAGCGAAATCCCAAGGTCGATGAGCGCGCCGCCGAGGATGATCAACGGCACGAACACCATGAAAATCCAGTCGACACGCACGTTCGCCGCAACCGTTGCGACTGCGAGTGTTGCAAGTCCGAGGATCAACCCGTCGGGAACGATCTGCTGCGGCACGGTGAGCACTTGAAAGAGCGTGTCGAGCGGACGGACGAGGAAACGATCGAAGCGACCCTCCCGAACGTAGTCGGGAACGCTCACGACCGTAAAGAAGAGCGTGTTGTGCAACTCGTGGCCGGCCATCCAGAGTGCGTAGAGAAAGAACATCTCGCGGAACGCCCAGCCGTTCATCGACGGAAACTGCCGCATCGTGACCCAGAGCGCTCCGAGCGCGACGCCGTGATAGACGATCGTAAAGACGAACCACATCACGAAGTTTGCGCGGTACTCGAGCAGGGTGAGGAAGTTGATCCGCCAGTATTCCGCGTAAGCCCGCAGCATTGATGAAACGGTTCGGTGCCGCGATGACTCTACCCGTGCAGGCGCCCTATCGCCTGGATCTAACGGCGGACGCGCTTCGCCGCTTGGCGAGCAACGCCGTCGACGTCGTCGGTGCCGATGGGACGCTCTACCGCGCTTTGCAGGATCGGCGCGACACCGAGGTCCTCGCAGTGCGAGCGGCCGGCAACGGCGCGATTGAAGTTCGGGCAACGGGTCGCGACGCCGAACGCTGGCTTCCGGCTGTCGCGCGAATGCTCGGGACGCAGGTCGATCTGACGCGATGGTACGCGCGCGTTCAATTGATTCCGTGGCTCGCGCCGCTGGCGAGCGCCTTGCGGGGCCTCAAGCCGCCGCGCTATCCGACGCTGTGGGAAGCGCTCGCGCACTCGATTCTCTTTCAGCAAATCTCGATCCACGCCGCGGCGGCGATCATGCGCCGCGTGGTCGAACGGCTTGGAACGACCGTCGCACTCGACGCGGTGCGGTGCGTCGCCTTTCCACCGCCGCGGCGATGGCTGGACGCAAGCGACGCGGTCTTACGCGAGGCGGGAATATCGGCAAATAAAATCGCGCATCTGCGCTCTGCCGCTTCGGCCGTCGTCGAAGGCTCGATCGACGAGAGAGAGCTGGAGCGCTTAAATACGCAGGATGCTGCGCTGCGGCTCTGCACGATCCGCGGAATCGGACCGTGGAGCGCATCGGTCGTGCTGCTGCGCGGCATGGGACGCCTCGATACGTTCCCTTTGCGCGACTCCGGCGTCGCGCGCTCGCTGGCGCTTATCTCCGGCGAGGCGCACGTCGATCAAGATGCGCTTCTCGAAGAACTCGGCGACGTGCGCGGCATGCTGTATTATCATTTACTGCTCGGCCGAATGCGCAACCTCGCACCGCGCTAGCGGCGCGCTAACCGCCTTGTACGATGACGCGGTTCGACGCCGCACGCCAGACGAGCGACGATAACGCGGCGAAGAGCACGAGCCAGAGCAGCTGCGCGAGAATGCTCGCGGCCCATTGGTCCGGCGGAATCACGCCGACGTAGATCAGCAGCGGCGTCGAGTAAATCGCAGCAAACGGTAAAGCAAAGACGATCCGCCCGAGGATTCCCGGGAAGAGCGTCAGCGGAATCACTTGACCGGAGAGCAAATCGGAAACCCAGCGCACGATCAACTGTGCCGCGAAGGTCTCGAGCGTCCAAAAAGCGATGCAGTTCATCAAGAAGTTGAGGAAAAAATTGACGCCGTAGCCGATAACGAAGGCCAGCAGAAATGCGGCAAACGTCGCCGGCGGTGCGACGTCGATGTGCACCAAAAGGAGCGCGCAGAGTAGCGAAGGGATGACCAGAAGCGCGTGGAGCAGCGTCTGCCCGAAGCCGTCACTGAAGAAGTAGAGGGGCACGCTGATTGGTTTCATCAAGTCGGTGGCGATCGTGCCTTCGCGAATCTTTTCGCGGATCAGCCGCGTGCCGTCGACTTCCAGAATCAACGACATGAGCATGGCGATCGTGGCGTAGGTGATCATGCTGTGCAAGGGCAGATTCGTCGGCGCGGCATTCTGCGCGTAAAGCGCCGTCCAGAGTGCGCGCAAGATATAGACGCGCAGCACCAGCGAGCCGATTTCCATGAGAACTTCGATGCGGTAGGTCGCCTCGCGCGAGAACGCTTTTTTCGCGAACTCGACGTACGGTTCGAGATTCAATGGCCCTTCTGCCGTCTGATCGCTGCTTGTCGCCGCTGTTCCATCTCTTCGAGCTCGAGCATCATCACGTCGACCACTTTATCGACCTGCGTCGCCTGCGTCGGCGGCGGCTCTTCACCGGAACGCAGTTTACCCCGAGCGGAGCCGAGGGGTGGCGCGGGCTTAACGTTGCGGTGTTCTTCCAGCGCACTGTCTTGAGCGTGCGTCTTACGCAGGAACTTCGCGTAGGCTTCGGCGGCGCGCGCGGGTACGTCGTCTCCCGCCTCGAGGTTGAAGATGTCGCCCAGATGACGGGCTTGCGCGCCGGAGCCGGCCGTAACCCGTTCGTTAGCTCGGATCAGCGCGCCGTGGGCTACGGCGCTGCCGTCCTCGAGCGTCGCGCCGTTGAAAACGCGCGCGCCGCTCGCGATGAAGCAGCCGTCTGCGACCGTGGCGCCAACGACGTAGGCGAGAGGTCCCACGATGCAGCGGTCGCCGATCGCGCACGCGAACTGCAGCGCGCTTCCGCCGCTCGCCTTGACGACGGCGTTCTCCATGATGACGCTGTGGGCGCCGATCGTGACCGGCGCGCCTTCCGACGTGATCACCGCGCCGTGCAGAACGGCGCTCTCCGCGCCGATGGTGACGTCGCCTGCGACGATTGCACTCGGTGCCACGTAGGCGCTCGAGTGAATTTTCGGTCGCTTCGTCCCGCTCGATAGAATCATGACGCGTCCTCCTTCGACCGGCCGCCGTATCCTTCGACGTAAATCCGCCGGATGATCGATTCGAGATCGGGCTCTTCCAAACTGACGTCTTCGACGCGATAACGTTCGCTCGCTTGGCGGACGAGCAGATCGGCTCGCTGCAGATTGCGATCGAAACGAAATCGCGCGATCGAGCCGTCGACTTCGGCCACCTGGGCGCCGTCGAGTTGTGGACGTTCGACCGGTTCGCAGAAGCGCACGACGAGCGTGCGAAAGCGGCCGTATTCGCTCTTGATGCGGTCTATGTCGCCGTCGTAGATAAGCGTGCCGTTATCGATCAGCACGATGCGCCGGCAGAGCCGTTCCACGTCGGCCAAATCGTGCGTCGTTAAAATAATAGTCGCGCCGCGTTCGGCGTTGATGCGAGCGATAAACTCGCGAATCGCCTCCTTCGCCACGACGTCCAGTCCGATCGTGGGCTCGTCCAAATAGACGATCTTGGGGCTGTGAAGGAGCGCGGCCGCGAAATCTCCGCGCATCCGCTGCCCCAGCGAAAGCTGCCGCACGGGCGTTCGCAGGAAACTGCCCATGTCGAGTATGTCGACGAATTCGTCGAGATTACGGCGATACAGTTCGCTAGGCACGCCGTAGATCGCGCGCAGCAGCTCGAACGACTCGACGAGCGGCAGGTCCCAATAGAGCTGGCTGCGCTGGCCGAAGATCACGCCGATGTTACGGCCGTTCTCTTTGCGCTGCTTCCACGGCACGAGTCCCGCAACGCGCACCTCGCCGGAGGTCGGGACGAGAATACCGGTCAGCATTTTGATCGTCGTCGACTTCCCGGCGCCGTTCGGGCCGATGTAACCGACGAGTTCGCCCGGTTCGAGCGCGAAGCTCACGTCGTCGACGGCGACGCGATCGTCGTACTGTGTGGAAAAAAAGGAACGAAGCGCGCCGAGCGTTCCCGGCACGCGCCTGCGGCTACGAAAGACTTTGCGCAAGTCGCGCGTTTCGACGATCGGCAGGAGCGCAGCGTTCGGCGCTGCGTACTCAATCCCCGGTGGTTATAACGATTTCCAACCAGTACGGGTCGGGGGCGCTCGAGATCGCCGAGCGCGTTGCGGCGGTACTCGGCTACGCGTACGTTGACCGTCAGCTCCCCGTCGTCGTCGCCAAGCGCCTGCGCGTCCGGCCCGATGCGGTCGAGGCGAACGAAGACGCGTCGCCGACGCTCGGCGAACGTTTTCTAACGGGCTTGGAGCGCGCGACGCCGGAACTCGCCGCGGCATCGACCGTCGAGGATTTCGACGAAGAGGTGCTGCGCGCGGTGCAAGAGGCGGTGCGCGAGTACGCCGAGCGCGGCGACGCCGTCATTGTCGGCCGCGGCGCTGCGGCGATTTTGGGAACGCGGCCCGGCGTTCTGCGCGTCTTCCTGCACGCGCCGCGTGACTGGCGCATCGCGCACGTCTGCGAGTCTACCGGTGCGACCCGCGCGATTGCCGAGAGCGAGCTCGACCGCGTGGACCGCGCGCGTACCGAGTATCTGCGGCAGTGGTACGGGCTCGCATTCGGCGATCCGCGCAACTACGACCTCTGCATCGACGTGTCACGCTTCACGCCCACACAGTGCGTGAATCTCATCGTCGCGGCGACACAGTGATACGAAGAGCGTCGATCCTTGCGGCGCTGCAATACCGCGACTTTCGGCTGCTATGGATCGGGCTGCTCGTTTCAAATCTCGGCACCTGGATGCAGTTTACGGCAATGGGATACTTCGTGGCGCGTTTGGCCGGCTCGCCGCATCGGGCCGCCTTCGACCTCGGAATCCTTGGAGCCGCGCGAGCCGTACCCGTTCTGATCTTGTCGCCGCTCGCCGGCGTCGTGGCCGACCGGTTGCCGCGCCGTCGCGTTCTATTCGTAACGAATACCACGATGGCGCTCGCCGCACTGACGCTGGCACTGCTTGCGACTGCGCATCGTCTCGATATGACGGGCTTGGTGCTGGTCTCGGCGGTAAGCTCCGCCGCGATGGCGTTCGACTCGCCGACGCGGCAGAGCTGGGTGCCGCTGTTAGTGGAGCGCGAGTACGTCGGCAATGCGGTCGGCTTGAACTCGGTTGCGTTTAACGCTCCGGCGGTCGTCGGTCCCGCGCTCGCCGGTCTGCTCATCGTCTGGATCGGCGTGGCCGGAGCATTTTACTTCAACGCGGCGGCAACCTTAGCCGTGGTCGTTGCCGTGATGATGATGCAGCCCTCGCCGGCGCCTGCGGCGCGCCGCGAGTCGACGTTGCTTGCGATCCGCCAAGGCATCGCGTTCCTGCTCCGCCATCCCGCACTGCGCTGGATCATTCTGGCGCAGCTCGTTACGTCGCTGCTGGCACGACCGTACAGTCAACTGGTGCCGGCGCTCGCCGTCAACCTTTTGCACGCGAGCGCGCGGGGACTTGGCTGGGCCGTCTCCGCGATCGGCATCGGCGGTTTTGGCGGAGCGATCGTGACCGCGTACTTCGCGCAACGCGAGCGGCGCTCGGCGCTGTGGGTTCAATCGGGCATCGTTATGTCGGTTGCCGTGCTCTGCCTGGGGCTCGTGCCGTCGTTGGCGTTTGCGTTGCCGCTCCTCTTCGCCGCCGGGGTCGGCACGCTCGCGTCGCTGGGAGTGACGAACACGCTGATCCAAACACTGTCGCCCGACGATGTGCGCGGCCGCGCGCTTTCCATCTACACGATGATCGCGATCGGCGTCGTTCCGTTGGGAGCGCTCGTCGATGGCGCGATCGCGGCGGCGATTGGTTTACGCGAGATGTTTGTGCTCGCCGGAGCCTGCTGTACCTTGCTTTTTATGGCGATTTGGTTCTTTCGACCGGCGGTGAGAGCGGTGTAAAAAAGCGAGCCGCACTGGGCGACTCGCTTAAATAACTCCGCCGGCATCACGCCGAGCGGAGTTCTGGATTGACCTTAGGCCTTCTTACGTCGGCCTCGTTTGCGAACCGCCTTGCGGGCCACTTTACGTCGAACCGCTTTGCGGGCCACTTTTCGTCGCACCGCCTTGCGGGCCACTTTTCGTCGGACCGCCTTGCGCGCAACTTTGCGACGTACCTTCTTGCGAACGACCTTACGAGCCACGGCGCGCCGAACCGCCTTGCGAGCGACTTTTCGTCGAACTCTCTTGCGAACGGCTTTACGAATCAGCGCTCCGGCGATCAGTTTCTTGACCGCCGATTTGCGCGCTGCTTTTTTTCGAACTGCCATCGTTGGTACGAGTCATCCTTTCTCTGGTCGGCAAGCGACCAGGGGTGTTGCCTACCTTATACAGTATTACGCGCCTCAATGCAAGTTTTTGCCGATGACGGCACGTGCATCGATGTGAGCATCGATGGTGAGCAACGCGCGGATGCGCTCGTTCTGATCCACGGTTTTCCGATGACGCGCGTTATTTGGGACGCGCAAATCGAGACGCTCGCAACGCGCACCCGTGTGCTGCGTCCCGACTTACGCGGTGCCGGAACGTCGAGCGTTCCCGATGGTCCGTATCTGATGGAACGGCTTGCTGCCGACGTTGCCGCAATCTTGGATTCGCTCGGCGTCGAGCGCGCAGCAGTCGTCGGTCACTCGATGGGCGGATACGTAGCGCTCGCCTTCGCGCGCATGTTTACCGAGCGTATTACGCGGCTGGCATTGCTCGCGAGCCGTCTTCGCGCCGATACGCCTGACGAAGCGGCAGCGCGTTATGCGCTTGCAGATCGGATCGAGCGTGAGGCGAGCGTCGAACCCGCAATTGAGGCGTATTTACCGAAGCTTTTCGCGTCCGAGACGGCGCACCAAGACGACGTCGTAGCGCGCGCGGCAGCAATCGCGCGCTCAAACTCGCCGGTGGGTATGGCCGCGACGCTGCGCGGGCTTGCGGTACGCGTCTCGTCGGAAGACATCGCCGAAGATCTCGATATTCCGGTACTGGTCGTGGCCGGCGGCGCAGACCGTGTCGTATCGCTTGACGAAGCGCGTTCGGTCGCCGCAACGTTTCCACACGGCGAGCTGGTCGTCTGCGCGCGCAGCGGTCATCTGCCGATGCTCGAAGAACCGGAGTACGTCGCGGGCGTGCTTGACCGTTGGCTTAGCGAATAACGGGAAGCTTCGACCGGCGCCGGATCAGATTGTAAATCAAGAAACCGCCGACGCCGATGGCTGCGACCACGGCGGCGATCAGCACGATCTTCAATAAGAACGCGGCGACGATCAGTACGACGATCGCGATTGCCACGATTGCGGTAAGCTTGATAAAGAGCCCAAGGGTGGGGTTGAGGTTCGACGGCGTAACGTTTTTCATGATCCTCTCGAAGTACCGCCGCGCGTCGGGGCAGGTTTCAGAGGCGGCCGAGTTTCTGGAGCGCCACGAAGCCGGCAGCGATGGTGGCCCCGGTGTCGATGCGTCCGTCGACGAGCATCGCCCGAAAATCCTCGACCGACGCCAGCTCGACCTCGAGATGTTCGGTCACGTCCGGCACCGGCTCGCGAACTTTACGCGCACCCAACCCTATATAGACGTAGGCGCGCGCCATCGAGCGCACGGGTTCCGGGTAGTACTGCACCGCAAGCTCGCAGCGCGCGATCTCGTAGCCGGTCTCCTCGGAAAGCTCTCGCAGCGCGCAGGCACGCGGCTCCTCGCCCTCGAGCAGCATGCCGGCCGGGAGCTCGAGGTGGATCGAATCGGTGCCGTAGCGGTACTGGCGAACGAGAACGATGCGCTCGTCGGCCGTCAGCGGGACGACCACGACGAAACCGTGGGACTCGCGCACGTAGTAATTCGGAACGATCGTGCCGTCCGGAAGCTCGACTTCGTCCATCCGAAGGCGCATATACGGCGAATCGACGACGTACCGCGACGCGCGCAGGCGCCATTGCGGCTTCTGCATACCACAAACTATGGCGAAGCGTTTGCGCCTCCTCTCTCGAACCAGCGCACCTCATGGATCAGCGCTGTTTAATCGTCGGTGGGGGCACGATGGGTTCGGGAATCGCGCTCGTTGCGGCGCGGGGCGGTTACGCGGTCGAAATTGTCGAGCCGCTGCCGGCCGCGCGCGAACGAGCGCTTGCGTACTTCGAACGGGAGACGCAACGATTGGACGACGGCGCGGTTCTCCAACGGATCACCTGGCTCGATGCTATTCCGCAGTCGAGCGATGCGGCGCTCGCCATCGAAGCGGTTCCCGAACGGTTCGACCTCAAACGCGAGGTCTTCATCGCGCTTTCGCGCGCCGTTGCTGCGGACGCCCTGCTTGCAACGAACACGTCGTCGTTCTCGGTATCGGCACTTGCCGACGTCGTCGAACGTTCCGATCGCGTCGTCGGAATGCACTTTTTCAATCCGCCCGCGCGGATGCAGTTGCTCGAAATCATCGCCGCGCCGCAAACCAGCGACGAAATGCTCGAGCGCGCTTTTGCTGCCGCCGCGACGTTGGGAAAGACCGCAGTGCTCGCGTCCGATACGCCCGGCTTCATCGTCAATCGCGTCGCGCGGCCGTTCTACTTGCAAGCAATGCGCGCGCTCGAAGACGAGATCGCTTCGGTCGAAGAGCTTGACGCGCTCGCGCGAGGCGCGGGTTTCCGGATGGGCCCGTTCGAGCTGATGGATTTGATCGGCTTGGATGTGAATTTCGCGACGACGGAATCGATCTACGCGCGGACGGGTGCGCAACGCTTCGCGCCCGTCGGGCTGCAACGGCGCATGGTGGAGCAGGGATTGCTCGGGCGCAAGACCGGCGCGGGGTTTTACGATTATCGCGACGGTTCGCCCCAGCGCTACGATGCCGACGTGCCGGAGCCAGAAGCCAGCAACTCCGACGAGGTTGTCGCGCTGCTCGGTTTTGGACCGCGCGCCGACGAGTTCGCTCAGCTGCTCGAGCAGCGGTACGCTCACGTGCAACGGATCGAGAACGACGAATTGATCGACGAGCTGTCGCCCCGAGCAACGCTGATCGTCGATGCCGGAGACGGTGTGTCCGATCGCGGCGAGATCGTCGCCGGACTCGACTCGGTGCTCGGCGCCGAGAGCGTCTTTTTCGTCGATGCGTATGCGACCGATCTGCAACGTTGCGCGCGCCGCATGCAGCATCCCGAACGCCTCGTCGGTTACGGCGTTCTGGGCGCGCTTCAATCGCAGCGTGTCGTCGAGATCGTCGACTCCGACGACGTCAGCGACGATGCGCTCGAGTTGGCGCAGGAGCTTTTCGCAACCCTCGGCAAGGGCGCCGTCTTAGTGGAAGATTCGCCCTCACTCTTTCTCGGGCGCACGATCGGCTCGATCGTGAACGAGGCGATGATCGCGGTCGCCGAAGACGTCGCTTCGCCGGATGACATCGACACGGCGATGCGCTTAGGCGCGAACTACCCGATCGGTCCGGTAGCATGGGGCCGCGAGATCAGCGGAGCGCGCATCGCGCGCATCTTAAAGCGCCTTGCCGACGTCGAGGGCGATGCCTTTGCGCCGCACCGCTCGCTCTGGATGCTCGACGTGGCGCCGGCTGCGGACGAGGAGGAGGCTGCCCAGTGAGCCGTGAGGTGTGGGTGATCGACGCGTTGCGCACGCCGATCGGGCGATACGGCGGCCTGCTCGCCGGCGTTCGGGCCGACGATCTTGCGGCGATCGTCATACGCGCCATCGTGGAGCGCACGGGTATCGATCCCGCGATTGTCGACGACGTTCATTTCGGCGCGGCGAATCAAAGCGGCGAGGATAATCGCAACGTTGCGCGGATGGCCGCGCTGCTGGCCGGACTGCCGGTTGAAATCCCGGGCGTCACCGTCAACCGGCTTTGCGGTTCGAGCCTCTCGGCCATCAATTCGGCGGCCCACGCAATTGCATTCGGTGACGGCGATATCATGATCGCCGGCGGCGTCGAGTCGATGACGCGGGCACCGTACGTCCTCCCAAAAAGCGACGCGGCCTTCGGACGAAAGCAGCATCTGTTCGACACCGTGCTCGGCTGGCGCATGGTCAACCCGAAGATGCCCCGCGAGTGGACGATTTCGCTTGGTGAAACGGCCGAAAAAGTTGCCGAGCGCTACGGCATTTCGCGTCAGGAACAAGATCGCTTTGCATTCGAATCACAGATGAAGTGCAAGGCTGCGATAGAGCGCGGTGCGTTTGACGATGAGATCGTCGCCGTCGCCCTTTCGTCGCCGCATGAAGGCGAAGCCACGATGTCGCGCGACGAACATCCTCGGCCGGAAACGACGCTCGACGCCCTCGCCAAGCTCAAGCCGGCATTCAAATCCGACGGCAGCGTGACGGCCGGAAACTCGTCGGGGATCAACGACGGCGCCGCCGCGCTGCTGCTCTGCGAAGCGCAAACCGCGCGGCGGCTCGGATTAACGCCGATGGCGCGTTTCGTCTGCGGTGCAGCGGCCGGCGTCGCGCCGGACGTCATGGGTCTTGGTCCCATTCCCGCTACCCGCAAGGCGTTGGCCCGCAGCGGCGTTTCATCGTCGCAGTTAGATCTCGTCGAAATCAACGAGGCCTTTGCCTCCCAGTCGATCGCGTGCATGCGCGACTTACAACTGGACCCCGCAACCGCCAACGTCAACGGCGGTGCGATTGCGTTGGGCCATCCGCTCGGAGCAAGCGGCGCGCGTATTGCAACGACCCTGCTGCACGAGTTGCGGCGTCGCAAGGGAAGGTACGCCCTCGCCACCATGTGCATCGGCGTTGGCCAGGGAATTGCAACGGTTTTCGAACGCCTGGAGTTGAAGGCAGCGACATGAGTTCGACCTCGACCCTCGTCAAGACGCAGCTTCTCGTCGGCGGCCAATGGCGCGATGCGTCCGGCGGCGCGGTCTATGAAGATTTCAATCCCGCAAACGGAGGGAAGATCGCCGATGTCGCCGATGCATCGCGCGAAGACGTGGACGCGGCGGTCGCCGCCGCGCGGCGCGCGTTCGACGGGCGTTGGCCGACGATGGCCGCATCCCGGCGTGCGAAGATCATCTATAAGCTCGCGCAGCTCATCGCCGAACGCGCTAACGAGATCGCGCTGATGGAAGTACGCGACAACGGCAAAACGATTTCAACGGCCAAAGGCGAGCTCGGCGCGATCGTCGATTGCTTCGAGTTTTACGCCGGTGCGACGACCAAGAATTACGGCGAAACGATGCCGCCGCCGCTTCCGACCTACCTTGCAAATACCGTTCGCGAGCCCGTGGGCGTCGTCGGCGCGATCGTGCCGTGGAACTTTCCGCTCTTGCTCGCTTCGTGGAAGGTTGCGCCGGCCTTAGCGACCGGCTGTACCATCGTTCTAAAGCCGTCGTCGGTGACGCCGCTCTCCGCAATCGAGCTCGGTAAAATTGCACTCGAAGCCGGTGTGCCGGAGGGCGTTCTCAACGTCGTCACCGGAGCGAACAATCCGGTCGGCGCGTGGATGGTGGAGCACCCCGGAATCGATAAGATCGCGTTTACCGGCTCGACGGCGACCGGCAAGAACGTTGCCGCAGTCGCCGCAAAAACGCTCAAGCGCGTAACGCTCGAGCTCGGCGGCAAGTCGCCGGCGGTCGTTTTTGACGACGCCGATCTTCGCGCGGCCATCGCAGGGGCGCTCTACGGCGTCTATTACAATGCGGGCCAGTGCTGCGAGGCGCGCACGCGCATTCTCGTGCAGGCGAGTATTTTCGACGAATTCGTCGCGCAATTTACCGAGAAGGCGGCGCGCCTTCGTGTCGGCAATCCGGAAGATGCATCGACGCAGATTGGAGCGATTACGCTGCGCGATCAATTCGAAAAGATCAAAGAGTATTGCGAGATCGGTGTTTCGGAGGGCGCGAAGCGGCTCATCGGCGGCGCGGCGCCGGAACTCGACGATGCACTGGCATCGGGAATGTTTTGGAGCCCGACCGCATTCGAAGCGGAGAATACGCATCGAATCGCATGCGAAGAAGTCTTTGGTCCCGTTGCAACGTTCGTTCGTTTCAAAGACGAGAGCGAGGCCATTGCGCTCGCGAACGCGAGTGAGTACGGGCTTGCGGCAAGCGTTTGGTCGAACAACTTGGGACGCGCCAATCGCGTCGCGCGCGCGATTCGCAGCGGTTCGGTCGCGATCAACACGCCGTACGCGGTCTTTCCGGGCGTTCCGTTCGGCGGCTACAAACAATCCGGTTACGGCCGCGAGCTCGGCATGGAGACGATGCGCCTCTACACCGAAACCAAGAGCGTGCTCACTTACATCGGTGAGAAACCGATGGACCCGTTCGGGGTATAGGTTAGAGATGGACGAACCGCTGAGAATCGGCGGCCGCTATAGTACGACGTACGGTACGCTCTGGAAAGACGGCACCTACTTTCCGCGTGGAACCGAAGTGTCGGTGGTAGGACTTCACATCGAGCAAGGATTCTGCGTTCGCTTCCCCGCCTCGGCCGACGACGAACCGCTCGAGACGTGGGAGGATTGGAGCGAAGTAGACTTTCTCGCGGAAGAGGGCTCGGTCGAGCCGCCGAGCCGTCCGCTATCGACCGCGGTGCTTGCCGAGGCGCGCGACGTGCTCTCCGAAGCCGAAGATGGCTGTCATCTGCATTTACACGACGACGAAGTTTGATTTTTTTCAGGTGACCGCGTAGAGAACTCCATCGGCTGCCCCGATGTACAGCACGCCATCGGCAATGGAGGGCGAACCTACGATCGAGCCGAGATCGTAGACCGCGTTCAACCCAACAATGACGCCGTCGAGCGTCGGCCCGAAGCTGAAGGTTCGTGGATCGATGTCGCCTCGCGCGTCGAGGTGTGCGGGCAAGTTGCGGATGGATCCGTCGGTGGCAAAGCGCGCGACGATCTTGCCGTTTTCGACTTTAACGCCGTAGAGCCGCCCGTCAAAGCTTCCAAAGAATGCGACGCCGCCTGCGATTGAAGGCGAAGAGTAGGCAAACATCGCGTACGGTACGCTAAAGCGGTCTCTTCCCGTCGCCGCATCCACGACATAAAACTTCTTTTCGTCCGAAGTCGTAAAGACGACGGCGTCGCCGGCGGCTGCCGGTGTTCCGATAACCCAACTTCCGTGATCGTCGTGAACCCAGCGTAATGCGCCGGTGGCGGCGTTAAGCGCGTACAGATGGCTGTCGCGACAACCGAAGTAAACGGTGCCGCCGGCAACGGTGGCCGACCCCGCGATGCCGATTTGATTGAAGATCGTCGTGTCGTTGCCGGTGAGAAACTTCCAGCGCACCGCTCCGCTGCGCGCGTCCAGGGCGTAGAAGTAGCGGTCCCAGCTTCCGATGTAGACGACGCCCCGTGAGACTGCCGGAGAAGCGTGGACTACATTTCCGGTGGTAAATTTCCAGCGCAGGCGCCCGGTTTGAGCGTCGAGTGCGTAGACGTTATGGTCGCCGCTGCCGACATACACCGTTCCTTGCGCGATCGCGGGCGATGACAAGAAGAGATCGTATGGATCCGGCATGAGCTCGGCTTGCGGAATGATGCCGTGGATTCCCGGTGCGACGAATCGTCGCTCGCCGCCGGTCTTGAAACTCCATTTTTGCGCTCCCGTCGCAGCATCCAGCGCATAGACGTTTCCGTCAACGCTCGAGAAAAACACCAGACCGTTCGCGACCGCAGGCGTGGAGTTCACGGGTCCCTTGGCCGCAAACGACCACACCTGCGTTCCATCGGCCGCGCGCACCGCATACATCGTTCCGTCCGTGCTTCCGATATAGACGTTCCCGCCCGCAACGGTCGGGGACGAGAAGATGCGGCCTTTCGTACGGAAGCGCCACTTTACCGCCGTTAATGCTGGTGCGGGCGAGTCGTAAATTCCGCTATGCGCGGCGTCGACACGGAACATCGAGTCGGCAGCGTTCGACGGCGTCGTGGAAGCAAGAAATAATACCGCAAAGAGGGCGAACACTTATTGCAGTATCACACGAATCGTTACGGCGCGCCGTCAAAAACGCATCAAATCGCGCTCGCGACGAGATGCGCGAAATCTGGGGGTTTAGTTACCCAGGATTATGGTGCTGGTTTGCCACACCGCCCAACCCGCGCATTCCGAGGACCTGAAGCTCGGTGAAATTCTCGCAAGCCAGCAATAGGTTTTGCTGGGTTTTAGTTGGTGGAAGCGCGTTAAGCCCTTCTTGCCGGTGTACTGCGTAAGGAACGGATGCCCCGGCCGCGGGCTTTGCGGGTTCCTCGGCGTCGAAATTTCGACGGGAATTTGCGCCACTGGAGTGCCGGCTACGGTGACTTCAACCGTCGCCTTCTTAATTGAGGGGTTAGGGCTCGGAGAAATCGGAGAGTATGACGGCGTCGGCGTGGTGCTTGTATTGCTATGGCAGGCAGCGGCAACCATGATGGCAATGGCGGCTAGCGCGAGGAGCAAGCGTTTCGGCATGGGCGGGTCGGTTCGACGCTGCCGCGGGTGGCCCCGTTTCATTCCTGCGCGCAAAGATGAAAGTAACGTTGTGATTTGACGCCAAGCGCGGCGTAGAATTCGCGAAAGAGCGCGGCCGCGCTCGTTCCCGGCCAGTGCGCGGGTAGCAATTCGCTGGGCAGCCCGGGATCGAGGTACGCGAACTTGCGATAGTCGTGCACGAGCCAAAGACGCTCGACGAAGGCCGACTCATCGCTGAGGTCGCCCCGCTCGCGTTCCCGGCGCAGCTTGGGCTCGTATCGCGCGATGAACGCGCGGTACGCGGCTGCGATCTCGCCGACGTTCCAACAGCGCTCGAGCAACGCGCGGTCGCTCAGCGGTCCGCGGTACTCGCTGGTGAAAAGATTGACCGCATCGAGCGTGCCGGTTGCCAGCGCGGCCTCGCGGGCGGCGGCGATTGTATCCGACGGCGAGATCCACGTGCTCGGCGAGAGCTGCGCCCAGCCAAGCGCTGCAAGCTCTTGCCGCAGGCGCTCCCGACGCTTGCGATGCGCTTCACCTATGGCATAGATCAGGAGCCGCCAGCGTCCGTCCCACTCGATGACCGGTCCGTAGATGCGGGGGCTCAGTTCTTCGATGCGTCGCCGGCCGCGCTCCGTAACGCGGTAGTAGGCTCGGTTCCCGTGGCGGCGAGCAGCAAGCCAGCCTTGACGCGCCATGCGTGAAACGGCCTGCCGCACGGCTGCAGGCGTAACGCCGAACGGCGCCATGAGGCGGATCAGCGCGCCGATCCAGAGCGAACCGTCGCCCGGCAGCCGCGCCACCATGTCGCCGTAGAGCGTGAAAATAAAGGAATTCGGACGCGCAACCTGGCGCTCACCGGGGGTTGACTTAGCCTCCGCTGCCATCTAGTATGACGGTATTCCATCCGTCCACCCAAAATCCGTCACAAATCACGGCGAAAGGCTGCAATGAACCGCATATCGACCTTTGACGACTGGATCGCAATGCTCGACGATTGGCGCCGCGATATCGGCCTCGACCGCGAGCTCGTCGACCGTTTTATGCCGGGCTACACGTTCGAAGCCAAGTACGGCGATCTGCCGACGAGCGAAATTTACTTCGGCGACTTCCAAGGCGAGCGCCGTTGGGAAAAAGTGCGCGAGATTCCGGATCAGCGCATGCGCGATGCGGTGCTCAACATGGTCGTTTATCAAGGCGACACCGAGTTCGCCTCAAACGAACAGCAGCGATTTCTCGTCAATAACGCGCCGAGCGAGTACGATCTCGCCGCGCTCGTTCGCATCATGGTCGAAGAGACGCGCCACGGATACCAGATGTGCCACCTCATGGTCGAGCACTTTGGCAGCGAAGGAAAGATTGAGGCTCAGAAGATGCTCGAGCGGCGCGCGTTCGGCAAGAAAAACCGGCTGCTCAACGCGTTCAACGACGACGTGACGCATTGGCTCGATTTTTTCGCCTATACCAATTTCATGGATCGCGACGGGAAGTTCCAGCTGACGATGCTCTCGCATTCGAGTTTTGCGCCGCTAGCCGCTTCGATGGGACCGATGTTGCGCGAGGAGTCGTTTCACATGGGGACCGGCATCACCGGGTTACGCCGCATCGCCAAGGCCGGAGTGATTCCGGTCGAGCTGCAGCAGAAGTACTACAACAAGTGGTTCTCCGGTTCGCTCGATCTTTTCGGAACGGATCATTCGGGCTCGGCGCAGTGGGCGTACACGTGGGGCATCAAGGGCCGCGTCGACGAGGACAAAGCCGGCGGACAGCCGGACAAAGAGCACCTGAACGAGCGCGCGCGCAAGCAGTTCCGCGACGAAGCGCTTGGGACGGTGGCACGGGTGAACGAAGTCAATCCGAGCGAAACGAAGTTATATCTACCCGACATGCGCTTTAATCGCAAAATCGGCGACTTCGCCGGACAGCGCTATGCCGTGGACGGCCGCCGTCTGAGCGAGGAAGAATGGAAGGCCTACGCTCCGTCGGTCCTTCCGACGGAAGCGGATGAAACGAAGCTCAAAGAATACTTTAAAGACCCCAACTGGATCGCACCGAAAGGAAGCCTGGCATGAGCACGACGGTCAACGGAGTCGCACAAACGCCGTTCGGACGCGAAGCGCGTCCGTTCGACGGAAAGCGCGTCATCAACTATTCGAAAGACGGGCACGTCGCGATCGTCGAGATGGACGATCCGCCGGCGAATACGTACACGCACGAGATGATGCGCCAGCTCGACGACGCGATTCTGGACGCGCGCTTCGACCACGAGGTCGAGGTTATCGTGCTCACCGGCAAGGGTGAGAAATTCTTTTCGGCGGGCGCGAACATCGGAATGCTCAATCAAGTGACGCCGGAATTCAAGTATATGTTCTGCCTGCACGCCAACGAGACGCTCGCGCGGCTGGAGCAGACGCCGAAGCTCGTCGTCGCCGCGCTCAACGGCCATTGCGTCGGCGGCGGGCTTGAGATCGCGATGGCCGCCGACATTCGCATCGCCCGCAAAGATGCGGGCAAAATCGGCCTGCCCGAAGTTGCGCTCGGCGTTCTGCCCGGCACCGGCGGCACCCAGCGCCTCGCCCGCCTCGTCGGGAAATCGCGCGCGATCGAGATGATGGCGACCGGCAAAACCGTCAGCTACGAACAAGCGCTCGAGTGGGGCATGATCAACGATCTCTTGGAAGGCAGCGCCGCGGAGTTCCGCGACCAGATTCTCGACTACGCGCGCCAGTTCTGTTCGCCGAATAAGGCGCCGATGGCGGTCGGTCACATCAAGCGCAGCGTTCAGACCGGTGCAGAGCTTCCACTGCAAGACGCGCTCGCGCTCGAACGCGAACTGCAGTCACTGCTCTTCAAGAGCGAAGATGCAAAAGAAGGCCTCGCCGCTTACAACGAAAAGCGCGTGGCCCGCTTCAAAAACAAGTAACGTATCAAAAATAAACGGGGCGCGTCGTTCGACGCGCCCCGCAAGCTAGTCTACCGTTATCACGATCTTGCCGTTGACGGAGCCGCGTTTGCTCTCTTCTAGTGCCTCGGCGGCTTCCGCGAGCGGACGTTCCTCCGCGATGATGACGCGAATCCGCTCTTGTTCGACGAGCTCCAGCAGCGTGCGTAATC
>JAMXLK010000093.1 GCA_024281075.1 Vulcanimicrobiia bacterium
CGAACCGCCGGACCGGGTCTCAACGGGGATCGCCGGACTCGACGAAGTGCTTTGCGGCGGGTTCCTGAGGGCTCGCAGCTACGTACTCACAGGGCCGCCGGGTACTGGAAAGACGACGATCGGTTGGCACTTCCTGTGCGCCGGTGCCGCCCGTGGCGAAACCGCGCTTTTTTTAACGTTTGCGCAGCCCGAGGCCGAATTGCGTCTTGACGCCGAAAGCTTAGGGTTCGATCTTACGAACGTCTATTTTCTCGATCTGAGCCCGTCTTCGGACACATTTGCAAAGTTAGAAGAATACGACGTTTTCTCGCCGGCCGAAGTCGAACGCGAGCCGCTCGTTCGCACGGTCGTTGAAACCGTCGAGCGGCTCAAACCGGACCGAATATTCATCGATTCCATGACGTACCTGCGCTACGTAGCGCCTAGCGACTCACACTTTAGAAAACAAGTACTTGCGTTTTTGCGATTTCTCGTGGAACGTGGTGCGGTGGTCTTGATGACGTCCGAAAGCGGCGAAGTTTCGCCCCTAGAGGACTTACGATTTTTAAGTGGGGGCGTCATCGAGCTGGACCATGGCGACCGTAACCGTACGGTTAAAGTAACCAAGTTCCGCGGCTCGGCATTTCAACGCGGGTCGCATTCGTTGACGCTGGACAACCGTGGGGCGACCATCTTTCCGCGGCTGACTCCCGAGCGCTATGAAGCCACATACTCAGAGTCCAAACTTGGATCGGGGATTACCGCACTCGACGATATGTTGCAAGGCGGCATCGAACGCGGTACGGTTACATTACTGACGGGTCCGAGCGGCGTCGGTAAGACGACGCTCGGTATTCAGTTCATGAAAGAAGCTGCCGCGCGCAACGAGCGCACGTCGATTTACACCTTCGACGAGTCCCGAGACACGATGATGCGGCGTGCGGAACTGACGAACACCACCGTCGGATCGCTGATGGATGCGGGAATGCTGTCGATCGTCGAAGTGGAGGCCCTGCGTTACGGACCTGACGAATTCGCGACCATGGTGCGGGCAGATGTTGAGCAATTCAAGACCCAATTGGTCATGATTGACTCCGTGAGCGGCTACCGCCTCTCCGTAACGGGTGACGATCTCCAGGCTCGAATCCACGCCCTCTGCAGGTATCTCAAAAACGTTGGTGTCACGACGCTTTTGGTGAACGAGCTGCAAGATATCAACGAATTTCGCATCAGTGACACGAATATAAGTTACCTTTGCGACAACATCATTTACCTGCGATACGTAGAACACGAGTCCGAGCGGTTCGCTCAACTCGGACGCGCGCTCGGCGTACTCAAGAAGCGTTTGAGCGATTTCGATAAAGGAATGTACGAGTTTAATATCACGAGTCAAGGCCTCCAAGTCGGACGACGACAGGCGACCTTTGCAGGCATTCTGACTCCCGTTCGGATTCAGCCGTGATCGCACGGCAGTCGGACGTCGCGACCGATGCGACGCGGCGTCCGCGCATTGCGGTCCTGATGAACAACCGCGTTAATACCGGGCTTATTGCCGCAACGCTTGATGGAGCCTACGAGGTCGTGACCGGCGATGCCGGCGAGGCGGCTATCGAGCGCGTCGATCTGATCGTCATCGACGGCCCGTCGCTGCACCGCTGCCGCTCCGCGATCTCGCACGCGCGATCGCGGCAGCGCGCGCTCTATCTTCCAGTCGTGCTGCTCACCGAGGGCGACGATCCGTCGATGCCCGAGGACCTTCGTTCCCTTGTAGACGACGTGTTGCGCCGCCCGGTTAGCAAAGCGGAGCTCGGCATACGCCTTCGCGCGCTGCTTCGAGTGCGATTTCTGTCGCGCGAAGTCGTGCGGGTACGTGATCTGTACGAAACGGAGCGTGCCGTCGCTCAACGCTTCCAAGAAGCAGCGATGACAAAAAATCTTCCGTCGGTGCCCGGGATTGCGCTGCACGCATATTACTGTGCAGGACACCGCGAGGCGTTGGTCGGCGGGGACTGGTACGACGCCCTAGCACTCGATGATGGGCGGCTCGTAATGTCGATCGGGGATGTTTGCGGATCCGGCCTCGATGCGGCCGTCTTGATGTCGCACGTCCGGCAGGTCATCCGCGGCGTCGCGCATATCCACCCGGACCCGCAGATGATGCTTGACGCAGTCAATAGAAACTTGCGGGCGGAGTATCCGGATGCCATCGTCACTGCGTTGGCTGCTGTACTCGATCCCATCACGTTGACTCTGGAATATGCCAATGCGGGACACGTTCCGGCTTTGTTGCGCGACGTAAAAGGCGACGTACATACGTTGCAATACGGCGATCTCCCGTTGGGCGTGAGCACCGACGCGCCTCGCCTGTTCAGCGTGCCTATGCCCCCGGGGTCGTTGCTGCTGATGTATACCGATGGTCTTACGGAATTCGATCGCGACCTTATTGGTGCGCAGCGTCGCCTAGAACAAGCGCTTGCGGAGAAGCGATTCGAGGACCGTGACAATGCCGCCGAGGGAATCTTTGCGTTGATGATCACGGGCGCTCCTCTGGATGACGTCGCAATCTTGCTGGTCGATTATAGGGCCAGCGCCGAACGCGAACGATGGACGTTCCGAAGCGACGATGTCGAGGCCTTCGCCAATGTGCGGTCGCAGGTTTGCGAGCGGCTCGATTTGCTCGGTGTGTCCAGCGCGCGATCTACGACTGCTGAAATGATCTTCGCTGAACTAATCGGCAACGTCGTGCGTCACGCGCCCGGAAACATCGACGTGCTACTCGAAACCCGTAATTCAAAACCGATTCTACACGTGCTCGACCGCGGACCGAGTTTCTCTTACGCGCCAAGGTTACCGACGAACCCACTGTCGGAGAACGGCCGGGGCCTCTATCTCGTGAAGGAACTCAGTCACGATTTCAACGTTTCTCCTCGGCCGGCAGGCGGAAGCCACGCACGCGTTGTTTTGAAATAGAGTCTCGTAAGAAGGCAAAGGACCGCCTGCTTTTGCGTTAAATGCAGCGCGCATGAAGAAATTTACACTGGCGGGCGCGGCCATCGCCGTCGCCTTCGCGCTTATCCCTTCGCCATCGACCGCCGCCGGGAGCACGCCGATGCAAACGATCAATGCGGCGGTCAGGGCTTTCAATGCCGGTGACTATAAAACGTGGGCGGCCGCTTGCGACTCGCCCGCGCAGATCATCGACGATTTTCCGCCGCACGTCTGGAGCGGTGCGACGGCGTGCAGCGATTGGGTCGCCGCGCTCCAGGCGATGGTGGAGAAGCAAAAACTCAGCAATCTGACCGTTGCTTTTGGGACTCCGACGACCAATGCCGTCACGGGTAATGTCGCATACATCGTCCTCCCTGCAACGCTCCATTACAACGCGAATGGCAAACCCGTGAAAAGGACGGGCGCGGTGGTGACCATTGCTCTCAAGAAAACGGCGAGCGGCTGGCGCATGACCGGCTGGGCTTGGGCCGACGGCAAATAGCGCGCCGTTCCCACCGCAGGAAGGATGTATTTCGCTAGATACTCGGTGGTAAAGCCGCTGTGGTCGGAGTAGCTGCCTGCGTTAATCGCGACTACGAGCTGTAGGCGCGGAACGACCATCACCACGTTCCCGCCGTTGCCGAGGGCGGCAAATGCTTGGACCGGG
>JAMXLK010000094.1 GCA_024281075.1 Vulcanimicrobiia bacterium
CGCAAGCTCGTAATTGTCGTAGCTGCTCGCAGGCTTACCGTCGACGAACAGATTTCCCGCGCCGTCGTAGGTGCACGACGTGTAGCTGCGCATCTTGCCATACGTAAAGGTGCTCGGCGTACCTTTCGCTTTAGGGTAGATCGCAACGTTAGAGCCAATGCCGGAGTTGTAGTTGCCCTCGCTCGCAACCGCAAGGTCGCCGCTGCGCCGATCAACGGCGCATGCCACCGGTCCGACTGCCGGAACGGATAACTTTCGTTTCGGTTTCGCACCTCCGTGCGCGTATTCAAGTACCGTGTTCTGCTCATAGTCGGCAATGTAGACGTTTCCGTGCTTATCGGTGCAGGCGCCGACCGGGTACGAAAAACCGCTCAACTGGCCGACCATTTGGTCCTGCGGATACGTGTATACGTCGACGGTTCCAGCGTAGGGTCTCGTGATGTAAAGCAGGTACGACGCATTCGCGGCCGCCGCCATCCACGATTTTGCGGCGGTGGGCGAAGCTGCCGGAGCGTTCGGCGGAACTAACTGCGGCACGGTGGGCGCGACGGCTCCTCCCCTGCATCCCGGCAACAACGTAGCGGCGATTAACCATGCCGGCGCGTAACGCAAAATAGTCGTGTATCTCATACTCTCCTCGCTCGCGGGATGACGAAGCGTGTCGCGGTGTGGGATTCGGTGTAGGCGCTGATCTTGTTATCGACGAGCCCTGCAGAAATTCCGGCCGCACGCACCTGCGCGTCGGTCGGATTCGCGCCGCGGCCCTTCGGATGAAAGACCCATAGCGCGCCGTTTGGTTTGAGATGCGTCGCGGCCGATGCGAAGCGAGTCAGATCCCGCGGTTCGTTGACGCGTAAAAAGATGAAATCGTAGCGGCCGCGCATCGCGACTCCGGCCGGCCTCGTCAGCTCGGCATTGAGCGCACCGACGAACGCATCGTCGTGGCCCCCGGCGAGCGCAACGTGCGCTTCGGCGAAAATACCGAGCTTCTCGAAGAGCGAGCGCGCGGAGTAGTCACGCTCGGCGCGGGGGCTCATTCGAATCCGAGCGCCTTGGGTTTTGGCGGAATCTCCGTGTACGCCATCGGGCGATCCCACCAATCGTGACGGCGCGCGCGCAATCGTTCCTCGGTTGGCGGCGGCGGAATTTTCAGCTCGAGCGCTCGCGCAAACGCGTCCGCATAACGATCGATCATTCGGTCAACGCTGAACTCCCGCTCCACGTGGGTCCTGCACGCGCGGCGATCGAGCCGGGAAAGCTGCGGCACCTTGGCGACCGCTTCGTCGACTTCGGCGCATAAAAAACCGGTCACGCCGTCGACGACGATTTCCGGAATCGCCCCCATACGCGCGCCGAGCACCGGCGTACCGCAAGCCATCGCTTCGATCATGGTCAGCCCGAAACGCTCCGGGCGCGTCGTCATATGAACGAGAGCCAGCGCATTGCCGAGCAGTTCGTTGCGGGCCTCCCGCTCCACGGCGCCGAGAAACTCCACCCCATCGCCGTCGATGAACGGCAGCACGCACTCGCGGAAATAGGCGTCGTCCTGCGGTATCGCGGCGATCTTTAGCCGCACGCCGGCGCGTCGCGCGATCTCGATGGCGAGGTGCGTGCCCTTCTCGGGATGGAAACGCCCGAGGAAGCAGAGATACTCGCCGGCCGTCGGACGAAAAGTAAACTCGGACGGATCGATGCCGTTATACGTCGTCGCAAGATAGTCCAAGCCGGGGTCGCGATCGGCATTCGAAATCGAGCAGTAAAAACTGCGCGCCGCAGCGGCATAGTACGCAGCAAGAATCTGCGGCGACGAAAAGCCGTGAACGGTCGTTACGACCGGCGGGGAATTCGATGCGAGCGCATACGTCAACGGTTTCCAGTCAAGATGGTTATTGATCAGATCGAACTCGTTCGCTCGCCGAAAAAGCTCCGAAACGTGCAGCGCCGTGAAGACGTCGCCGTTGAGCGCCGGGTCCTCGTTAAGACCGACCGGAACGACCGAGACAAGCTTGCCGGCAAACCGGGAGTTGCCGGTTGCAAAGAGCGTTACGTCAAGCCCGCGCCGCCGCATTCCGTCGGCAACGTTGTAAGCCATCTGTTCCCACGGGCCGTATCCCGGCGGGGGCGCCGGCCAGGAAATCGCCGCGAGTACCGCGAGCCGCGCGCCGTCAAGCTCCACGCGTCAGCGCGCTATTGGATCACGCCGTTTTTGAAGACGAGTTGCGGCTCGCGCAGCGCGCGCACGTCCTCACCGGCGTCGCGGGCGAGCAGCAGCATATCGGCCGGCTCGCCGACCGCGAGAATTCCGCGATGCAATCCGATCAGCTCCGCGGCCACGTTCGTCGCCGCGTGCAGCGCCTGCTGCGGCGTCATGCCCAGGAGCGACCACATCAGCTCCACTTCCTGCGCGTAGTCTTCGTGGTAATTATACGGCGTGCCGGCATCGGAGCCGCCAGCGATGCGCACCCCACCTTCATGCGCCTTGCGGAGATTCGCAAGCATTACTTCGTTGAGGCCTTTAGCCTTCTCGATGACGAAGGCGGGCTGTTCGCCGCGTTCGAGGTTATTTAGGATGCAGGTCGGCGCGCTCAACGTCGGAACGAGCCAGACGTTGCGCTCCTTCATGAGCGCAATGGCTTCGTCGTCGAGCATTGTGCCGTGTTCGATCGAATCGATACCCGCGCGCAGCGCGTTTTTGATTCCCTGCGTTCCGATCGCATGCGCGGCGACGCGCAGCCCGTGGCGGTGGGCTTCGTCGATCGCTGCGGTAAGCTCGTCCGGCGTGAGCTGAGCGTTACCCGGAATCGCGCCCTTGGTCAACACGCCGCCGGTCGCGATCGTCTTAATACAATCGGCTCCCTCCCACATCTGCTCGCGTACGGCTTTTCGCGCGTCCCACGGCGAATCGACTGCGCGGCCGATCGGCCAGCCGTGACCGCCGGTCATGCAAAGCACCGCTCCGGACGCCCGCATGCGCGGGCCCGGAATGCGCCCTTCCACAATTGCGTCGCGCACGTCGGCCGCGATGCGATTGGAGCTGCCGACGTCGCGAATGGTCGTCACTCCGGCCTTGACGGATTTGCACGC
>JAMXLK010000095.1 GCA_024281075.1 Vulcanimicrobiia bacterium
TTCGGGAGACCGTCAGAACTTGCGTTGTTCCGCCCTGCGGATACCCTGCAACGGCGGCCTGCGCCGGAGCGGCGGGGTACAATGTCAGTAGAATGGCGGTAACAAGCCCGACCGTTGCGATTTGAAGTCCTCTGATACGGATCGAATGGTTGCGCGTCATGACTGACTCAACTATTGTTTCATGTTGTCCGTGGGAGGCCGGGGCGACGAGCCGTGCCCCGGCCTCTGCAAGCTCAGCGCGAACGGATTCTTGAAAGCGGGTGTCGGAACCTAAACTATCTACCCGTGCGGGGTGATGTTCGCGCCGCGCCCTCAATTAGTCGTTACGGCTTCGTAGCGGTATGCGGCCGTCCAAGGCATCAGCGCCACACCGCTTATCGGATTACCGGTACTTTTACTTGACGGTGATCTTCTTTGGTTGAGCCTCGGGACGACGTTGAAGGTCGAGGTAGAGCATTCCGTTCTTGACGGAAGCGGCGATTGCATTACTGTCGACGTCATCGGGAATCACCATCGTTCGGGTAAAGGAACGGCGATCAGACTTTCCGCTAACGGTCAGGACATCGTCCTGAACGCTTACATCGATGTTCTCTGACGTGTAACCCGGGACTGGAATCTCCATCTCATAACCGTGGTCGGTACGGGTTACGTCATATTCAAACCCATACTGCGCACGCAGCGACTGGAATGGATCAAAGCCCAGGAAGTTCTTGATCGGTGTCCACGGAGTCGCGCTTCCTAAGGAAACGGCAGGACCACCGTTGCGATTGGCGAGCGAATCCGACAAAGTTCTCCCTCCTTTCCGAACTCACATTTGTCGTTTGAAAACGCTCAGTGCCTAAATTATAAATGCGCTGGCGCTCTTGTCAAGGGAGTGCTGACGGCGAATTTGGAGATCTCGGATGCGTTGTCGATTGGCGCCGGACGACGGGCCTGGATGTACGCGGCGTGAAACCGGGCGTCGGGCGGGAGCCGCAAATTAAAGTCGGTTTAAAAGCTCGAACATATGAAATGGCGACCGGCGTTGAAGCCGGTCGCCATTGTTTGTGAACGGATGATGCGAAAGACTATCGCTTAGAGCGTGGCGCCACTGCGACGCCTTCGACCAACAAGCTGGGGTCGAGGCCGTTATTGAAGCTATACCAATACGTTATGCCGCTTGCGCTGTAATGGTAGACGTCAATTTGACCGTATTGGAAATCGGCCGCCGCAAAGATCATTGACTGGGCATTGAGGTGACCGAAAAGCGATTGACCTTGGAGTGCAAACGGGCCGCCAACCAACGTGCAGGCCGGGTTGCAGCCCTTGTAGACGTAGAGTTTGCTGTCGAACGCGCTGATCGAAACGATGTTGCCGTTTTTGTCGATGTCCAGACCGCCGTAGTACGCGTTCTGATAGCCGGTTGCAGCTTGGCCGCTGCCGGTGCAGCCTGCGAAATATGTCAGCGTCGCGGTGCCTGACTGCGTCGCGCCGGAAGCCCAGCAATCGCCGGCTTTGTCCATAAGGACGGACGCGACTTCGAACATGTTACTGTTCGTGAGATTCGTCGGGCAGCCGCCTGCGAGCGTGCAAATCGAGATACTGCCTGCGCCGCCGGCGTCGTACATATTCGCAACGGCGATTGACCCGGTTGCCGCGTTGTTGCTCGACGCGTCATCGGGCTGTCCCGTCGCATCGATTATCATGCCGAGCTCGGGACCGCACAGGGTCGGACCGGAATAGACGTAAATGCCACGCGTGAGATTGGGCGCGCCTTCCGGAACGACCAAATTCGCCGAGTCGTCAGCGGCGATTCCCTGCGCTTCGGCCATGCCGGTGTTAATCGTACAACTCGGCGGATTGTTTGCTTGATTGTTGTGGGGATATCCGAAGACGTCAGAGCCATAAAACTCACTAGCGTATATGCCGCCGGTCATCGAGCCCATTGGCGCCGCGCGACCATGCAGCGGATGCGAATGTCCAGTCGGGCGAAGTTCGGCCGGGATTAGGCTGCCGGATTTCGTCCAAGTCGGGATGAATTTGCCGTTCACTAAGTGGGACGCCGCTCCGGTAACGCCACTAGGAGCAGCCGGCGTAGTCGTCGATCCATTGCCGCCGGAACATCCGGCGACCAACGCCGCTGCGACGACCGTGCACAGCGGTAGAGTGAAAAAGCGCATCTTTGTAGTCCTCCACTTCGGTAGCAAGGAATTGGGGTAAACAATGGTTTGAGCAGCCCATCGCTTCTCGCCGCTGTTCAAACCGGAGTCTACCCACCTGCGATGGCTATCAAGCCATCCGAGCGAAAGGTTATTTAAAGTAGTGTTAGAGAGTAGGGTAAGCGACATATATCGTAAGGCCGGCCGATTCCTCGCGGCCATGGTCATTGGAGCTTATGGGCTGTCCGGTTGCTCGGCTAGCCAGCAACCTAGCTCCATGCCACTCAAGACCGCAGACGGCTCCTATCCAGCCACGCCCGCGCCCAGCCAAAATATCTTGTTGTATGCCGCCGGCAATAGAAAATCGTACGTGCTGTCCTACCCGGACGGCACGCTCGTCGGCAGGATCGACCGCCCTTCGTTCGGAGCGTGCTCGGACAGTAACGGAAACGTCTATATGACCGGGGTGGGAAGCGTCGCTGAGTTCGCGTACGGCCAAACCACGCCGTTCGCTTCGGCGAACGTGCCCGGAACGGCGTATTCTTGCTCCGTCGATCCGACCACGGGCGATCTCGCAGTGGTCGTCTTTTGCTCGTCCGGATGCACCGACGAAGTCGCGATTTTCCCAAGCTTGGCCGATCCGCCGCAGTTCTACGAGACTTCCGCATTGACGCAGATGCTGTACTGCGGCTACGACGCCGCCGGAAATTTGTTCGTCGACGGCTACGACAAACAGCATTTCGCGCTCGCAGAACTCCCTGCCGGGCAGACGACATTTTCGCCGATCGCGGTCGGTCAAACGATCAATATTCCGGGTCAAGTACAGTGGGACGGTCAGTACATGACCCTTGAAGATGCGTACAATCCCGTGATTTACCGGTTGGCGATTTCTGGATCGAGCGCGACTCCCGTCGGAAGCACCCAGTTGCACAGCGTCGGGCGGCGTGCCGGCCAGTCGTGGATCGGTAAGGGTATCGTCGTAGTGCCGACCGCGCCCAACGCAAAACGCGCGATCGAGCTGGGCGTGTGGCTGTATCCCCGCGGCGGCAATCGCCTCCACGTCATCAAATGGTTCCTGACGCCCCACAAGCAGATCACCGGCGTGACCATGAGCGTCTTGCCGAGCGGTCAGATGGGGCCTCGCCTGCAGCATCGATAACGAGCAAGCGGGCAAGGTTTGACCTGTTTTGCGAAGGGTCTTTTCACCTGTGTTTTAGGGTGCTATTATGAAAGGGCAATGAACCAGCCCGCCGCCGTACGTTCTGATATCAGCGCTCACAGCCACGCGATGGAGCTGCCCATCGCCGAGGTGGTGCAGGAACTGGTCGACCTCCTGGGGGCGAAGACGGTCGCGGTCATCGGCGACGTCAAAGAAACGCGGGCCGTTCAAAAATGGCTCGCCGAGCGCGCGCCCCAACGGCCCCACGTTCTGCGTTTCGCGCTCCAGTTGGCGACCATGATCGCAAGCAAGGCGGACCGCGAGATGGCAGTCGCGTGGTTCCACGGCTCGAATCCCCACCTCGACGATCAGGTCCCGATGCTGATGCTGCGTAACGACCGGCTTGAAACGGTCCAAGGCCCCTTGCTGAGTGCCGCCCGCTCCTTCGCCGCGCGATAACTACCCGACCTCAGCGAACCCCATCACAGCCGCAAGCACGGTTGATTTCCCCCGCTAGAGCATAGGCAAGAGCCTCTAACGGAAGGCCAGTTGTATCGCATGCTCTGTTGGTAGTATCCTCGGTGCACCTTGGGAGAACAGCACGGAAGTCGTTCAACGGTCGAGCGGATCGCGCTCAGTGGGGAATTTGATCTTTCGCGGAAAGACGAGCTAAAACAACTACTCAAGCACGTCGACGGACGATGTCCGGTCGTGCTTGACGTTCATGCTGTTACGTACGGCGATTCCAGCTTTCTCTCCGAACTCGGCCAGCTCAAGGCACGCCATCCCGACTGCGAGATGATCATTCGCGGGGCGAGTCCGATGATGCTGAAGATTTTCACGTTAATCAAATTTAACAAACTTTTTACGATCGACGGCTGCGAGTAACCGCGCCGCGTTCGGAGCGCGAAAGCAGCCGAGCCGACCCAATTCGATCTTCTCAAATCCGCGCGCTGATAAGCTTTTGATTTGCTTGTTATGGCGATTAACCACTCGCTGCGCGATGCTTTCCGTAGGGCATCAAAGACTACGTGAAGTTGAGGATAAGCAAAATGATCCTATCACTCCCCGTCCGGCGCGTGGTAACGCTTGTGACGATCCTTGCCGCCCTAGGAAGCCAGGCAAGTATCGTCCATGCGGGTACGCTGGGCGGAATCGCCGGCATCGTCACCGATGCTAAAACCGGTGCGCCGGTCGCCGGCGCCAAAGTCGAAATCCAGTCCAAATCCCAGAAAGTAACCGCGACGACGAGCGCCAACGGGCATTACGTCGCACTCTCGCTGCAGCCGGACGATTACACGTTGACCGTCGAGAAGGACGGCTACGCAACACAGTCCTTCTCGGGCTACACCGTGCAAGCTGATCAAACGCAGCAGTATGACTTAAAGATCGACCCGGGCTCGCCGTCAAACTAAAACAGCGTCCCTACCGGTAACTCACGAAGCACGAAGAGAGCGCGTCGTAGACCTTGAACTTGACACCAAGGTCTGCGGCGCGCTCGGCATTGCGCTGCATCGCCGCACAATGAATCGCGCCGTCATGCAGAGAATTTCAAACGTAATGCGCCGCGTTATTCTGATTTTATCGCTGGGTGCTCTTACCGGTGTGGGTAGTTCCACTATAAGCGACGTTCAAGGACGCCTTCCTACCGGTCAAACGATCACGCCGCTCGCAGCGCCGGGCGCGCAGATCACGCGGCTGCAGACCGGCTTGCGCGAGGACGGCGACGCCGATGCGGCGGGCGCAATGGGCCTCAGCCTCAGCCCTGATGGAACGACGCTGCTGCTGCTCACGAGCGGCTACAACAACGAGTATTCGCAGCCCGACGGCAAGCCGATTCGCTTCCCGGTGCCGGATCCGCTGACCGGT
>JAMXLK010000096.1 GCA_024281075.1 Vulcanimicrobiia bacterium
ACGCCGGAGTGACCGCGCAGCTGACGCGCGGAACACTGACGTTAGCCGCGACGAACATTACGAACGCCTACTCCGGCGTCTTCGCAAGTCCGGCTAACGCGGTGCCGTACATCACGGCGGGCGGTTACGTGATCCCCAACATCGCGCGCCCGCTCACGCCGCGTACGTACTCGCTCACGTATTCGGCTCGGTTCGGCCAGGGCGTCTCGTCACAGACCGGGACCGCGTTTCAGCCTCGCGGCACGGGTGGCCGCGGATTGTTCGGCGGTGAGAGCGCGCCCGGCTCACCGCCGGGGCCAGGCGGTGGCGGCCGGGGATTCCAATCGCTCTTCGCACCGCTGCCACAGACACCGCCGGCCGATCCGTTCGTCGCCGGCGCGAACGCCACAACCTGCAGCGCGGAGAATGCACCAAAAGCGCGCCAGCTCGCATCCGAACTGAAAACGTACGTTGCGCAGATCGAAGCTGCGCGTACCGCGACGGGATATCCCGCGACGATGCCGGCGCCGGCATTGAGCGATGCAACGATCACGTATCATGGCATGGGAGCGACGTACGCGCTGGCGATTACGCCGAAGGGCACGGGCATGCTGCGCGCGCTGGCCGGATGCCTAACGTTGCATATCGCCCGTGGGGATGACGTAACGCAGCGCAAGCTGTACGCGCCGTCGAGCTCGCTGTTCTTCGTGCCGCAACTCAACTTCATGCCGGCGGTCGGGCTGTATTTCGTGGCGCGCCAGCAACAGGCCGGGCAAGAGGCGTTCCGGTTCTACGCGCTTCCCGCGACGCCGCCCAAAGATCCCTTTGCGATCCGCACAACAACGGCATGCACGGGCCAAGCGCAGAGTCTGGCAACCCAAGCGCTTGCGGAGTTGAAAAATCATTTCGGCAACGGCGCACCGGCACCGAGTTTTACGATCGCCGCGCATACGGCCAAAGCCGGCATTTGGTACGAACTCGATGCCGGCGACGTGACGATGCTTCCGGCGGTGATTCAGTGCGGCCGCGTCGCAGCCGCAACGGCCGATCAGCTCGCGCAGCGCGGGTTCGACGGAAAAACGATTCCGGCGCTCAACTACGCGCCGGCGCTGGGCCTCTACATCGTACGTCCGCAGCCGCGTCCGTCGCCGTCACCGTAGTGCTTAGATTAGGATTAAATCTCCGGCGAGCGCCCCTGCTCGCGCGCGCGTTCGACCATCTCGCGCATGCGCGGATGTTCGCCGCGAATCGTCTTCACCCACGTCTCGAAACGCGGTACCGGCTCGCCCGTGCGGAAGAGGAAGTACCAGACGTTCAAGTCACCCATGAGCGTGAAGCGGCGCTTGACGTCTTTGGCCAGCGCGGCGTAGGAATCGAACGAACGCAAATACGCTCCAATGCCGCCAAATTCAGGCGCCAGCTCGCAGAGTGCATTTGCGTTAACGATCGTCGCGCGCACTTTACGCGGCATACGCAAAACCCCAGGCGTCGCTAAAACGCGCTCGACGTCCAGATCGTCGTACGCGGACACGATAGCGGGATCGAATTCCGCAAAGGCGGATCGATAGGCATCCCAATGTGCAGCGATCTGCTTCCAGCTGACGCCGGCTTGGAAGACGGCGCGCGTCATCACTTCGAAATAATCGGCCGGCGATGCAGGGGCGATGACCTCGGGGATGGTTTCCGCCATTCGGGGATTTTTCGCCCGTGTCGCCCTTCGACTCCGCTCAGGGTGACACGGGCGGGGAGGCAGGGACCGGCGCGCCTGGGGTCGCAGAACGCCCCATCAATGCTGCTCTCGTCACGTGGTCGGATTCTCGGCTCGGTTCCCCCGTTTTTGAAAGTCCACACCGTCGGCAGAGTTTCCTAGGGAGTTCCTCGTTTCGTGTACGTAGATGAAATGCTTAACTGTGTGGACTGTGGACGCCAGTTTGTCTTCAGTTCGGGCGAACAACGCTTTTACGAGCAAAAAGGTTTTCAAAACAAGCCGAACCGCTGTCCGGATTGCCGTCAGGCGCGCAAGCAAATGCGCTCCAGCGGCGGCGGCGGCGGCGGCGGTGGTGAGCGCACCGGCCGTCCCCGTGAGATGTTCACGGCGACATGCAGCAACTGCGGCGGCGTGGCGGAAGTGCCGTTCAACCCGCGCGGCGACAAACCGGTCTATTGCCGGGATTGCTTCGCCTCGCGGCCGTCGTATCGCTGACCTCTCGGCAATCAACTAAACCCTCGTACGACGCCGTCGTAATCGGCGCCGGGCATAATGGCCTGGCGTGCGCGGCACTGTTGGCAAAAGCCGGGCGATCGGTCGCCGTTTTCGAACGGCGCGATCGGCTCGGCGGGGCCGCAGTGAGCGAGACCGGCATCTGGCCGGGCTATACGATTTCGGCGGCGTCTTACGTTTGCAGCCTGCTCGACCCGTGGCTCGTGGAAGAGCTAGAGCTGCGCGAGCGCGGCCTCTGCTACTATCGCAAAGATCCGTATGCGTTCACGCCGCTGCTTGACGGCCGTTCGCTATTGCTCGGCACCGATCGGGCACAGAACGCGCGTGAGATCGCGGCGTTTGATTCGCGCGACGTCGCCGGTTTCGAGGCCTACGTCGAGCGTACCGATCGATTAGGGCGAGCCCTCTTCGACTCTTTTTCCGATGACGAGCCGCGCTTCGACCGCTTCGATCCCGAGACGCAAACGCTGCTGCTCGGATCGGCGGCCGAGATTGTCGAGCGGTACGTCTCGGCGCCCGTGCTGCAAGCCGAGCTCGTTAACGATGGCTTGATCGGAACGTATCTCGGGCCGCGCGACGCCGGCACCGGTTACGTTTTAGCGCACCATCTCGCCGGACGGCTCTTGGGCAGCCAAGGGTCCTGGGCATACGTGCGCGGCGGTATGGGATCGGTCTCGCGCGCATTGGCCGAGGCGGCCGTGTCGTATGGCGCGGAGATTTACCCCGACGCTGCCGTAGAACGCATCACGCTCGATGACAACAGCCATGCGATTGGCGTCGAAGCGGGCATCGCAGTTCGCGCGAACGCGGTTATCTCCAACGCGCATCCGCGAACGACGTTTCGCGAACTGCTCGATTCCTCGTTGCTCGATGCGCCGTTCATCGAAAAGCTGAACGCGTGGAAAACCATTGGCCCGTCGCTTAAGCTGAATTTGGCGCTTGGCGAATTGCCGAACTTCAGTTGCCGGCCGGGAACCAATGCGCAGCCGCATCATCGCGCAACGATTCACGTCGCGCCGTCAATAGATTATTTGCAGAAGGCTTACGACGACGCGCGGACGAGCGGCGAGAGCGAGGAGCCGCTGATCGAGTGTTTCCTGCAGACCCCGACCGATGCGTCGCTCGCGCCGGCCGGCAAGCATATCCTTTCGATCTTTGCGCAATATTTTCCGTACGATCGGGCCGGCGGCTGGAGCACGGCAAAGCGCGAAGCGGCCGCCGACACGATTGTCGCGACCTTGGCGCGCCACGCGCCGAATCTGCCGAGCGCCATCGAACACCGCCAAGTGCTCGCACCGCCGGATCTCGAGGCGCGCTTCGGCTTGATCGGCGGACATATTTTCCATGGCGAGCTGCTGCCGGGCCAAATCTACGAAGACCGTTTTGCGACCCGCACGCCGGTGCGCGGCCTGTATCTGTGCGGATCGGGCGCGCATCCGGGCGGCTGCGTCAGCGGGTTTCCCGGCAAGCGCGCGGCAACCGCGGTGCTCGCCGACTTCGCGCCGGCGGCGTTTTAACGGTGATAGAGGATCGTGAGTATGGTCGTGAGCTGCGTAGCCATCATGGTGAGCCATGAGCCAACGACAATGCCGGTAAGCCAATTAAATCTGCGATCAACTTGATCGAATCGAAGCGCGGTGACGTTCTCGAACGAATCCAATCTTCGTTCGAGGTTGTCGATGCGGCGGTCAACATTCCCTAGGCGCTCGTTAACCTGGTTGAAGGCGCCTTCCACGTGCGCCATTCGGGCCTCCAGCGGATGCGCGTGCATGAAAATTTCCTCCCGTCTAGTACAACGGGCTCCAATCACGCCCCTGGCACGGCTGCGCAAGCCACCGGAGGTTACCCGCTGAATGTCACCGGCAGCTGCGAGCTCCCACAACCAGATACCGACGCAGCCAATTCCGCCATGTTCCGGCAATCTGCCGTTTACAAACGGAGGATACGTTAGCGGGATGGAAGTCACGTGGAAGCCGCTCCGCGACGGCGCCGACGCCGTGCGATCGAAATTGCCGGACAGCTCCTTTGCCTTTCCGAACGAGCGCAAAGAGCCGCTGACCGATGCCGGGCACGTGCGCAGCGCAATCGCGCGCTTCGGCGAAGTTCGCGGGGTGACGGAGGGTGAGCGCGCTCAAGCCTTCGCCAACATCAAAGCCGCCGCCGAGTATTACGGCGTAGGGGTGACCGCCTCGACGTGGCATGAGCTGGTGGCCTAGAGAGCCTTTTTCGCCCTTCGACACGGGCCTTCGACCCGCTCAGGATGACACAAATCCTTCGACTTCGCTCAGGATGACACGGGGTGACCTTCATGGGTTTCTCAGTAACCTTTACGCCCGTTTCAGGTAAAATTACGGCATGAAGAACAGCTTATTGGCGCTGGCGCTTGCATTGGGCATTATGCCGATTGCCGCTCTAGCCCAGGATACCAACGCGCCTCCTGCGATGACGGATCAGCAGCGTCAGGAGATGCACCAGACCTTCGAACGGTTTGCCCAGCAAGAGATGCAGCTGCACCAGCAGATGCGCTCGCAGATTCTCTCGTCTTTGTCCCCGGTCCATCTCCGTGCCGTCGGAGCCACGATCGGTAATCTTGCCATCGAACAAAATCCCGACATGCAGGCCGCCGCGAGACAGATCGATCGACTGCTCTCGCCCGGCGAGCGGCAACGTGTCATGAACGCGCACGAAGCGTTCCGGTCGCAGAGCCGTCAGCTCCACGACCAGATGCGTTCCGAAATGCAGAGCATGATGCCGGGCCATCCCGACATGGAAAAGCCCGAGAACGGCATGATGCAGCGTCCGCCGCAAGACGCCGGAACGATTCTGCTGATGGCGCTCTCGCCGCATCCGATGATGGAGATGCACGGCCACATGTGGGAAGGCATGCCTCACCGCTAACCCTAAGGCCGGAGCGTGGGCTCATGGCAGCGCACGCTCTGGCTGATGGTGACGGTGCAGGCGTTGATGTCCTTCGCCTTCTCCGTTTCCGGGCCGTTTCTACCGCTTTACATCATTCAGCTCGGCGTTAAGCCGATCGCCGCGGTTTCCGCCTGGGCCGGTGTCGTTGCATCGGTCAACTTTCTTGCCGCGGCGATCTTTTCGCCGTTTTGGGGTAGCCTTGCCGACCGCACCGGCCGCAAGGCAATGGTCGTGCGCTCGTGCCTCGCAATCGCGGTCTTCACTGCACTGATGGGCATCGTGCAGAACGTCTGGCAGCTGTTCGGTGCGCGCGCGCTCATGGGGGTCTTCAGCGGCTTTTCGGCGGCGGCGATCGCCATGGTCGGCACGCAGGTTCCGGAAGAACGCCTCGGCTTCGCATTGGGCTGGATGACGACCGGCCAACTCGTCGGCGGCCTCTGTGGGCCGCTCTTCGGTGGATTGCTCGCCGACCATCTGCGCGACTACCGTCAGGTTTTCTTCGCGACGTCGTTGTTTTCGCTCGCGGCGGCGCTGGTCGCAATCCTTTTCATTCGCGAGCAGTTCAAGCCGGAACGGAACGTCAAACCGCGCGCGTCGTTCTTTGCCAGTCTTCACGAAGTCGCGACGCATCCTCGGCTCGCGCCGATGTTCGTCGTCGTGCTGCTTGCGCAAGTCGTCGCATTCGGCGTGCAGCCGATCGTGCCGCTCTTCGTCCGTCAACTCGTCGGCGACGTACCGTGGCTGGCGACCGCCGCCGGAGTGGCATTCGCCATTACCGGACTTGCCGACCTAATCGCCTCGCCGTTTTTAGGAAAGCGCAGCGATCGCGTCGGCTATCGGCGCATCCTGCTGGTTGCGTTGGCCGGCGTTGCGGCATTTACGATTCCGCAGGCCTTCGCGCGCTCGATCGCAACCTTCATCGCGCTGCGATTCGGTGTCGGTTTATTCCTCGGCGGCGTTTTGCCGACGGCCAACGCCCTCATCGGGCGAATCTTTCCGCTCGAACGGCGCGGCCAGGTGTTCGGAATTACTTCGAGCGCGACGTTTCTCGGGATGTTTTGCGGACCGCTGCTCGGCGGAGCGATTGCGGCACATTTTGGTTTCGAAGCCGTGTTCCTGACGATTGGCGCAATTACACTGGCGAATCTGCTGTGGGTTTCGTTTAGCGTACGGCCGCGGGCGGAGGGTGCACCGATTCGCTGAAGGCGCGAACGAGGCGTTCGATGCCGTCGCGGTCCCCGTCGGTGAAGCGGGCGAGTCGCGGACTATCGCAATCGAAGACACCGGCGAACGCGCCCCCGATCGTGAGCGGCACGACGATTTCTGAGCGCGAGGCGGTATCGCAGACGATGTGGTCGGCAAATGCGGCGACGTCGTCGACTACGAACGTCGAACCGCGCGATGCAGCCGCGCCGCATACGCCGCGCCCCGCCGGCAGACGCACGCAGGCCGGGCGGCCGGAGAACGGCCCAAGCACGAGATCCTGATCGGGCGATGACGCGAGATAGAAGCCGCACCAGTTGACGTCGGGCAACTCGTGATAGACGAACGCTGCAAAATTGGCGGCGTTGGCGATGAAGTCTCGCTCGCCGGCGAGCAACGCGCGAACCTGCTGTTCGAGCAGCGCATAATCTATCGCCATGCGTTGGCGTTTCGAGCGGACGAAAGGGGGTTCCGCTACACGGTGGAAGGACCGAATAAACACTACCACTGTCGCCCTTCGACAAGCTCAGGGTGACAGTGGTATTAGGAGGCCTTCCTATGTACCGCATATTCAGCTTCACTCTCTTGCTTGCGGTTCTCACGGCGTGCGCGGGCACGAGCATGCCGCTCACCGCCCTTCGACAAGCTCAGGGTGACACGGTGAGGCACGCGTCGGTTCCGATCGTCGGCGGTTGCCAAATCTTTCCGGCCGACAATCCCTGGAACACCGACATAACGAACTACCCGCTCGATCCGCGGTCCGATGCGTACATCGCGGCGCTGCCGGGCAATCTGCATCCAGACTTTGGCCAGAATCCGCATTACGGGATTCCGTTCAACATCGTGCCGGCGTCGCAGAAGAAGGTGCCGGTGAGTTTCCGCTACTATTCGCAGAGCGATCCGGGGCCGTATCCGATCCCGCCCAATGCGCAGATCGAAGGCGGCCGCCATGCGAGCGGCGATCGGCACGTGCTGGTTTTGCAGAAAGGCGTCTGCAAACTCTACGAGATGTTCGACGCGTATCCGGTGCATGGCGGCAAGCGTTGGCGCGCCGGATCCGGAGCGATCTTTCATCTCGATTCCAACAAGCTGCGCCCGAACGGCTGGACGTCGGCCGACGCCGCGGGTTTGCCGATCATTCCGGCGCTGGTGAAGTGCGACGAAGTCGCCGCGGGAGAGATCGATCACGCGCTGCGCGTAACGTTCCAGCAAACGCAACGCGGTTACATTCACCCCGCGACGCACTTTGCAAGCAACAGCCGCAATAAAGACCTTCCACCGATGGGGCTGCGCATTCGAATGAAAGCGTCGTACGATATCTCCGGCATCACGGGCCAATCGCACGTGATCGCGGTCGCGATGAAGACCTACGGCATGTTTGTTGCGGATAATGGTTCGAACTGGTATTTCCAAGGCGAAGGCGGCCGGCAGTCGTCGTGCTGGAACGACAACGATCTCAATCAGCTCAAAAACGTTCCGAACACCGCCTTCGAAGTCGTGAAGACCGGCCGCATCCGTCACAAGTCGGGTCCGTAGATGGGGTCTCCAGCGATAGCCGCGTTTCTGCTCGGAGTCGTTGCCGGCTTGCGGACGTTCACCCCGCCGGCGGCGTTGTGGCTGCTGCGGCGGCGCGGCGCGCTTGCATTGGCGCTTAGCGCTGCGGCGCTTTTGGAATATGCCGGAGATCTCTACCCGAAAGCGCCGCCGCGCACGGCAGCGGGCGCCCTCGCAGCGCGACTCTTCAGCGGCGCGTCGTGCGGGTGGCTTGCGGCAAGCTCCGGCAGCGTGGCGCCGGCGGCGGGCGCCGTGTTCGGCGGCGCCGGCGCGTTGACCGGTGCGTACGGCGGGCTGGCGGTGCGAATGCGCATGGTTGCGTTGCTCGGGCCGGTGCCGGCGGCGATTTTGGAAGACCTCGTCGCAATCGCCGGCGCATTGACCATTGTGAACGCGCTGTGATATAGTGGGCGCCACGATGTTCGCTCTTTACGCTTCGGCTTACTATTATTACGGCTGCTTGAATACAAGTCGGCCCGGTAGGTCATTGCAGTAACGAACGAGTTCGAAAGAATGCAAAGCCGCCTCGCCGACGCGAGGCGGCTCTTTTTTTATCAAGGAGCGCCCCGATGACTGCCCTGGCCCCGTCTACCGATCTCATCGCGTTCGAGGAAGCCGTCGCGCAATGCGTCGATCGCCATCCGATCGTTCGGCGCAATGCATATACGACGTGGTTCGCGCGCGGCGAAGCGACGCTCGAGCAGCTTCGCGATTTTACCGTGCAATTTTCCGTATTCAGCCATCTCTTCATTGAGGCGCAGCTGCGTAAGTGCATCAACGCGCCGGATCTTCAGAGTTATCGCGCCGGGAAAGAGATCTTGATGAACGAGCTCGGCGTGGTCTTTACCCCATCGGGGACGATCGAGGGCGGCACGTTTCGCTTCACGGCCGGGCATTTCGAGTGGCTCGCAAACTTTGCTGAAACGCTGGGCCTGCGCTGGCAAGAAATCGGAAAGCGACCGCTGGGGAGGCCGTCGACGCTGGCGTTCTGCGATGCGCTGATGGCATGGTACAGCTCGCCCGACGAATCGACGGCTGCAGGAGCGTCGTATGCGATCGAGCATTGGGCGGCTGCG
>JAMXLK010000097.1 GCA_024281075.1 Vulcanimicrobiia bacterium
GGATACGTGACCCATCACAACGCGCCGCAATACTTTGGATATTTGCGTCAGAACGACGTCTTTTGGCGCAACGTGCATAGCGTTCAAGCGCTGCTCCCCGAGTTGCGCGACGGCACGCTGCCGGATCGCGGTATCTACTACATCAAGGGCGGCTCGCAAAACGGCTTCGGATGGAAGCCGGCCAACCCCGATCCGGACGTGCAGAAGAACTTTCTCGGCGACGACGATCACGCCGGCCCAAAAGATAGCGACGCGCAGATCGCCGAGTCGTTCGTCGCGACCTACGTCAACGCAATCGCGCGCAGCAAGTATTGGGACGATTCCGTCATCATCATCACATGGGACGATCCCGGCGGTTTCTACGATCACGTGCCGCCGCCGCAGTTTGCCAATTGCGGCGACGGACATCCATGCGGCGACGGGCCGCGCGTGCCGCTGCTGGTCATCTCGCCATACGCGCGCAGCGGCGCGATTGTTGCCGATGCTGGCGACCAGATTTCGATTCTGAAGTTGAGCGAACGGATATTTGACTTGCCGACACTTGCGTCACTGCCCGACGAGCGTGCGCGGACGATGGCGCCGCGCGATGCCGATGCATCGATGACCGATCTGCTCGGTGCGTTCGATCCGGCGCGGCTCGACGGCAGCGCGCCGCCGATTCTATCGTCCTACGCCGAGATTCCCGACAACGTCGTCAACACGTTTCCCGCGGCGATGGATTGCCGCACCACGGGGCTCAAGCCCGCCATTCTTCCCAACGCGCCCTCGACGCCGCCGCCGGGATTTACGGTGAGGTTCTAGCCACGCGGGCCGCATAAAGCATACGATGCGGATCCTCATCGTCGAAGACGACGAACGCCTGCGCGCGCTGCTGCGCCGCGGCCTTATCGAAGACGGTTACGTCGTCGATGCGCTCGAAGACGGACGAGAGTGCGACGCATATCTTTCCGGCGCATCGTATGACGTCATCGTTCTCGACTTGAATTTGCCCGGCGAAGACGGACTTTCGCTGCTGCGCCGCTTACGTGCTGCCGACCATCGCGTGCCGGTGCTGATCCTCACGGCGCGCGACGGCGCTGCCGACGTCGTCGCCGGCCTCGATGCCGGTGCGGACGATTATCTGCGCAAACCGTTTGCGTTCGACGAGCTCGAAGCGCGGCTACGCTCGCTCTCGCGCCGTTCGCCCACCTTGATTGCGCCGGTGCTGCAAGTCGGCGATCTCGTCTTCGACGCAGAAAAGCGCGAAGCGCATCGCGGCAATCGCAACTTGAATCTCACCGCAAAAGAAGGCCTCTTTCTCGAAGTGCTGATGCGCAATCCCGGCCGTACGGTAACGCGACGCATGCTGGAAGACCGGCTCTGGGATCGCGAAAGCGATCGCGTTTCCAACGTGCTGGACGTTTACGCGCGCCGGCTCCGCAAGAAACTCACCGAAAGCGGCGAGCCGCAGCTGCTGCACACGCTGCGCGGCTTGGGCTACCGTTTGGAAGCGCCGTGAGCATTCGCGCGCGCTTTACCGTAACGGTCGTCGCGATCACGGCCGTAACGATCCTGCTCTTCGCGACGCTGTCGATCGTGGCGCTCGACCGCACGCTGCGCGCGGGCTTCGATGCACGCCTGCACGCGGCAGCGCAGGCGGTAGCGGTCGAGGTGGACGTGCATGACGGCCGGCTCTCGCTCGATGCCAACGACCTTCGCTCGATCGCGTTGCTGCATCCCGATACCGCCTTTGCGCTCTACGGCAGCGATGGAAAGCTGGTCGCTGGACAGACGCCGCCGCAGGCGGGTACCGCGGCGATCGCGACCGCGCAGATTCCAATCGTGCGCGACGGGCGCGCGTACGGCCGCGTGATGGTGTGGCAGCCCAACGCGTGGATCGGCGACTTCGATCGTGACGCGGCAATCGTCTCACTCGGCGTTGGCCTGCTGTTGATCGCACTGGGCACGATCGTCTCGCGGCGCGTAGCGCAACGCGTGCTCGCGCCCGCGGGCAAGATCGCGTCACTCGCGGAGCGCATCGAAGCCTACGATCTCTCGACCCGGCTCAACGTAAACGCGCCCGACGAGCTGGGGCGGCTCTGCGCGTCGTTCGACCGAATGCTCGATCGGCTCGAATCGGCCTTCGCACGCGAGCGCCGTTTTGTTGCCGACGCTTCGCACGAGCTGCGCGCGCCGCTGGCCGTGCTGCGCGCCGAAACGGAACTGGCGCTGCGCCGCGAGCGCGAGCCGCAAGAGTATCGCGAAGCATTGCATTCCATCGCGCGTGAAGCCGCGCGCTTGGAGGAGCTGGTCGACGAGCTGCTCGCAGCGGCGCGCGCCGAGGTGGATGCGCAGCAGCGGCAGACGCTCGACGCGGGCGAGCTGGTGCGGCTCCTGGGAGACCGCATTAGGCCGGCCGCGGCGACGCGAGGAATCGACGTTCGCGTCAACGCGCAAAGTCCGGCACTCGCGCAAGCCGATCGCGCGACTCTCGAGCGAGCGCTGCTCGCGGTAGCGCACAATGCGCTGCAATACGGCCGCAGCGACGGAGTCGTTCGTTTAAGTGCGGCGCGTAACGGCGATACGGTACACATTGTGGTCGCCGACGACGGACCCGGTTTCACGCCCGAGGGCTTGGCCCACGCAACGGAGCGGTTTTGGCGCGGCGATGCCGCGCATCCGCGCGGCGGCACCGGGCTCGGCTTGGCAATCGCGCGTACGATCGTGGAAGCCAATCGCGGCCGCATGCATCTCTCCAACGGCGCCGCCGGCGGCGCGGTCGTGACGATCGAGCTTGCGCCATCAAGCGTGGCGCAGCAGTGAAGCTCGCGCGATTTTCGATCCGCAACGCGCGAGCGATTGCCTTTGTGACCATTGCGTTAGTTGCCGCCGGGGTATGGGCGTACGTGCGGACCCCGGCATCGATCTTTCCGGAAATGCGCTTTTCGCGGATCGACGTCGTCGCCGAAGCCGGCGATTTGCCGCCCGAACAAGTACGCGTGGCCGTCACGCTGCCGCTCGAACGGGCATTCCTCGGATTGCCGGCGATGCAGCGTGTCGTTGCGACCTCGTCTCAGGGAAGCTCCGAGCTGGCGGTGACGTTCGATCCGAGCACCCCGAGCGTCGCCGACCTCCAGTACGTCAACGCCGCGATCTCGCAAGCGCGTAACGCGCTGCCGCCCGATACGGCGGTGCAGGCATACGTCGTGACGCCGCAGACCGAGCCGGTGCTTTCGTACGGTCTGACGTCGCCCGCGCTTTCACAGACGCTGGTGCGCGAGTATGCGCAGCGAGCATTGGTCCCGGCGCTCTACGGCGTGCCCGGGCTCGGGCGGATTCTCGTCGTGGGGGGCGCTCAGCGCGAATACCACGTCGATCTCGACTCCGCGGCCCTGGCCGCGTCGGGTTTGTCGGCGCGCGACGTCGGCAACGCCATTGCATCGGCAAACGACGTCACGGCGGTGGGTTTGGCGCAAACCGAATCGCAACGCCGCGCCGTCTTAGTCGACTCCGGGTTGCGCGACGCCTCGCAGCTCGCGCGCATCGTCGTGCCGACACGGGGCGGTGGGCTGACGGTGGGGTCGCTCGGCAGCGTGCGTCTGGGCGTCGCACCGCTCACCGATCAGATGTCGTACAACGCGACGCACGCCGTCGGCATCAGTTTTTATGCGCTGGCTGGCGCCGACAACGTCAAGATGGCGCAGACGATCAAAACGCGACTCGCCGGCATCGCTTTTCCGGCCGGAATCGAGGCGCATCGCTATTGGGATGCAACCGACTTAATCGTCGCGTCGCAGAAGAGCCTGCGTGACGCGATCTTGATCGGCGCGCTGCTGGCGCTCGGCGTGATCTTCTTCTTCTTACGCAATTTGCGCATGACGATCGTCGCCGCGCTCATCATTCCGGCCGCCATGGCGATCGCAATTTTGGCGATCTCGTCCGTAGGCGAGACGCTCAACATCATGAGCGTCGGCGGCCTCGCGGTTGCGGTCGGATTGATCATCGACGATGCGATCGTCGTCGTCGAAGGCATCGCACGAACGCTGCACGACGTGCCCAATCTGCCGATCAGCGAAGCGATCGCGGTGACGATGCAGCGGCTCGTTGCGCCGATGACCGCTTCAACACTGGCCACGATCGTCGTTTTCATACCGCTCGCGCTGCTTAGCGGGGTCTCGGGCGCGTTCTTCCGCGCGCTGGCGCTCACGCTCTCGTGCGCGTTGTTGGTCTCGCTCGCGCTGGCGTTCTTCGTTACGCCGCTGCTCTTCCGATTGATCTTGTCGCGCCGAACGCCGCATGAAGAGAACCCCTTCGTCGCGCACGCGCTCCAGCGTTACGGGCCCTTCTTGCACTGGGCAATTGCACGGCGCACCCCCGTCTACGGCCTTGCAGTGGCGGTGCTGGTCGTCACGGCCGTGCTGCTCGCGATGCTTCCGAGCGACTTTCTTCCGCGGCTCGACGAAGGGCAGTTTGAAATTGCGTATCGCATGCCGGTGGGAACGTCGCTCGCCGCAAGCGACGCAGCTGCGTTGCGAATGGAACGCGCGGTTCTCGCGGATCCGGCGGTGCGAACGGAGGGGCGCGTTACGGGGATCGATACGAACGGCCTCTCGCCGACGCCGGTGCGTGCGGGCATCATTCGCGTGCGGCTCAATCCGCTCGGAACGCGACCGTCGTACGAGACGGTTGCGCAACGGCTGCGCACCGCACTCAACGACGCCGTTCCCGCAGCAAGTTTGGACGTGCATCAGATCTTGGAAGATCTCATTAACGACGTCTCGGGCGCACCCGCACCCATCCAAATCGCGGTGAGCGGCGGCGATCAAGCAACGCTCGTCCAGACGGCGACGCGGGTGGCGGACGGGATTAGCTCGATTCCCGGCGTCACCGACGTTTTCTCCGGCGTCAACCGGAGCGATCCGACGTTGCACGTCATTCCCGACCTCGCCGGGCTCGCGCGCAGCGGAACGGACACGGCCGCGCTGGCCGAAGGAATCGGCGCAGCCACGCAAGGCCGCATCGCGACGAACATCGCGGAAACGTCGATGACGGTTCCGGTGCGCATTCGCGTCGCCGGCAGCGGCGATGCGCTGCCGGATTTCGTCGCATTGGGAGGGGGCGGAATTCCGCTCGCGCAGCTGGCGCGCACGCGGGTCGATCGTACGGCAACCGACGTGACCGAGATCAACGGCGAGCGCACCCTGCTGGTAAGCGCGAACACGGCGGGTCGCAGTCTTTCGGCGACGGTTCGCGACATCCGCGCCGCGATCGCACGGGCCGGCTTGCCGCCCGGCTATCGCGCGCAGATCCAAGGCGCCTATCAAGCACAGCAGCAATCGTTCCGTGAGTTTATACTCGTCATCGCGATCGCAATCGGTTTGGTCTTCTTCGTCATGCTCGCGGCGTTTCGCTCGTTTCGTCAACCCATTGTTATTCTCGCCGCGGTTCCACTGGCGCCGATCGGCGTCGCGATCGCGCTGACGTTGACGCAAACGACGTTTAACGTCGCATCCTTTATGGGCTTGCTGCTGCTCGTCGGGCTCGTCGTCAAAAACGGAATACTGCTGATCGATGCGGCGAACCGCCGGCGCGCCGAAGGAATCGCGGTCGAAGAGGCCCTGGTGCTCGCAGGGCGCGAGCGGCTGCGGCCGATTCTGATGACGACGCTTGCGGCGATCGGCGGTCTGCTGCCGCTGGCATTCGGAATCGGAGCCGGCGCCGCGATGGAGCAGCCGCTCGCGATCGCAGTCGTCGGCGGCCTTTCGACGGCAACGTTCTTTACGCTCGTGCTGATTCCGGTGATGTACGCCGGGTTGTATGCGCGTGATCGTGCTGCCACATGATCGGGATCATTATTGCGGCGGCTGCATTGCCGGTCTTTGCGGATCTCTCGCTCGCCCGCGCAGAGCAGATGGCAACGGTCCGCAGCGTGGACGTTGCGACGGCGCTCGCGACCGTGCGGCAGCGGGAAGCGGAGCTCGCGATCGCGCGCGGTACCGCGGTGCCGCATCTTTTCGGCGAATACTCGCTGTCACCGCAAGCCGGTCCGCTCGACGTCGGAACCGTCGAGCAGCATTACTTCGCGGTCGGCGCCGGCGTCACGGTCAACGATTTTCTCACGAGCTCGAGCGCCGTGCGCGGGGCGGCGGGGGAGCTGCTGGCAGCGCAACGCAGTGCCGATGCCGCGCAGTTGAGTGCACGCGAAAACGTTGCGCGGCTATATTACGCGGCGCTCCAAGCCGTTGCGATGGAACGCTTTCGCGCGGAATCGCTTGCCGGCGCGCAGCGCGACCGTGCCGCCGCGGAGCTGCGCGTGCGCAGCGGCGACGCTCCCGAGCTCGACGTCGTGCGAGCCGACGTAACGGTGGCGCAAGCGCGCGCCGATTCGGCACGCGCCGAGTCGGAACGCGCAAAAGCGATCGAGGCACTCGCTTCCGCGACCGGCGCCGATCCGGCGGGATTGAAAACCTTGACCTCTTCAGCAAACAATTCCGTTGCGCTGCTGCCTGCCGATAAGGCCATTGCGCGCGCGTTGGCGTCGCGCCCCGAACTCGCCTCGCTGATGGCGACGATCCAAGCGCGCAACGCAAACGTGATCAACGCCCGGCAATCGGGGCTGCCCACGGCGACGGTGAACGGCGGATATCAAAAAGGCGTCGATACCGGAATCCCGGTGCAAGGCCCGCAAGTGACGGCCCATCTCGACGTGCCGCTGGCATCGGGCACGTCGGCACGGGTCGCGTCGGCACAAGCGCAACTCGATGCGGCGTATGCGGCCCTCGCGGATCAGCAACGCAAGATCGCGCTCGAAGTTTCGGCCGCATTGCACGACGTCGCGGCCGAAGCCGCGGCAGCCGACGCCGCAGATCGCGCCCGCGATGAAGCACGACGAGCGCTGCAATCGGTCGAGATCGGCTATCGCGAGGGCGCGAGCTCGAGCCTCGACGTTGCCGACGCCCGCCGAACCTACGCGCAAGCGTCCGCCGATGCGCTCGTTGCGGAATATCAGCACGCGCTCGCCATTGCGATCGTCGAGGTCATCGTCCCGTGAACGGTCGCTCCATGCAGCTCGCTTTAGCGGCGACACTCATGGTGCAGCTTGGGATTCCGGCGTGCGCACACAAGAATCCGCCGCCGCAAACGGCGTCGCCGCGCGTTCCGGTCGCGATCGTTCGTGAAGGCAGCGTCGAGCAGACGGTGACGCTCGCGGGACGCGTCGGTGCTCCGGCCGGCACTCAGACGAAGCTGTCGTTTTCGGTGCCGGGCACGATTGCAAGCATCGACGTCCGATTGGGCCAGCAAGTCACGCAAGGTGAGACACTCGCACGACTCGACCCGACGCCGTATTCGTTAGGCGCAGAGCAAGCCGGTGCCGAGGCGCGCGCAGCCGCTGCGGGCGCGGCATTGGCAGGTGTCGATCGAGTCTCGGTACGGCTGCGCGTCGACGAGGCGCAGCTTGCGCGGCAAGAGCGTCTCTTTCACGCCGGCGTCGTTGCGTTACGCGACGTGCAGGCCGCGCAAGGCGCCGTTGCGGCGGATCGTGCGGAGGCTGCCGGCGCGCGGCAACAGCTCGCGCAAGCGCAGGCGCAGTCGCGTGCCGCGAACGTGCACGCGCAGAGCGCACAGTTTGATGTTTCACGCACGTCGCTGCGCGCGCCGTTCGATGCAACCGTCGCCGGGGTCTTGGCGCAACCGGGTCAGACGGTTGACGTCGCGACGGCGGTGATTTCCCTCGCGTCGAGCGCGCAAAACGGCGCGACGCTCGACGTCCCGGTATCGCAGCTGACGCGGGTGCAGCCCGGCGATCCCGTCACGCTGCGTGCCGGCGACGAGCGCTGGAGCGGCCGTGTCACCGGCATCGCGCCCGCAGTGGATCCGGCCACCGGTTTGGCAGTTGCAAGCGTTTCGGGCGTGCCGGCGGGCGTGGCGGCAGGAACGCCGGTCGACGCGACGGTCGTTGTCGGCGTCGCGCGCGGCGTCGTCGTGCCGCGCGGCGCCGTGATCGAAGATCCCCAAACCGGCGCAGAGCTCGTCTTCGTGCAAGCGGCGCGCGGTGGATTTGAAGCGCGGCGCGTTACCATTGATGCGCGGGACGATCGCTTCGCCCGCGTGACGTCGGGCGTGCGCATCGGCGAGCGGGTCGCTTCGTCGGGCGCGATCGATCTGCTGGCGAATCCCGGCGCGCAGCAGCCGTAGGAAAGCAATGTCACCCTTCGACAGGCTCAGGGTGACAATTAGCGCACGAGGCGCAGGTTGGCGCGCTCCGCCGGCTCGGCTCGGGATGAGGCAGTTCTATCGTCGGCCGGTAATACCGACTCGAGCTTGTGTTCCAAGATTTGCAGAACGTGCGACCAGACGTACCGCTTCGCCGTCGTCTCGCCGGCGGCAGCGATTGCAAGCGCGAGATCGTGATCTTTGATGAGCAACTCTAAATTCGCGGCGAGCTCGCGAGGATTTGCCGTATCGCAGACGATCGCGTTGGTATACGGTTCGGTGTAATCTTCGCCGGTCGAGCCGGTGACCGCGACGCCGCCAACGGCCATCACTTCCAGACCGACGAGTCCGAACGGCTCGCGCCCGCTGTTGGCAAGGGCAGCCTCAGCAACGTGATAGAGCACGTGCAGCGCTTCTTCCGGCACGAAGCTGCGCACGTTGACGATCGAACCAGGTGCCGATGCGATAGCGTCGAGCACGACTTCGGGGTCGTGCGAAGCGACGGTGAGATTTTCGACGTAGAGCTCGCGCTCGGCAGCGCGCTGCAACACGGCATCGCCATACTCCTCGCGGCCGCCGCGCATCACGAGCGTTGCTTCCGGATAGATCTTTACTAAATCGGCGAGCGCGTCGATCGCTTGCATCCAACGCTTATCGGGTTCGAAGCGCGCGACTTTGACGAAGAGTGGGCGCCGGTTCACAAACTTCTTGAGCGCGGCGCGCACCAGCTTTTTATTCGCGCCCTCGAGCAGCCGTTCGGGAATGCCATTCGGCATGACGAGCGATTCGACGCCGCGCGCCGCGAGCTCAAACTTCATGTACCGGCTCACCGTCGTAATTTGCGCGGCCTTTTCGAGCGCGCGCCAGTCGATGGTTTCGAAGCCGTACGTATTGTTTGCGTTCCACGTCAGAATCGCGCGTTCGCGCAAATCGCTGCCGCGCAGTAAGGCGTCGAGTGCGATGAGCGCCGGCGCCGTCTGCCAGTCTTCGGCAATCACCAGCACGCGTTCGCGATTCATGGCCGCTTGGGTGACGATCGTTTCGGCCACAAACGACGGAACGCTCGCCGTGTAGTCGGCAACCTTGTCGTGCTCTCCGTCGTAGACGTTGGCGGGATGGTAAGCGGAGATCCATTGGCACCAGCGCCGCAGCTCCAGGTTTTCGCGCGGCTTTTCGAACGGCGGTAAAGCGGGGTCGCCCACGAAGATAACCGTTGTTGCAATGCCGATGCCGGCGAGCGCCGCGCTCATCTCGGTTACCCGCGTGCCTAGGCCACCGACCATAGAATATGGATCGGGTCCTTCAAACGAGAGGATGACCGCGTTTCTCGCCAAGGCTAGCATCCGAGACGCCAACTTGGCAGGCGACCGAAAAAACTCCCGCAATGGTGGGTATACTTGTTATGATGAACGCTGCGAAAGGCGCCGTTGGGGGTGGCGCGTCTCTCGTTTTTCTTATGCTGGCAGTGCCCGCTATGGCGGGCACCCGCGAACCGCCTCCTAACTACACGTTCAAGATGGACGTTGCGATGGCGATGCGTCATTTTCCATGGCTGCACTTCCACATGCAAGGCGTCGGCACGTATCAGCTCGGCGTGAGCTACACGGTGCACTTCACGTCGCTGCCGTGGTTCGTTCCGAAGAGCCGGCACGATTTCGACCTATCGATGATCGATCCGTTGATGTGGCCGAAGCATTACCTCTATCAGCAGATCGGTCAGCAAGATGGTGATGCGATTTTCGAACTCCACGCGATCGACGATCCCGGGCTGCGTAACGCAACCGTCCGGCTCGGGCCGGGAGGCCTGGCGCGCGAGGTGCAAACGGCGTATAGCGACGGGACTACGATCGACACCAAGGTGAGTAATAGCAACGTCAACGGCTTCCTTTTGCCGGTCGCGATGAAGGCCGATATCAACGAGCCGCATCTGGCACTGTCGGCGAGCGCCGACTTTAAAGACTACGACTTTAACCCCACGGCACAATCGATTAAAATGTCGCAGTGAGCGACCTCGCACAGCAAACCTGTGTGCCGTGCCGCGGCGGCGTGCCGCCGCTCGATGATGCTGCCATTGCATCATTGCTGGCGCAACTTGGGCCCGGCTGGCGCGTCGTCGAGCGTCCCGATGCTAAGCACGGCACGGTCAAAGTGCTGACCTGTACGTATAAGTCCGACGACTTCGCGGGCGCAATGAGGGCGGCAACGCGCATTGCTGCCCTGGCCGAAGAGCAGCAGCATCACCCCGACCTCCATGTGTCGTGGGGCCGGCTTGTGGTCGATATTTGGACGCATAAAATCGGCGGTCTGACCGAGAGCGACTTTATTTTCGCGGCCAAATCCGATCTGGCGGTCCGCTAAGGCCTAGAAAGAGGAGATCGGCTCTCGCCGATCCCCTCCCCTCGCGCCACGGGCCTTGGCAAGTCCGTGAGCGGCCTTAACAATACGACAATCTTTTCACCATACTTGCTTTTACGCTTGACCGTTAGGCAACCCTAAGTATAGAGTTAGGCATGCTTAACTGGCTGGTTGGGATCGCGCTCTTCGCCCACCAGTACGGCGTCACGTGTGCCAAGTGCCATTCGGTGATTCCGCATCTCAACGAATTCGGCGCGGCCTTCCTTGCCAACGGCGAACGCTTTCCCGAGATTAGCTCGGGGCCGGCAGTTCCGCTCGCCGTGAAAGTAAACGTGGTGGATTCGAGCGCCTATCAGGGCGACGGTCCGAACGGGCAGGGCTTGCCCAAGCTGATCGTCGACGAAGTCGAAGCGTTTACGAGCGCGACGATCGGCAGTCGAGGCACCTTCTTCGTCGAGCAGTATCTCGTCGACGGTGGCGAGCCGGGCCGGTTGCGCGACGCGTGGGTCGCCGATCGCCTCAATCTGTGGGATTCACGCATTCCGCTGGCGGCACAAGGCGGCCAATTTACGCTCCCACTTCCGGTCGACCCGGAGACGTTTCGCGATACGTATCAAGAGTACGCACCGTACGTGCAGCGCGTCGGCGCGAATCCGTTCGAGCTATTCGATGCGCAGCCCGGCGTGCGATTGAGCGCGGGCAATCCGTTGCGCGGATT
>JAMXLK010000098.1 GCA_024281075.1 Vulcanimicrobiia bacterium
CTTCAAATCGCAACGGTCGGGCTTGTTACCGCCATTCTACTGACATTGTACCCCGCCGCTCCGGCGCAGGCCGCCGTTGCAGGGTATCCGCAGGGCGGAACAACGCAAGTTCTGACGGTCTCCCGAAAACCATTCGTCTGTTATTCGAAGGGACTGCCCGTACTTTTTACGTTTAACTACTTCCTCGACGATCTTGCTAGTACGAACTTCTTCAGCACGCCTACGGTTATCACGATCAACCCCGACTACATCGATCGCCTGGCGCGGATCAATCCGGGTGCAGCGTTATTCGTCGTTGGTCACGAATGCGGCCATGCGCGCCTTTTGACGCTCAACGAAGCAGACGCCGACTGCTGGGCAGCGAGCGCCGGTATAACGCAGCGTTGGTTCGTACTTGCTGATTTGCCGGCAATAAAGAAGCTTCTCTTCGCAGATGTTCGAGGCAATTGGACGCATCCGCCCGGCGAAGAGCGAGCCGAGCATATCGAACAATGCGTTAGAGCTGCCCTGTCAGGGGCGCCGCTGGTTCCCATCTAGGTGCCTGCGGCAATAGGAGCCGATTCATGGTGGGCCTGGTAGGATTCGAACCTACGCGCAACCAGTTATGAGCCGGCCGCTCTACCGCTGAGCTACAGGCCCCACGTCGGTTTCCTTTCCCGCGCGCGGATGGACTTTCCGTTTTGGGAAAGCGAGCACTATGCCGAAGAAAAGCAACCCAGCAGCCGGGCCGCCGCTGGAACGTGCCGTTCGATCCGTCGCGGAGGTCCACGCGCAACATCTGCAAGATTTGCCACCGTCGCAACTCGGCATCGAGTGGCTTACCGACCGGATCGGGCGTCCATGGTTTGCCTACGCGGTCGTCGCGTTCATGCTCGCCTGGATCGGCTTTGATGCGATGCTTGCGCGGCACGGTCGTTTCGATGCGCCGTCCTTTCCGCTTCTGCAGCTGCTCATCGGCGCGTTCTCGCTACTTATGGCCGTCTTTATCTTAATCACCGAAAATCGGCAAGGGACGATCGCCGAAAAACGCGCGCAACTCACCCTGCAGCTCTCTCTCGCCAACGAAGAGCGCGCTGCCAAGATCATCGAGCTGCTCCAGCAGATGCGTCGCGATGATCCGTCATTGCCCAACCGGCCTGACAAAGAGGCACAGCAGATGGCTCAAGCGATCGACCTCGAGACCGCGATGGAAACGATGGAAAACGCCGCGAACGAGGCTAAGGAACGCGCAAAGCAGGATTAACGCGCATGGCGTAAGGGCGGCGGCGCGTACGTATGGGCGCTTCGATCCCAGTGCGCGGCGTCGCCGCAAATGTTATAGACACCGTCGAGAAACCCGCGTAACAGTTGTTCGGGTTGCGCCGCATTACGGACGACGTCGTAGGGAATGATCCACTCGCGGAACGACTCCGACCAAATCACGCCGTCGGCGACCCTGCGCTGCCCGCATTGCGGCGGTTCGGGATAGATATAGCCGTAGTAGAACGGCGCGTTGGCATCGTCGCCGGGATAGAACCCGGCGTTCATCATTTCGGCGTCGAGATCGTACTTGATCAGATATCCCCGATCGAGCGGCGCTGGAACGTGCTTGCCGGTAAAGAGCAGCAGCGCTAGATCAAACGCGCCCCACCAGAGCTGAATGCCGGTTCGGCCGAAAAAGTGCTCACGCCAACGATCGAACACCGCCTGCGTTCCGCTCATCACGGTAAGCCACCGGCGAGCATCGTCGGCAACGAACGCCGGCAGACGCGCGTCGCGGTCGAGCGGCGTGGTGTCGGGAACCTCCTGCGGAATGGGCCCCAATTCGAGCTGCACGTCGAGGGCGTGCAACGCTTCCAGCACTGCCGCGTAAACGCCGGCAATGCTCGGCAAATCGGTAAACGGAACGTCCCGCCGCCGACCGTCACTGGTACAGACTTCGATGCGCCGCTCGGCGATATCGAGTCGAAGCTCGAGGAGCCGCAGTCCGACGGGGATCGGGCTGGTGGTGAAGCCGCGCGGCGTCATGTAGAGCGCGGTGAAGATGAAGTTCGGCTGGTAGGGCGCCAGCGCTAAGCGCACTTTTCCGAACATTTGGGCGATCAAGTGCAGCGTGCGTTTCGTCGGCGCCCACGCCGCGAAATCCAAAGGGGGCCAGGCGGTTTCCATGCGGGCTATTGTACCCCGTCTTGCGTCCTCCGGTTTTGGAGTGTATAATCTCCAAAACAGGATAACAAAACGATGACCGTTCTAACCTATCCCGAGAGCCGGTACGCGCCCCCCGAGCTCATCGACATTACCTCGCCGGAGGAGTGCAAGCGCCTCGGGCCTTCGGCCCTCAAGGCGTTCTTCAATATTGTTAAATGCTGGCATCTTCGCGACGAGGACGCGATGCGGTTGTTGGGCGGCATGGCGAGCAGCACGTATTACGGGATCAAGAAGACGCCGCGACGGGCCGTCGATCCGGATACGATGTTGCGTATCTCGTATCTCGTCGGCATCTTTAAAGCGCTCAACATCCTGCATGGCAAGGCGCTTGCCGACCAGTGGATCACGCTTCCGAATAACAATCCGATCTTTCGCGGCGGTACGCCGCTGGAGTACATGATACGCGGAGGCATTCCGGCGATTCAACTCGTTCGCCGGCTGCTCGACGCGCGCCGTGGCGGCATCTAAGAGCCTTCCGCCCGCCTCACTCGTCCGGCGCAACGAGACGCATCGTCTCATCTCATCGAAGCACGGTCAGAGCGTACTCAACCGCATCGCCGATTCGAGCCGCCATCTCAACGACATCTTCAAGCTCGATATCGCCACCAACGAACGCACGCTGGTAGAGGGAGGCATTCCCGGCGGCATCGACGTGCACGAACTCGTCTTCGGCTTGCCGTACGCGCAGATCGTCAACGCGGCCTTTACGCATCCCCATCCGCTGGGCAGCCGCTTCAACGGTCCCGACCGCGGCGCGTGGTATTGCGGCTTCGAAATCGAGACGTCGATTGCCGAGATCGCCTTTCACAAAACGCTCGACCTACTCGAGATCGGCGTACTGCACGACGACGTGACGTGCGACGATTACACCGCCGACTTCAGCGCCGAATTCCACGACCTGCGCGGCGGCAAGCGTTTCGCGGCATTTTTGGATCCGCACAGCTACGTCGCCTCACAGCAACTGGCGGAGAGATTGATCGCTGCGGGTTCGCTCGGTGTCGTCTATCCCAGCGTTCGACGCGCCGGCGGCACGTGCGTCGCGTGCTTTCGCCCGGCGCTGGTTATGAACGTGGCAAAGGGCGCCACCTACCGCTTTCGCTGGGACGGTGAGGTGACGCCCTCGGTCTCTGTAGCGGACGGAACACGATCATGAAAGGTAACCGTAAGAAAAGTCTGAAGCCAACCGCCCATGCCGATGACGATTTATTTCTTGCACGTGCTCTTAGCGTTTACGGCCATCGCGCTGCTCGTCGTGCCGGGCCTAATGCTGGAGAACGTCGCGCACACGCGCGACGTTGCGCTCATCAAACGCATGTATGCATTGGGAAGCTTTCACGGCCGGATCGGCGGACCGTTGGCCTTGCTTACCGCCGTGGTTGGGTTCGTCGTCGCGTGGCAGCTGGGAATCCCGCTGAACAGCGGCTGGCTGATCGCGGCCTACGTTGTATTCGTGCTCGTCATGGCGCTCGGGATCGGATACCATGCGCGGCGCGAGATGCGCATTGCGTCGCTTGCACAAGCCTCTCCGGAGAACGCTCCGTCACCGGAGCTCGCCGCCGCCATCGACGACCGTCTGGCAATACCGATGAGCTGGCTCAGCGGGCTGCTCTGGGCAGTCCTCATTTGGCTGATGGTCGCGAAGCCGTTTTAAACGTACCCCCGTAGCGCGCGTTGGCGCCGAGCTGTTCCTCGATTGCCGTCAGCCGGTTATACTTCGCCGTTCGATCGCTGCGCGACAGCGATCCGGTTTTGATTTGCCCGGCGCCGCTGGCCACTGCAAGATCGGCAATGAAGGTATCCTCGGTTTCTCCCGAGCGATGCGAGATCACCACGCCGTAGCCGGCTCGCTGCGCCATCGCGATGCAGTCCAACGTTTCGGTAAGCGTCCCGATCTGATTGACTTTGATCAGAATCGCATTGGCCGCGCCTTCGGCTATGCCGCGCGCCAGAAATTCACTATTCGTCACGAACAAGTCGTCGCCGACGAGTTGAACGCGTTTGCCGAGCGCTTGCGTCAGCTTCTGCCATCCGGACCAGTCGCTCTCCGCGAGTCCGTCTTCGATGGATACGATCGGATAGCGATCGCAGAGGTCCGTATAAAGCGCGATCATCTCATCCGCGCCGGCCGCTGCGTCGCGGGTCAGCGGATAGTAATGATTATCGCGATAGAACTCGCTCGATGCCGGATCGAGCGCGATGGCGACGTCGGCGCCTGGCCGGTACCCAGCGGCCTCGATTGCCGCCACGATCAGGTCGAGCGCTTCTTGCGGCGTCGCAAGCGGAGGCGCATATCCGCCTTCGTCGCCGACGAGCGTCTGCAATCCGCGCTCGCGTAAGATCCGGCCGATCGCGTGAAAGACCTCGCTGCCCCAGCGCACTGCCTCGGCTTCGCTCGATGCGCCGTGGGGCACGATCATACACTCTTGAAACTCCAGAGCTCCCTCGGCGTGCTTTCCGCCGTTGATCACGTTCATCATCGGTACGGGAAGCGTTGCCGCCGTCGGACCGCCGAGATAACGGAAGAGCGGCATCGAAACGCTCGCGGCCGCCGCGCGCGCCACCGCCAGCGAAACGCCGAGGATGGCATTCGCGCCGAGATTCGACTTGTTCGCCGTGCCGTCGAGCTCGATGAGTCGCGCATCGATCTCGCGCTGCGCGGTGGCGTCGAGCCCCTCGACGGCCGGCCCGAGCACGTCGTTGACGGCGCGCACCGCCTTGCGCACGCCCTTACCGCCGTAGCGTTTCCCGTCGCCGTCGCGTAACTCGACCGCTTCGTTTTCACCCGTCGACGCGCCGGAAGGAACCATCGCTTCTTCGACGGCGCCGAAGCTCGTCGCGACCGTGACCGCCACGGTCGGATTGCCGCGGGAGTCGAGCACTTCGCGCGCGTGAACGCCTTCGATCAGCGGGTTGCCGGCGCCACGAAGCGATTCGAGCGCCATGCTTACTCCTTTATCCAGCGTTCGAGATCGTGCCGGCGCGAAACGAAATCTTTGTCTTCGAAAAAGATTGCGAGCTCGCGCTGCGCGCTCGCAGCGCTGTCGCTGCCGTGAACGAGATTGCGTCCGATCGTCTGTGCCAGATCGGCGCGAATCGAGCCCGGCGCGGCGTCGAGCGGATTCGTCGCACCGATTAACTGCCGGCAGCCGTCGATCGCGCCTTCGCCTTCCACCGCCAGCGCCACGAGCGGCGCGCTGGTAATGAAGGTAACGAGGTCGTCGAAAAACGCTTTGCCTTTGTGCTCCGCGTAATGCTCGCGCGCGCGACCGCCGTCGAGCTGCATTAGTTTCATCGCCGAGACGACATAACCGCGCCGTTCGATGCGCGCGACGATTTCGCCGATGAGGCCGCGCGAGACGGCGTCCGGCTTTACGAGAATGAGGGTACGTTCGGTAGCCATGCCCGCCGCTTAGGTTCTTTGCTTGCTCGCCCCTGCGAACGGCTCGGCAGGTTATACGTCGCCACGGTCAACATCAGTTCGGCGTGCTGAAAGCGGGACCGTACGAGAGCGTTGCGCGGGATTTAGCCGGCTCGGCGTTCGCTTCGATTCGATACGTCGAAGAGACGGTCAGCACGAACGCCGACGCAGCGGATCTGCTCGGCGACGAGCGTTTCGGCGGACACACCATCGTGGCAGAATATCAGCGGCGCGGTGCGGGGCGCAAAGGGCGGCGGTGGCTTGCACCCGCCGGAACGGCGCTGCTCTGCACGACGATACTGCCGCGCGACCTCGCTACCGAGCATCTTTGGGTCGTGCCGTATTGGGTTGCGCTCGCGGTTCGCGCCGCGTTGCTCGACTTCGGCGTCGTGACGTTGCTGCAATGGCCCAACGACGTGTTGCTCGGCGAACGAAAACTTGCCGGCATTCTCTGCCAATCGTGCGTGATCGGCCCCTCCGCAAGGGCGGCATGCGGCGTCGGAATCAACGTGCGCCGGCCCGGCGCCAGTTCGGGCATCGATCCGCCGCCCGCCTACTGCGACGACGTTGCGACGCTCGAACGCCCGGCACTCCTTCGCGCATTGCTTGCGCAGTACGAGCGCCGGCTCTTCATGCTCGACGATCCCGAACGCGTGCGGGTCGAGTGGGACGAAGCAGCGGGGTTACCGGGCCGCCCTTACCGCATCGCGCTCGACGGCGAGGTGGAATCGTTTGAAACGATTGCCGAAGGCCTCGCTACCGGCGGCGGCTTGCAAGTTCGGCGCAAAGGCGGAGCGATGGAAACCGTGTCGCTGGCCGACGCGCGGGTGCTTCGAAGCTAAGGGCGTTCGTTTCGCGTGCGCGTGAGGCGCCGGTCGCAGATTTCGCAAAAATGCGGCATCTTGTTGTCGGTTTCGAAGATGGAATTGGAATAGTACATCGCGCAGCGCGCGTTGTAGCAATGTTTGAGCCCGAAGGCGTGACCGAGCTCGTGAATCGACTCTTTGAGCGTGCGCTGGAAGAGCAGATTCGGATCGGCGGGTTCGCCGTAGAACTCCGAACGCAAGCGGTGGATTGAGACGACGGCGATGCCCTGTGATTCGTCGGCATCGCCGAAAACGAAACGGTGTGACGTTTTGTAGCAGTCGAAATCCGTCACTGCGAGCAGCACGCCGTCGGCGTCGGGATGCGCGCGCTGAATTTTGGCGTTGAGCGTCGCGATGAAAAGCTGACCGCGCGTGGCGTTGAGCGTGCTGCGCGGCACGACCAGCGATCGCTCGACGCGCGCGCTCGCGAGGAAACGCTCCTCCAGGCAGGTGGCGAGACGATCGAGGAACGCAGCGTCGACAGTATTGATCGGCACGATGCGGATCTGCGATTCCATCTCGTTGCGCGTGCTTCGACCCGCATGCGGGCAAAACTTGCCGGCGGCTCGAAGTCGTTTCGCGTGATCGTTGGAGTCGGCATCGACATTGCGGACGTCGCACGTTACCACTTCGACGAGCGCAAGCTGGCGTGGTTCGCGCGAAAAGTCTATACGGAAGCCGAGATGGCGTACGCAATGCGCAAACGCAACTGGCCCGAACGGCTCGCGGGGTTCTTCGCGGCCAAGGAGGCGACGCGAAAGGCCTTCGGCCACGCGATTCCATGGCGATGGGTGGGAGTCGCGCACGAGCGCAGCGGGAAGCCCACGATCGAACTACGCGAGCGAGCCTCACGATTGATCGAGCGCCGGGGCGTGCGCACGATCCACCTCACCATTACGCATACGGCCGCGGTCGCCGCGGCCGTCGTTATCTTGGAGTCATGATTTACGTCCTGACCCCGGACGCCGCGCGCGCCGCCGACGCGCAAGGCATTGCCCGAAGCGGCGAGGACGCGCTCATGCGCGCTGCCGGAAAGCGCATTGCCGAGCGCGTGCGCGCCATTGCCGGCCCGGAACGTCCGGTCGTCGCGTTCGCCGGCCCCGGTAATAACGGCGGCGACGCGTTCGCGGCGTTGGCGGAACTCTCGCCGCAATACGAATGTACCATTGCGGCCGATCCATCCGAGCGGCGGTCGCAAGCACGCACTGCGGCAGAAGCGCGCGCGGCGGCCGCTGCGGTGCGGGCCGTGCCGATGCCGCGCGATGAAAATGACGCACGCGAGCTGCTTGCCGGCGCCGTCGCCGTCGACGGTCTTTTCGGCACCGGGGCTCGGTTGCCGCTGCCGGATTCATACCGTCACCTCACGCGCGTGCTCGACGCTCGCGAGCGAACCGTCCTTGCCATCGACATACCGAGCGGTATCGATGCACTCACCGGTGCCGTTGACGACGATGCGGTGCGCGCCACAATTACCGTGACGCTCGCTGCGGCGAAGCCCGGCTTGCTGCTGGCGCCGGCGCTCGCACACGTCGGCGAACTTTGGGTTGGGCGCATCGGTATCGACGACGCGATGCTCGCAGCGCAGCCGCAACGGTTTGCCGCACTCGACGATAATGCGTTCTTAAAGCTGCTCCCGCATCGTGCGGCGGAAAGCGACAAACGCTCCGCGGGCGCACCGCTGATCGTTGCAGGTTCAGCCCAGTTTCCGGGCGCGGCGATCCTTTGCGCACTGGGCGCCGCCCGTGCCGGCGCCGGCTATGTCACGGTCGCTACACCGAGTTCCGCGGCAGCCGCGCTGCGCATGCATCTGGTCGAGCAAGTCGTCGTCGAGCTTTCCGACACGGCGACGCCGCAAGCGGTCGTCGACGAGCTGCTCGAGATTTCCAAGCGCAACGGATCGATCGCAATCGGGCCGGGATTGGGTTTGGACGACCGCACCGGCGAAATCTTCGCGCGGTTCCTCGAAGCCAACACGCTGCCGACCGTCATCGACGCCAGCGGTCTCTTTCACTTGAGCAAACGGCTCGAGCTGCTGCGCGGCAAGCCGTGCGTCGTGACGCCGCATGCCGGCGAGTTCGCGCGCTTGTCTGGGCGCGGGACCGTTGCGCCGGGTACGCGAGTCGAGCGGATTTGCGAGTTCGTCGACCGCACGGGCGTTACGACGCTGCTCAAGGGTGCCGACACGCTGGTGTACGACGGCCGCGGGCCGGTCCATATCAACCCAACGGGAACCAGCGCGCTGGCGACGGCCGGTACCGGCGACGTGCTGACCGGAATTATTGCGACGCTGCTATCGCAAGGCTTATCGCCGCTCGACGCCGCACGCGCCGGCGCGTACTGGCACGGCTTGGCAGCACGCTACGCCGCACACGACCGACAGACCGGCGTGATCGCCCGCGACGTCGCGCACCTGCTCGGTTATGCGTTGCCGGAATCGAGACCTGACAATGACCTGCTCGTCAAAGTATCGTGAGAAGGAGTTTATTGGACATGAATAACGTAGCGAAGCCTTCGGCTTGCCTCGTCTTTGCGCTGCTCGTCTCGGCATGCTCGAGTGCGTCTTTCGCACCCGGCGGCCTTACCGACGCGGCGAAGGTCGGGCCGAACACCGGCGGAGGAAGCTTCGTTGCGAACGCTTCCGGTCGCTATCACTTTTTGGTATGTGGCGGCACGAATGGACACTTCAAATTTAGCGGTACCGGCCGTGCGTCGTACTTGCACGCTGTCATCGAGAGTGGCAAGATGACGGGCAAACCGTCGGGCAGCCGCTGCGTTTGGAGCGGAGCCGCCACGCTCACCAGCCGTCATCATCCAAAAAATTCGGTAAGCTTCAGCCTGGGCCTCAACGGCTCTGCGCTCCATAACCCGTGCACCAACGCCGTCGGCTACGTCGTCAAGCGTGGAACGGGCAAGTTCATCAACGCCAGTGGTTATGGGACCGTCACCTTCAGTTGCGGCGCCAGCAGTTACTCCGACTCATGGAGCGGCACGCTCACGTATTAAACTTACGGCGACGCGTCGGGCGCCGGCGGCGGAATCGCCATCCGCGCGCTGAGCGCTTGATCGGCAACCGACTCCAGCGCGCCGAGATGCGCGGCAGTCAACGTATCGAGGCCCGAGCGGCGCCGGGCTGCGCG